>JACRMT010000004.1:600000-907574 GCA_016214855.1 Nitrospirota bacterium | reverse complement strand
GAGCATTGAAGGGTTATGGGTTATTGCAGAATGTTTACGAAGAAAAACAGTTTGTCGACGGGATTATGAAATGCGAATCGAAGGTGCTTGAAAGGATGGCCGCCTGATGGCTTTTTACACACCTATTGACAAGACCTCTCTCTTTTTCTGGACTAACGTAAAGTTGAGGGGCGCGCCGTTTTTGGCGCGTCCCTCTCGAACGCCGTGTTGGGTTTCTTCATTTCGGCAAGGAAGTCTGACCAGACATCTCCGATGTCGACACCATAAGCATCTTCGAATGCAGTCGAAAATGGTAGTCCATCTTGAATTGCCAGCAGGAAACTCTTGAATTTCGCATCGTCCAGGTGGTTCAGATAGGCAACAAACATGCTTGCCTCTCGATAGAAGATATGAGGCTCCAATCCATAGTCGCGGGCTCGCTTCGGAAATAGTAGGCTACCTTCAGTTTCCGGCTGGAAATATTTATTTTGTTGAATCGCGTTCCGTGCTTGATCTTCGGTTACGGTTTCGGCTCCACCGCCTTTTGCTACATAGACCGCCAATCCCTCTTTGAACCAGGATGGGATACGTGCCGATTTAAGCAATCCAGTTTGTTGTTCAATTTGCAGATGCGACAATTCATGCGTCAGGACCCTGGTTATCCGTTCGGCGGTATTCTCGGGTTTTGGCGAAATGAAAAGGCGCTTATTGAGTACGAAACCTCCTTCCCGGCCGCTAGGGGCACCATACGCTTTAAAGCTCTCAATGCTCGCGCAAACATATATCTTCACCGGTGCAACAAAGTTTCGGTATTGTGCTTGTTGAACAGTTTGGAGTGCGGCTGGTAACGCTTTGGCAACATGCTGCGCTAGATCGGCCGCACCCGGTTCATACATCACCCTTGGGTCAGTGGTGTTAGTAAGGAATTGATCCGTCGATTTTGTCATAGCCAGCACAGCAGAACCGGCCATGCATCCGCTAAGGCCGATGCAGGCGATCAATACTGTTAAAAGCAGCGATGCACGCTTCCTACTGAGACTCATGGTTCATTCTCTAAGAAACCCAACCAGTTATTGAGCAGTTACAGTTATGCATATACATATATATGGATGCATCTACAGGTATATGGTTCCATCTATCTGTAGATAGGAAGCTTGTATATACATATAGATGCTTTTTCATCAGATAGGGCCTTCAAGAAGCATCTACCTGTATATGCTTTTCCAGCGGTGTGCCGACAATATTTCCGTAATGTACAAACCACAGCCGTTTCTCCGGGTCCCATCTGCCGCCAGCTTTTTTGGCCTGCTGCCGCATCGGCATGTCCGTCGCCTCGATACGCAGGAAGACTACTGAGTCCTCTGAATATCGCCGAGGTGGTGGTGCCCACGCAGTCCTTTCAACAATCAATTCGACTGTCTTTAGGCGCTGTTGCTTCTCCGCATCATACTTGAAACGCACGCACAACAGCGAATCACCGTATTTTTCCACGAGCCTTTTGGTTCCGTGTTGCCCCGGTTTAAGGATTAGCCGCGTTTTCACGTATTGACTGCTGAAGCAACACTATCGGCTTTTTCAAGCAATTCGAAAATCATGCTTTCTCCCCTCTCCCGAAATCATAATATCGGTCGATATTGCCCTCTCAAAATTACTTAACTCTATCAAGATGTTATCGTGAGGTCAAGAGAAAAAAGCAGCGAAAAAAAGATATTGACTATCTGCCGGAATCAAATAAAATAAGAACACTATGCTGCCTATTCCAGAAGATGACTTAGCCAAATTTAACGATGTTCTAAAACAACGGAGGATACCAGAACCCTTTCAGTCAGATTATCGGAAGTGGCTCCGGTATTTTCTCGATTTTTGCAGCAAGTATCAGCCACCCGATTCCAGATCGGATCAGGTGCGGTTGTTTATTGAGAAATTGCAAAAGAAGAATCAGACACCCGAGCAGCAAAAACAGGCGGCGCATGCACTCTCTCTCTTCTTCGAGTCGCAGAAGGCAGAGACAAAGGCTGCAACAACAACCCCATACATCATAACTCCCCCTTTACCCCCTCTTACCCTAAGAGGGGGCGAGGCGCCCGCCCCAGAGGGTCCGCTCTGCTCGGCGAATCGCCCGTGGCGACCGAAGGGAGGAAAGCTTGGGGGCGTTACTATTACGGATGAATCTTCCCATCGCTTGCCGAAGGATGCGGATAAACCATTACAAGCTTCGTCACTGACTTTTGTTCCGCTTTCATCGGGCGGAAGCCGGTTTAATGAATGGCGATGTCTCGAAAAATCCGATTCGCCTGAATGGGACAAACTCATTGACAACCTTGCGGATGAGATTAAGACAAGACATTATTCCAGAAAGACGCTCAAGACATATGCAGATTGGGTGCGAAGGTTTCAGCGCTTTCTGAAGAGCAAAGCGCCTGATGAGCTTTCTTCGTCTGACGTCAAGGATTATCTTACCAATCTCGCCGTGGTTTGCCGTGTGGCTTCCTCAACCCAGAATCAGGCATTTAACGCGCTGCTGTTTCTGTACCGACATATTCTCAAAAAAGATTTCGGCGAGCACGAGGACATCCCCCGCGCAAAGAGATCGAGCTTTATCCCTGTCGTTCTTTCTCGTCAGGAAATTGAGGCTATTTTGAAGTATCTCGAACATCCTTACAGCCTTGTGGTCAAACTGCTTTATGGCTGCGGGCTTCGTCTCTTTGAGTGTGTGAAAGTGCGGGCGCAGGATTTCAATTTTGACGCTGGAATCCTCACGGCCCATGGAAAGGGCGGTAAAGACCGGACTGTGCCTATTCCGCAGTCGATCATGCCGGAGCTGACGGCCCAGTTTGAGGCCATAAAGAAACTTCACGATGAGGATCTTGCAAAGGGTTATGCAGGCGTTTTTTTAGAGGACAGGCTCGAAAAGAAATACCCCTCAGCTGGTAAGGATTTCACCTGGCAATGGTTTTTTCCGCAGAAGTCGCTGACCCCGATCCCGGCAAAGCAGGAACTGCGGCGTTATCACCTGCATGAGTCCCATGTTCAGGAGGCGCTTTACGAGGCGGTCCGTAGGGCCAGGCTCACCAAACGCGTTACCTGCCACACCTTCCGCCACTCGTTCGCTACACACCTTTTGCAGGCTAATTACGACATCCGCACGATTCAGACTCTGCTTGGACACAGCGACGTAAGGACAACGATGATCTATACGCATTGTGTGCCGAGCAGGACCATCAAAGAGACGAAGAGCCCGCTGGATTTCTGATCGATTCGCAGGTCTGGGCGTATTTCTGGTAAACTTTTAAGATGGCGATGATACGAGTCGAGAACCTGGTAAAGAAGTTCGGAAATATAACCGCAGTAGATGATGTCTCCTTTGATGTTGAAGAGGGTACGATCTTCGGCTTTCTCGGCCCAAACGGCGCTGGCAAGACGACCACGATCAGCATTCTCTGCACCCTGCTTGGACCGACATCAGGCAAAACTTTTATCAATGGCTTTGACTGCAACCAGGAATCGTCAAAGGTGAGAAGCGCTATCGGCATTGTCTTTCAGGACAGCTCTCTCGACAAGGACCTCACCGCGCGGGAGAACCTGGTCTTTCATGCGTACCTGTACAATGTCCCAAAGTCGGATCGGAAGCAGAGGGTGGAGGAAGCCCTGCAGTTTGCAGGTCTTACAGACCGTGCGGACGACCTGGTAAAGAAATTCTCAGGAGGCATGAAACGGAGGCTTGAGGTTGCACGCGGTCTTATCCACAGGCCAAAGGTGCTTTTCCTTGACGAACCTACACTTGGCCTTGACCCCCAGAGCAGGGCAAGCCTCTGGGAGTTCATCAAGGGCCTGCAGGAAAAGCATAAGGTAACGATCTTCATGACCACGCATTATATGGAGGAGGCAGAGGTCTGCGACAACATAGCGATCATTGATAAGGGCAGGATCATCGCCTCAGGCACACCTGCTGAACTGAAGAAGATCGTCGGCGGCGACGTGATCTATCTCAAGACAACGGACAACAGAAAGGCGATGGAAGATATCAGAAAGCTTTTTGAGACGGATGTCTCCGAGAAGGATGGCGAGATCTTTATCTCTGCCATGAAGGGAGAGGCCTGCATCCCGGCCTTGATCCGTGAGGTCGGCGAGAGCGTGCTTTCCGTGCGTATGCAGAGGCCGACGCTGAACGATGTTTTTCTGAAACTCACCGGCAAAGAGATCCGCGAAGGGAATGGTTCAGCCAATGACGATATTAAATCCATGGTGCGCTCATACAGGAAACGGCATGATAGAGACTAATGTTATCTATGTGATCGTTGCCCGTGAATTCAAGAAATTCATCAGGGAAAAGTCCAGACTCGTCTCAACGCTTGCCCGCCCGCTGCTCTGGCTCTTTCTTATCGGCGGCGGCATGTCGCGTCTCGTTCCGGGCGGCGAGAATGTTTCATACATACAGTTCATATTCCCCGGCATCCTCGGCATGACCATTCTCTTCAGTGCGATCTTCTCTTCCATCTCGATCATATGGGACAAGGAGTTCGGGTTCATGAAAGAGATCCTTGTGGCGCCTGTATCCAGGTTTTCTGTCGTGGTCGGCAAGGCAACCAGCGGCATGGTGCTCTCCACATTCCAGGCCATTATCGTACTCTGCCTCTTCCCGATTATCGGACTCAGACTTGACCCAATGCAGGTGTTAGGCGTGATCCTTGTCTCGGCGATCCTTTCTTTTGCTCTCGCAGCCTTTGGAATTTTGCTTGCATCCTTTTATGACAGTTATGAGAGCTTCAGCGTGATCATGAACTTTATTGTGATGCCGATGTTCTTCCTGTCCGGCGCCATGTATCCGGTCAAGCTCCTTCCGGCGGTGCTGAAGTTCCTTTCAAAGCTGAACCCGCTCACCTACGGTGTTGATGCGCTGAAGAACATTGTCTTTCCGCATGAGACCGGACGGATGAGCGCAGACTTTTCGCTCTCACTGGATATGCTCGTTATAACCGGCCTGGCAGTGGTATTTGTGCTTGTGGCAGGCAAGGTGTTCGAGCGAAAGCAGTAACCTTAGCGTTTAACAGACGGTTTAGAACGTAAGCCCTTGGCGCTCCATAAGCATCTCGCCCAAATACGAACCGGGTTTGACCGACGCGTTCCTGATCAGTTCAGTCTTGTCCAGCTCATAGTGTTTTACGCATGATGCGCAGATGTAGAATTTGCAGTCAAAGTCCTCGATAAGTGTGTTCATAAGCTGATGCAGGGGTGAGAACTCGTCTTTTTTCTGATACGTGAGCGTCTCGGCAAAACCTTTTTTGCCTAACAGCGCGCCGTTATCCATAAGAAAGAAGTCTATTTCTGCATCAAAGGCCTTCATGTTGGTTGCGAGCTGAAATGCGCCTGCCACAAGGTCTGGCCGGTCATAGGACTGGGTGATGATGAAAACGAATTTCTTTTTATCCATGATAGTTCCTTTCCTGAATCAGAATTAGTGATGTGAGCAGGCCGAGCCGTTTGCATGTCCGCCGCAAACATGTCCCGGCACAAAGGGGGACAGGCTGCCGGCAGTGAAAAGGGCAAGGTTCTCCGTTACGGTCCTTGCCGCTGCCTTATAAACTTTGATCCCTGATTGATTGAGCTTCGTGAGCGCGCCGCCTCCGATACCGCCGACAACAACGCAGTCAATATCATGGCCGCCTAATGCCCTGATCGGACTGCACATGCCGTGAGTATGATGCTGATCTGCATTAGCGATTACCTTCAGGTCATTGTTATCCGTATCAACAAGTACAAATGCGGGAGCTGAGCCGAAGTGTCCGTACACTTCGCTTTCAAGAGAGGGTGAGTCTTTAACCGGGAAGCATACTTTCATTGTGTTTCTCCTTTTTTGCAGACGGTTTTTTCAAGGACGAGCGCTTTGCACTGGGTAAGAGCGCTGGCCGCTTTCTGGCGCGCACTGGCAAGGATCCTCTGCACAGTTCCACGGGATATGCCCATCCTGTTGCCTGCCTCTTCCTGGGAGAGGCCGTCAACGTCGCAGAGCTTCAGGGCTTCAAGTTCGTCAGGATAGAGCATGATCTTTTCAATTTCTGCCAGGGGGATGCCAACGGGCTTAAAGGCCTTCCCCTTGAATGTGCAGGCGCAGGTCCGGGGCTTCTTACATCTCGGGGACATGGGCCGGTCTTCCTATATTGTGCATATGCACAATATAGCATTAATCCGGACAGAGCGTCAACGGAATGTTCAGGGCTGGCGTTCTTTTTATCTGAAGGTTAAAATACAACGTGGCATCTGGTCCCGTTGTTGTATACTTGAAAGGCATCTGTGCGTGATTAATATGATAAAGGCCGCGATACGACATATAAATGTAATCAATCTGCTCCTGCTGGTTGGGATCTACATATCAGTTAATTCCTATTTGTTGCCTGCTCTTGGGGAGAAAACAGCATTCCCGCAGCCTGCTCCCAACATTGGCCCGCCCCCGCAGGCTGTCCCGGCGGTGGCTCTGTTTCAGCCGCCTCCATCAGCGGAATATCTTATTGTTTCGGACCAGAACGTATTTCATCCGGAAAGAAAAATACCTGCGGAAACAAAAGACACACAACTTGCAGCAATGCCTGAGTTTCTGCTGTACGGCACTTTAATAACCGATACGACAGCTATTGCATTCATGGAAGACCGGAAAGCCCCTCGCAGCAGTCCGGGCAGGGGAAAGAGACAGCAGTCGCTGATGCTGGGGAAATCGTTAAGCGGCTATACCTTGGCTGAAGTTCATCATGAGAGGGTGTTGATGGTCAGAGGTGAAGACAGGATTGAAGTAAAAATAGCCGCTACCCGGCAGTCGCAAGGGAAGCCCGCGCAGGTGACTGTTGCCCCGGTCCCGCAGGAGAAAAAAGATTCGATGTCAATCCTGGAGAAAAAACCTGCTGGCAGCGGCCTGCCTCCAGGAGTCATCCACAAAGAAATGCCTCCTGAGCTTAAGGACAAGGTGCCGGGTCAGGTGAAAGATTTATTTAACGACCTCATAAAAAAACAGATATCTCCCAAATGAAATTAAAGGGGATGTCCCTGAAAAAGACATCCCCTTTTACGTTCTCTTACCTCCCGTATATCACAGGCAGGGGAAGAGATATTACAGATAGTAAGAACCGTAATGGTACCAGTTATACCCATCGTAAGAGATATACAGATCATAATACGTGGTGTAATAGTCTGCCCAATAATACACCCCCGGGATTCCGTCAGGACTTATCTGGGTAGCGGAGGCGGTCGCTCTTGTCGAGTTCATAGTCAGGTTCAGATGGTTCCAGCCGTCCCAGCTGTATCGGTCATAAATCGTGGAAAAATCTCCGGTAAAGGGATAATCAGTACCCCATACATAAGCCTCAGCCATATTCGCGCTGATACAGAGCATTAATGCTACAGCAATTACTAAAACGATCCTCTTCATAATCCTCTCCTTTCAGAAAACGTCATATTTTTTCATTTTTTGATCTTTTACCAGCTGCCGGTCAACATCAGCTCTAAGTCATCACCCCCTTAGACAATATTCCTGCGAGCCAATTCAGGTCTTATATTGAAATGCTACATCATACCCGCATCACTGTCAAGATACATATTTCCCGGGAATTGACTCAAATAATGCTGCGAAGAAGAACGTCGGTGAAATAAATTTCATTTGAGTTTTTGGTCTGAACTGTGCAAAGATGAAACCAAATTGGGATTTCAATGTTTAATGAACAAGGAGGATCTTCCATGAAAACAATGATCTGTATTGCGATACTGCTCGGTCTGGGCGGTATGATGTCAGGATGCACTCCCTATCATGCGCAGGGTGTCAGCACGGGCGCAGCTGTTGGCGGTACTGCCGGAGCGATCCTGGATCACAGGAACCCCTGGCGGGGAGGAGTGATCGGCGGCCTGATCGGTGCAATTACCGGAGCAACGATTGCTGATGTTGGCTACCGCGGCGGACGCGAGGCATACTATCATGACAGGCCGGTTGAGTATTACACGGAAGACCGTCGCGGACGGTATTATGCCGAGCCCCGGGGATACAATGAGAGAACCAGATGCAGAATTGTGCGTGAGAGGGTCTGGGAGGACAACAGGCTGGTCAGGGACGAAGAGCGGGAAATTTGTGAAGACCGGAAATACGAGCCGAGATGGTAAGTGTCTGCAGACGTTTCGCCAGGGGGGATATTTTATTGCTGTCGCAGAAGTTTGAATCGATCTTAATGAAATCAGGAGGTCTGTGATACAATATTGCCTATGAGAATACTACTGGTCGAAGATGAAAAAGGTGTAGCGAACTTTATCAAAAAGGGGCTGGAGGAGGAGCACTATACGATCGACCATGGTGTCGATGCGGAAGAGGGGCTCAGTTTTGTCGGGGTTAACGAGTACGACATGATCATTCTCGACATTATGCTCCCCAACATGAGCGGCATCGAGCTCTGCAGGGAGATCAGAAAAAAAGGCATTCAGTCGCCTATTATGATGCTTACTGCGCGGGATACGATTGATGATAAAGTCACCGGTCTTGACAGCGGAGCCGATGATTACATGACCAAACCGTTTTCCTTTGATGAATTCCTTGCGCGTGTGCGGGCATTGCTTCGCCGCAAGCAGGATAAACTGACCGAGCTCATCTGCGGGGAACTGAAGATCGACGCACTTGCGCACAGGGCATTTGTGGGCGGCAAAGAGATCCTGCTCAGACCAAAGGAATATGCCATTCTGGTCTATCTTCTCAGGAACAGGGGCCGTGTGCTTTCCCGTACCCAGATCCTTGAAAATGTCTGGGGATATGATTTCAATCCGAACACAAACATTGTTGATGTACATATCAAGTCGCTCAGGGAGCGGCTTGACGAAGCGAATATCCTGAACCTTATACGAAGTGTACGGGGAGTCGGATATATGATTGACAACTGAGCCCTGCCGGGGATTCCCGATGATCGTTCCCACAAAAAAGAGGCTTGCGCGAATCTTCACATCTGTTATTCTGATCTTCAATGCCATCATCCTGATCGTAAGCTATGTCTTCCTGCATCAGAGCATCATGAGCGGGGCGAAGCGCCACATGAGAGAGGACATACAGAGCGAGTTTCTCGACCAATACAGGCGGTCAGGTCTTGATCCCATAAAAAACCTCTGGGATGAGCATTTCTTCCAGATACTGAATAAAGATGGCGGCGTGGTGGTGTCAACAAGGAACTCTGTGAATTTCTATCCTGAACTCGATACGGTCCTTCTGAATAAGGCATTTAACGGAAAAAATACCTTCACGGTTCAGAAGATAGGGTACAACGACTTCATGATCTCCTATTTCCCCCTTGATGGGACGTATGTAGGACGAGCGGCCATGTCGCTGACCGAGACACGAAAGTACCGGAAGAACTTTCTCTACATGATGCTGATAGCGCTGCCTGCCATGTTCCTGTTCTCCTATCTGACCAGCCGTTTTCTTGTGAATCACGCGATGGAGAAGATATCCGATTTCTTTACGTTCCAGGAGACGTTCTCCTCAAATGTTACGCACGAATTGCGGTCTCCGCTCGCATCACTAAAGGGCAATCTTGAGGTGACCCTCAGAAAGGAACGATCGATCGAGGATTACAAGGACACTCTTCAGCTCAGTCTGAGGGAAGTGGACCGTATTATTGGCCTGCTGAATAACCTCTATCTCCTTGCTTCATCCAAGTTCAAACTTCTGGATTTGTTCAAAAACGAAGTTGATATTGTGAAGATCGTCGGTGCGGTGGCAAAAACCTATACTGCGCTATTGGCAGACCAGGGGATACTATTTACGCTGTCAGGTTCAGATTCAGCTCTTTGTCACTGTGACGAGGTCCTCATACGAAGGACGATCGAGAACCTTATGGATAATGCCGTCAAATACACGCCTGCGTCCGGCTCCATTACCATGGCAATTCAGAAGGACGAGAGAAAGATATCCATAACGATCACGAATACCTGCAAAACTTTAGATCATAGCGATCTGAAACATATCTTTGATCCTTTCTACCGCGGAAGAAATACGAAGAACGCACAAATCGAAGGAAAAGGGCTTGGCCTCTACATCTCACGCTACATCATTCGTTCTCACGGAGGAGATATCAAGGTGAACAATACCTATGGCAATCTCTTCTCCCTGACCGTTACGATCCCTCTCAAGTAGCAGGAACGGTTACTGCTCCAGGCTTATGATCTCCGGTGACAGCTCCTTCTTCTTAATAGTTATGCGGCCGAGCGTGATCGGAAGTGAAAAGCGCCGCGGTCCGGCGCTGCCCGGATTCAGATAAAGGATCCCCTGCTTCCTTGTAATGGCGGGAATATGGGTGTGGCCGCTGATCAGGATATGCATGCCGGCTGCCTGGGGATCAAGATCAAGCCTGGCAAGGTCATGGAGAATATGGAAAAAGAATCCGCACCATTGAACGCTCTCCGCGACCGGGATGCCTTTAAGCCAGGGGCCGTGGTCAGTGTTGCCGCGGACGGCAAACAGCGGGGCGATTGTCTTCAGCCTGTTGAGGACCTCAGGGCTGCCGATGTCTCCTGCGTGAACAATGAGATCTGAGCCTTCAAGAGCACCGACCGCCTGGGGCCGTAAAAGCCCGTGAGTGTCGGAGATCACGCCGATGGTGCACTGCCGGGCTGCCCTGTTCTGATCTGTCATACGGCTAACAATTATAACCGACAGGGCTGAACAGAGACGGAGAGAACTGCATAGGGTTCTCCCTCTTTAAGGGAAAAGGGCAAGCTGGGATATGCCTTCAGTCTCATCAAATCCCATCATGAGGTTCATGTTATGCACAGCCTGTCCTGAAGCGCCTTTGACCAGATTGTCAATGGCAGACACGATAATGAGCGTGTTCGTCCGTGCATTGGTCCTGACGCCGATCTCGCACGTGTTCGTCCCCCGGACATGTTTTATGTTAGGCAGCATCTCCCCGGAAAGGACCCGCACAAACGGTTCCCTTGCGTATGCCTTGCGGTAGAGGCCCAGCACGGCCGCTGTATCGATCTTTTTTGTCAGTCTGGCATAGATCGTAGAGAGGATACCCCGGTCAACAGGAAGAAGATGCGGTGTGAAATTGGCCATCACCTTTTTGCCGGCAAGAGCCGATATTTCCTGTTCGATCTCAGGCGTGTGCCGGTGCGTTGCAATGCCATATGCCTTGAACCCTTCGTTCACCTCGCAAAAAGAGACTCCAAGATCAGCCTTTCTGCCTGCACCGCTCGTGCCTGATTTTGAGTCAATGGTGATCGTTGCAGGGTCAATGATCCCCTGCTTCAGGGCAGGCATCAGTCCAAGGATCGCGCTGGTCGGGTAGCATCCCGGATTTGCGATGAGCCGTGCTTTTTGTATCTTTTTCCGGTAGATCTCGGGAAGCCCATACACAGCCTTCTTGAGCGTATCCTTGTAGTTATGCAGAAGGCCATACCACGCTGCATAGATGTCTGCATCATGGATCCGGTAATCTGCCGAAAGGTCTATTACCTTCTTCCCCTTACTGAAAAAATAATGCACAGCCTCCTGCGAAGCGCCGTGAGGAAGCGCCAGGAAGAAGAGATCTGCCTTATGCAGAAGGTGTTCCCTGTCCATCGGCTCGAACGTATGATTAGGGTAAGCAGAGAGGGAGGGGAATACCTCCTGCAGTTTTTTGCCTGCAGACTTTTCAGACGTGACCGCAGTTACCTCGACATGAGGATGGAGCGCAAGGATCCTGAGCAGTTCAATGCCCGTGTAACCGCTTGCACCGCATATCCCGACCTTCAGTTTATGTATATCAGATTTTTTCATAATTTTTATCATACCTCACGCTGCACTAAAATTTCAGGCAAAAGAAAAGGCCCCGAAAACGCGGGGCCTTTTGGTGGTGCAGTGAAAAAGAAAACTATCTCTTTGAGAACTGGAAGCGCTTTCTTGCCCCTGCGAGACCGTATTTCTTTCTTTCCTTTTCCCTCGGATCCCTGGTAAGGAACCCTTCCTTCTTGAGCTTGCCCCTCATATCGGCATCGACCCGTAACAGGGCCCTTGAGATGCCGTGCCTGATGGCACCTGCCTGACCGGTAAGACCGCCGCCTGCAACTTTGACGGATATGTCATGCTTGCCGGTAACCCCTACGAGCTCGATCGGCTGCTTTATGATCATGCGGAGAGTCTCTCTATGGAAGTAATCGTCAAGTGACTTGTTATTGACCGTGATCTTGCCTGTGCCCGGTGCGATGATGACCCGTGCAACGGCGTTCTTTCTTCTTCCTGTGCTGTTATATTTTATCTCTGCCATTGTTTCTCCTCTACTGCAATATTTCCGGGGCCTGAGCCTTGTGCGGGTGTTCAGCTCCCCTGTAAACTTTCAGCTTCTTCAGCATCTGTTTGCCGAGGGTGTTTTTCGGCAGCATGCCCCAGACAGCCTTCTCTATGATCCGCTCAGGGTGTTTTTCGAACATCTCTTTGGCTGTTTCGGCCTTGATGCCGCCGACATATCCGCTGTGATGGTAATAGACCTTGTCGGTCACTTTGTTGCCGGTCAGTCTGACCTTGTCGGCATTGACGACAATAATGAAATCTCCTGTGTCGACGTTGGGTGTGAACACAGGCTTGTTCTTGCCTCTGAGCTGGACAGCGATCTTTGTGGCGAGTCTGCCGAGAACAGCATCCTTGGCATCAACGACATACCACTTGCGCTCGACATCACCTTTTTTTGCAAACTGGGTCTTCATGGTTACTTCTTACCTTTCTTTCTGAAAAAATGTGAGTTAGATAAAATAATAAAAAACAGATAGAAATGTCAATATTTTGTGGAAATTACGACTGAAACCTTGAAAAATCCGCAATTGGTGCTACACTTTCCCATATCTCCCTGAGCAGGGAAAGCCTGTTTGTCTTGATCTCTTCCCGTTTGTCCATGACCAGAACCTTGTCAAAAAAACCGTTTATCGCCGGCGTTATCGGCAGTATCGCCTTGAGAGCCGCAGGGAAATCACCCGCTTCAAGACAGGGTGCGAGAGCTGTTTTCAGGGAAGCATGGCTTGCGCTCAGGTTCTTCTCCTCATCCTGCTGGAAGAGGGAAGGCTCTGCAGCCGGAAGCGGGGTCTTGGGTACGATATTGTTCACCCTTTTGATCGCCAGGAGAAAGTCGGCGAACGCAGCCTCTTTTTTTGCAGCGGCAAGAGCAACGATCCTTGACGTGACGCCGGAAAGGGGCTGTACAAACGAGAGCTGAAGCACGGATCTGATGATCTCCTGATCGTGGCCTGCTGATGAGAGGATGAACTCTGTTCTCTGGCTCATGAAGTTCGTGATGTTTTCCATCACCTGCTCAGGGGCCGTGACTTTCTGCAGGTTCTTCAGCGCATGGCCAAACACCTCCTGCATGCCAAGGCTGTATCCTCTTTCAAGAAAAATCGAGACGATGCCCATTGCCTGGCGTCTCAGGGCAAAGGGGTCTTCAGATCCGGTGGGGATAAGGCCAATGGAAAAGAACGAAGCAATGTTGTCGATTTTGTCGGCAAGACTCAGCATTGCGCCAACCTCTGTCTGGGGGATCCTGTCGCCGAAGCTTTTCGGCATATATTGTTCTTCAAGCGCGTCGGCCACATCCCTTTCCTCTCTGTCGTGATGAGCATAATATTTCCCCATAATGCCCTGGAGCTCGGGGAATTCTCTGACAACGCCGGTGATGAGATCGGTCTTGCAGAGGCGGGCTGCCCTGACAGCTTTGTCTTTCATATCCGGGCAGAGTCTGTCTGCGAGGAACCCTGCGATCAAAGCAATCCGCTCTGTCTTCTCAAGGAGAGTGCCGAGCCGTGCATGAAAGGTGACGTCTCTGAGGTTTTCGATACGGTCGGCAAGAGGCCTGGCCGAGTCTTCGCTGTAGTAGAACTTAGCATCGTCAAAACGCGCCTTGATGACCCGCTGGGCGCCTATTCTCACGGTATCGGCATTTTCTGCCTTGGTGTTGCTGATGACGATGAAATTGTTTGCCAGATAGCCGCCGGCATCCTGCAATGCAAAATATTTCTGGTGGTCTTTCATGACCGTGATGAGCAGTTCTTTGGGGAGCCTGAGATATTCCTTGTCAAAACTGCAGAGCACCGGCACCGGGTATTCGACAAGATAGTTCACGGTTTCAATGAGCCCTTCATCGATGATGACCTGCAGACCCGAGTTCTGGATGAGCTGAGCCATGGACTTGACAATCGTGTCGCGCCGCTTGTTCTGATCAAGGAGCACAAAATTCGTTTCGAGGAAATGGCGGTATGCAGAGATGTCCTTTATCTGGAACGAAGCGGGAGAAAGGAACCGGTGGCCCCTTGTCTGGTTGCTGCTCTTCAGGCCGTCGATATCAAACTCGATCTTCTCAGCCCCTGAAATTGCAAGGATCCATGCTATGGGTCTGACAAACGTCATGGAGCCGTTGCCCCAGCGCATGGACTTGGGGAAGTGCAGGGACAGTATGATTTTTTTCAGAAGTTCAGGGAGAACGGTTTTTGCAGCAATGCCTTTTTCCTCGACCACAGCAACGACATATTCCCCTTTCCCTTTGCCTTTCTGTTTAAGCCTGAGGTCAGAGACTGCAAGACCGAGGGATGATGCAAATCCTGTCGCAGCTTTGGTCGGATTGCCCTCGCTGTCAAAGGCTGCATTTTTTGCAGGTCCAAATACTTCTTTTATATTATCTTTCTGTGATGGCGCAGCGCCATTGACGATCAGAGAAAGTCTTCGCGGCGTAGCATAGACCGTTATTTCAGCATACTCGATGCGATATTCCTCAAAGGTCTTTGCCGCTATTGCGGAGAGATCCCCGATTGCCTGGGGGAGAAAACGTGACGGGATTTCCTCTGTCCCTATTTCGAGCAAAATTGATGCACTGTTCTGGCTGCTGTTCATTTCGCTCATTTCCCGTTCCTCAGCAGCGGATGCCCCATCTCTTCTCTCTGGCGGCTGTACGCCTCTGCAGAGAGCTTTGCAAGATTTCGGACCCGCGCTATGTATTTCGTCCGCTCGGTCACCGAGATGGCGCCGCGTGCGTCAAGAAGATTGAAAAGATGAGAACACTTGAGGCAGAACTCATAGGACGGGATCACGAGGCCGAGGCCGTTTAATCTGATCGACTCCTTCTCGCAGTCTTCAAAATGGCGCGCAAGCAGTTCAGCATTGGAATGGTCAAAATTATATTTGGAGCCTTCGACCTCGGTGATATGGTGGATGTCACCGTACAGGAGGTCTTTATTCCATTTGAGCTGATAGACGTTGTCAACGCCCTGGAGATACATGGCTATTCTTTCAAGACCATAGGTGATCTCGAGCGAGACGGGCCTGAGATCAATGCCGCCTACCTGCTGAAAATAGGTAAATTGCGTCACTTCCATGCCGTCGAGCCAGACTTCCCAGCCGAGGCCCCAGGCGCCGAGCGTCGGAGATTCCCAGTCATCCTCGACGAACCTGATGTCGTGCTTTGTCGGATCAACGCCGATTGCTTCAAGACTTTCAAGGTAAAGTCCCTGGCAGTCTTCCGGTGACGGCTTGATGATCACCTGATACTGGTAATAGTGCTGGAGCCTGTTGGGGTTCTCGCCGTATCTTCCATCAGTCGGTCTGCGCGATGGTTCCACGAAGGCGGTCTTCCAGGGTTCAGGCCCGAGCACCTTCAGAAAGGTCGCCGGGTGGAAGGTCCCTGCGCCGACCTCGATATCATAGGGCTGAAGCAGCGCACAGCCCTTTTTTGCCCAGAACTGATGAAGTGTGAGTATGAGATCCTGGAAATGCAATTGTTACCTCCGTAGGATGAAGAAAAATCTTAAATAATGGCCTGAGGTTTTGTCAATGTCGCAGACAGGCATTGCTCACTCCCGGATGATCCGGAAAACGGTTCCGGCGCGTAGGTTCTTCCGGCAGCGCCAATGATTTGATCATGGATTTTCTCCCTCAGGAGAAAGTAAGATTGAACAGGGGGAAACCATTGCAGCCATATATAAGGAATAGTGAACGTGTCAGAGAGGTATTGACTGGTGAGGTCAGGACCGAGAGCGCCGGCACGGTATTGGTTGTCAGCGCGATCGGCTCCTGCATTGCGGTGATCATGCATGATCCGGTTGTCAGGGTCGGCGGCATTGCCCATGTGATGTTGCCGGGGAAGTGCAGGCGGCCAGACCATGCCGACCGATTCAGATATGCTGACGATGCGGTCACGGAACTTTTCGGTCAGATGCTGCGGAAGGGCGCTCATAAAGAAGATCTGACTGTCTGTCTTGCCGGCGCAGGCAATGTGCTTCAGCGACCTGAGGACAATATATGCAGTATGAATATCGAGGCAGTTACCGGGGTGCTCAGTCGCCTCGGACTGACTGTTTCAGCTGAATCCCTTGGGGGTATGCAGAGACGGTCTGTGAGGCTTGATATTGCCGCAGGCACTGTTCTATATTCAGTAGGTGGAGGACCGTTCAGCGTGCTCTTCAGGTCAGAGCGCCTGAACACCTGAGTCCCTGTATGAAGAACGTTAAGAGACTGTGCTGATCGTAATGCACGGTCCAGAGGTAACGAGCGTATCGTGAGCAATACGGTTTCTTTTTCAGACGAGCATCATGACCCACTGCCGATCCCTCGCCTGTTTCCTTTTACCATTATATTAGTCGCACTCCTGTTTATCGGAACTATCGGTTTTTCAGCATATCTTGGCAACCACGCTATGAAGGTTGTTTCACCCCAGATGGCTGCTGTGCATGAGATGAGGACAGAGATCGCCCTGGCCCATCTCTGGTCAGAAGAGGTTATTATGGCCGATCCGAACGTCAGTGAAGGTGATGTCTGGGGCCATTATGACCGTGCTCAGTGGTATGTGGATGCCATGCTCAAGGGAGGGGCTGGATACGAGGGGGAACTTATACCCGTTCGTGACGCGAAACTGAGGGCCATGCTGACTCAGGCTGCGGAAAAGATATCTCATTGCAGGGAGATAACCAAAAAAAGACTGACAACAAAAGGCATATCAAGTGTCGGTTCTCAGATAGATCAGGAATATGACCTTGTATTTGACGATCTGATGGCGTTTATCCACGACATAGAGATGCGATTCCTGAAGGTGCAGGCGGACGGATCCGCGATCTTCAGGAAAACGCAGATAGGTCTTTTGCTTGGCTGTCTTCTGCTGTCGGGCGGCGCCGGTATAATGTATTTTCGGCATAACCGGAGCCGGTCAGCGCTTCTTGCGAGGATCGCTGAACAGAACCGGCAGCTGCATGCAACGAACCAGCAGCTTAATGCCACAGAGCAGCAGCTTCGGGCGTCCAATCAGCAATTGCTCGCAGGCGAACAGCAGATGAGGTCATCGAATCAGCAGCTGCTTGCCGGTGAGCAGCAGTTGAGAGCTGCAAACCAGCAGCTCATGGCAAGCGAACAGGCGCTGCGCGAAAGCGAGAGTCGCTACCGGTCGCTCTTTTCAGGCATGTCAGAGGGGGTGGCCCTGCACCGTCTTGTCTATGATGGACAGGGTGCTGTGGCAGATTACGAAATCCTTGCCGTGAACCCGCAGTATGAAACGATTCTCGGCATGCATGAGGAGCAGGTGAAAGGGAAATTGGCAACAGCAGCCTATGGGACCGATACTGCGCCTTATCTTGCTGAATTTTCGCGTGTTGCGGAAAGCGGCATCCCGTCACGGTTCGAGACCTATTTCCCGCCGATGAACAAGCATTTCGACATATCGGTTGCGCCCCTGGAGAAGAACGGTTTTGCCACGATCTTTACGGATATTACTGAGAGGAAGAGAGACGAGGAAAAGATCAGGATGAATGAGGCCCGCCTCGCCATCCTCTGGGAGTTGTCTCAATACAGGGCAGAGAATATGCAGAACCTTCTCGACTACGCACTTGAAAAGGCCATACAGCTCACCGGAAGTGCCATCGGGTATATCTATCATTATTCTGAACAGAAGAAAGAGTTTATCCTGAACAGCTGGTCCAAAGAGGTGATGAAGGAGTGCCTTATCACGCAGCCCGAAACGATATATCAGCTCGAAAAGACCGGTATCTGGGGCGAGGCGGTCAGACAGGGTAGGCCTATAATCCTGAATGATTTTCAGGCCCCGCATCCTCTGAAAAAAGGATATCCTGAGGGACATTCCCATCTTTCGAACTTTATGACCGTCCCGCTGTATAGCGGTAAGCGCATTATTGCCGTTGTCGGTCTTGCAAACAAGAAGACCGACTATGATGAAGGCGATGTTCTCCAGACAACGCTTCTCATGGACTCTGTCTGGAAGATCATCGACCGGCAACAGGCTGAGGATGAGATCGAGCAGTTGGAGACCCAGACGCAGAAGCTTGAATCGCTCGGCCTCCTTGCCGGCGGCATTGCCCATGACTTCAACAATCTGCTTACCGCTATCATGGGCAACATAAGTCTTGCAATGATGCATATGCCTGCTGCAGGCAGGGCAAAGGATATGCTGCATGAGGCGGAAAAAGCTTCCGAGCGCGCCCGGGATCTTACGCTGCAGCTGCTGACCTTTGCAAAAGGAGGGGCTCCGATCAAGGAGACGTCATCCATTGCCGGTATCATAAAAGACTCTGCCGGCTTTGCGCTCCGGGGGTCGAATATCGCCTTTGACCTTGTGGTCTCCGAAGGGCTCTGGCATGTGGATGTCGACGCCGGTCAGATGAGCCAGGTGTTTCACAACCTTGTTATCAACGCTTCCCACGCCATGCCTGACGGCGGTACGATCAGCGTATATTGTGAAAATCTCGATCTTCAGAACGCCTGCGACGTGCCGGTGCTTACGCCGGGCAGATATGTAAAGATATCCGTGAAGGATCAGGGCATCGGCATCTCAGGCGAGTATCTGACCAGGATCTTCGATCCCTATTTCACCACCAAGCAGAAGGGCAGCGGGCTTGGACTTGCAACGGTCTATTCGATCGTCAGGAAGCATGACGGCCATATCACGGTGGAATCAGAGCTCGGTACAGGCTCCACATTTCATATCTATCTTCCGGCCTCGGCAAAAGAAGCGGGGCAGAAGGTCGCGCCTGAGCCGGTCTTTGCACACGAAGGTTCAGGAAGGATCCTGATCATGGACGACGAGGAGACGGTGCGGAATATTGCAGGCGAGATCCTGAAGACCTTCGGTTATGAGGTCGAATTTGCCCGGGACGGTGCAGAAGCATTATTTGCCTATCGGCGCGCAGCTTCGGGAGGACAGCCCTTTGATCTTGTTATCATGGATCTTACGGTTCCGGGGGGTATGGGCGGCAGCGAATTAATGAAGAGACTTCTGGAGATTGACCCTCACGTCAAGGCAATTGTTTCCAGCGGGTATTCCAACGATCCGGTCATGGCAGAATATCAGAAATTTGGGTTCAAAGGTATTGTCGCCAAACCGTACACCGTGCTTTCGCTTGCCGAGACGGTCAAGAACGTGCTGCAGTCTTCCTGACCAGATATTGTTCACGGGTTACTCAGTATCCTTTCGAGCATCTGCTTCAGCGTTTCAAGACGATACGGTTTTGCGAGGGCGCCTTGGTAACCGTATAAAGAATAATCCCCCATAATGGGGTCATTGGCATAGCCGCTTGATACGATCGCTTTCACCTTCGGATCGAGTTCCCTGAGCCGAACAAATGCTTCCTGCCCGCCCATACCCTCTGGTATCGAAAGATCGAGGATCACGACAGCATAAGGGTCTCCGGCTTCCTGCGCCGCTGCATAAGCCCTTATCGCCTCGTCCCCGTTTGTTGCGACTTCGGCGCGGTACCCGATAAAGGTAAGGTAATCTACCGCGATCTTATATACAGCAGCTTCATCATCCATGATCAGGACCCTGAGACCCTTATCAGCAGCATCCCTGTGGATTGTCGACATCTCTGATGTCGGGACAGCAGCCGGCAGATAGATATGGAATGTGGAGCCTTTGCCGACCTCTGACTCCACCTTTAATAAGCCATTATGCTTTCTGACAATTGCATCACTTACCGTCAGACCGAGTCCCATGCCTCTCTGTGCCCCCCTCTCCTTAGTTGAAAAATAGGGATCGAAGATCTTGGGCAGAAGCTCAGAGGCAATGCCGCAGCCCTGATCTTTTATCGAGATCTTTATATACGTTCCGGGTTTTAATCCGGGTATGTCCTGGGACTTGAGTATTTCATTTGAGGCGCTGACAATAAGCACACCACCTGAGGGCATGGCATCCTGAGCATTGAGGGTGATATTCCCTATCGCCTGACGAAGCTGGGAAGTGTCCACATAAAGGTTGAAGAGATCATCTGGGAGATCGAACACCGTTCTGATATTCGATCCGCTCATAAGGATCAGAACTGATTCTTTGATAAGCTCAGCGGGCTGTATGGTGCGTCTGGCTGAGGTGCCCCCGGCAGCAAACGCGATGAGCTGATTGGTCAGGCTGACCGCAGCGTGGTATGCCAACTCGGCATTTTTAAGGAACGGGAAGGCCCTGCTTGTCTCGGGAGTATGGATCTTCGCCATGTCTATGTTTCCGAGGAGCCCCTGCAGGAGGTTATTGAAATCATGGGCAATGCCGCCCGCAAGAATGCCGAGCGATTCGAGATTCCTCGCCTTTATGAGCTCAGTTTCAAGAAGCTTACGGTCAGTAATGTCTTCAATGAGCCATATTGCACCTTGTTCCAGATCAACGGCATTCACCGCCTGGCCGATGATATTACACCAGATGAGGGTTCCGTTCTTCTTTTTCATCTGCAGATCAGCAGTGTAGACCTCGCCGCGGGAGAGCGCCGCGTATCCTGCTTCCCCTGTTTCGATATAACTTTTCCCGTCAGGATAAAATATCTCGGTATCCCTGCCGATCGCTTCATCGACAGAATACCCAAAGATCTTCGCGAGACTCCTGTTCGCCCATAGGATCTTTCTGTCTTTCAGAAATAATACCCCCACGCCGAGGTTGTCGAGTATGATCTTCTGCTCATTAACCATGGTCTTAATGCTGTCCGCAGCGTTTTTACGCTCGGTGATGTCGCGGTTGCTGACGCGGACTCCGCGAAAATCCCCTTTTGCGCTGTAGATGGGCCGGCAGATATGATGTATCCAGCGACGGTCACCTTTTCGGGTGACAATGCAAAATTCCATTTCCTCCTGATCATCACTCCCTCGTTGGCCGAGACGATCGTGCTTGTGCAGTTCATAGACTGCCGCATGATCTGAAGCAACGATCCGGTCCAGCAGGTCAGCGTCAGCAATGAATTCAGAAGGAGCATATCCGGTGATCTTTTCGCATGAGGGGGACATGTAGACTACCTGATTCTGCGGATTGATCCAGTATTCCCAGCCACTGGTGAAGTCGGCGACCGTATGGAACCGCTCCTCGCTCTCGATCAGGTCGTCCGCGGCTTTTTTTCTTACAAGCAATGCATGCCGGATCTTCTTCTGTCCAAGCCAAAGACCCGCAAGGCCGATCATCCAGATAACGGCAAATGCCCTGTACACATCAGACAGATACAGGCGGGTGATGTCCTGATATTTCCTGAATGGCACAGAAATGCTGATCCCTCCTCTGATATCGCCCACCTTGTACCCCTGGTGCCCGTGGCACTTCAGGCAGCCGGCCTCGGTGACCATCGGCATCATCAAACGCATGTAGAGATCGTTTTCTAACAATTCGAGCGACGACACTTCCTTGGCGCCAGATTCGAATCTGAGCAATGCCGCTGCTTCCCATGCATCAGGGGCATTCTCGGGCCGCAGCGGCTTCAGGCTGGTGATGTGGCCGCGAACGCCGTATTGATCCTTTGACATTTCGTGGACCTGGCGGGTCATATATGCCGGATTCATTAAGGTAAGTTTCCTGCCGGACTGCGTTGTGATATCTCTCTCCGGAATATGAGCCAGATAGGGATTTGGCTGGGTTTCAGGCGTGAGCGGGACATAGACGCCGCCATGTTTGGTTGCCCATCTGCGGTACGCAATGTCCTTATGAAAGGTGGAAATGGCTTCGATCCTCGCCATTTCCATTGCAAAGACCCTGGCCTTCCGGGTTTCCCATAAAGCAAGACCTGCAATGATGAACGTCCAGCAGATGGCTATGGCAAGGAAAAGCTGCGAAGATCTTTTCAGATCAAGTGTCCAATGGTCTGATAGTTGAGGCTTAGGAGCCGAACTGTCCGGCCTGACCATAAATCCCCTCAATAAAAAAATGCGCGATTCGAAATGTGATCACTATGCCCCCTTACTGAAATCATATCCCATTTCAGTCAAAACACAAGGAAATTATCCCAAAAACGATCCGGATCGTGCAGGAAGGCAGTAACAATGCACTGTGCAGGATTTGGAAGCATATTTTCGGTGGAGCGGTCCGAGAGAAGTGCCGGTGCATATCCCCGCTACTTTCGGATTCTGTTCATCCTGCAGGGTACACCCTGACAGAAGGAAATTAATTCACCTGAACGGCTATGAGCTCTTCGATCTTCACCCTGATCTCATCTCTTGCCCTTCGAAACGCTGCCATGATCTCAGCTTCTGTTCCGTCAGCCGCCGCAGGGTCGTCGATAGGCCAGTGGATGCGCTTAATATGAGGCGGTGTCATGGGGCAGGAGGCTTCTGCATTGCCGCAGAGGGTGATGATCACGTCCATCGAGAGGAGAAAGTCCGTATCGATCTCTTTGGACTCCTGATCTGAGATATCAATCCCGACCTCACGCATCACGGCAATGGCCCGTTCATGTACATCGGTCGGCGTCAGCCCGGCGCTGTGTGCATCGATGAGCCCTTTTCCGAGGACCCTTGCGAATCCTTCTGCCATCTGTGACCGGCAGGAGTTGCCGGTACAGAGAAACATAACTCTTATCATAACCTTCCTCCTGCAGCAGACCAATAATGCATAATTGTTGTAAAACTATAACAGATGTTTAGTGCCGTTTCCAGACAAATTGATACATTAAATGGATTTGCCTTATGAAGGAACCGGCATCTGATATACTGAGAGTATATCGAGGTGATCAACAGCCATGAGCATTGAACACAATGATCCCATACTGCAGAAACTGCAGAAGGACTATCCTGAAAAGTTCGCGTCTGAGGCCGGCATCTTCAGTCGCATCCATCCTGGTGACAGGATCTTTATCGGCACAGGCTGCGGAGAGCCCCAGTATCTTGTGCAGGCCATGATCAGACATATTCAGTCACACCCCAAGGCGTTTGTGGACACTGAGCTCCTTCAGATATGGAACCTTGGTGTGCACTCCTACGCTGAAGAGCGGTACAGGGACAATTTCAGGTTCAACTCGTTCTTTATCGGCAGCACTTCGCGGGATTCGGTGAATGCGGGACTTGCGGACTATACCCCCATATTCCTGTCTGCTGTCCCCCGTCTTTTCAATGAAAAACGTGTTCCTATCGACGTAGCCCTTATTCAGACCTCGCTGCCGGATGCCCACGGGTATGTGAGTCTGGGCATAAGCGTAGATATCGTAAAATCTGCCGTGGACAATGCCGAAATCGTTATTGCCCAGGTGAATGCCGCGATGCCGCGCGTACATGGCGATACCTTTGTACATATCAGGGACATTGATTTCCTGGTGCCGCATGATGAACCGCTGCTTGAGTTCGAGGCTGTCGTATCCGACGAGATAGCCGGCAGGATCGGAAAGTTTGTCGCGCAGATAGTTCAGGACGGCGACGCGATCCAGGTGGGGTACGGCAGTATCCCCAATGCGATCCTTGAGCATCTCAAGGACAAGAAGCATATCGGTGTCCATACCGAACTCTTCACGGACGGTATTATGGAGCTTATGAAAAGCGGGGTCATAGACAATTCCCTTAAGGACCTGAACAGGGATAAGACCGTTGCTGCTTTCTGCATGGGGAAAAAGGAGACCTATGAGTTCATCCACGACAATCCGAGCATTGAGTTCAGGCCGGTAAGCTATACCAACAATCCTCTCACGATCGCACGGAACAGAAATGTGACAGCCATTAACAGTGCACTCGAAATAGACCTTACCGGGCAGGCAACGGCCGAGTCCCTCGGCAAGTATTTCTTCAGCGGCATCGGAGGACAGGCTGATTTCATGAGAGGTGCGATACTCTCAGAGGGTGGCAAAACGATCCTTGCCATCCAGTCAACTGCCGAGGCTGACTCCATATCGAGGATCGTTCCGTTTCTCAGGGAGGGAGCGGGAGTTACCCTGACCCGGGGTGATCTGCATTATGTTGTTACCGAATACGGCATAGCCTATCTTCACGGCAAGAACACGAGGGAGCGTGCCATGGACCTCATAGCCATTGCCCATCCGAAATTCAGAAGCGGGCTGATCGAAGAGGCGAAGAAACTCCATCTTATCTATAAGGACCAGGCTTTCATCCCGGGCGCGGCCGGAGTATATCCTGAGAAGCTTGAGGCTCACAGGACAACAAAGACCGGTCTTGTCTTGCTGATGCGGCCGGTGCGGATGACCGATGAACAGCTCCTTAAGGATTTTTTCTATGATCTCTCATCCGACTGCATGTACCACCGCTTCATATCGACAAGAAATTCCATGCCGCATGAACAGCTCCAGAAGTTTGTGGTGATCGACTATACGCGGGAGATGGTCATTCTGGCCATAGTAGAGCAGGACAACAGGGAATCGATCGTTGGCATGGCGCAGTATTTCATTGATGAGAAGACCCATACCGCTGAGGTTGCCTTTGTTGTGCGCGATGACCATCAGAGCAGGGGCATCGGCTCAGAGCTCCTTGCCTACATCACGCTTCTGGCAAAACGGAACGGCCTCCATGGCTTTACTGCAGCAGTGCTGATGGACAACCGGCCGATGCTCCAGCTCTTTGAAAAGATGGGGTTTCTCGTTGAGCAGCGTGCCGAGGCCGGGGTCTATGAGCTGAAAATGTCCTTCAGGGAAGGATGAGAAATGGGAGGATTCGAAGGAAACGGGGCTGCGGTTGTTCGTTGACAACGATAAAAGGAACCTGATATGGTAATACAAAGTAATACAGGAGGTGATCATGGAGAATAGGCAGCGGGTCGTAATGACCATATCCGTGCCACCCGATATCGCGCGGGAATGTAAAGAGATAGCCAGGGCTAAAGGTGAAACGATGAGTAAGCTTTTCAGGGAAATGCTTTTGTCCTATAAGCAGGAGAAGCTGAAAGACGAATTCTATGCCCTGCAGCGTTATGGTGCAAGAAAGGCGAAAGCCCTGAAGTTTACTGAGAAAGATATCGAAAAAATGATATTTGACAATCGCTGATGCTGATGCTGAAGGTGGTTTTTGATACCAATGTCTTTATTCCAGCTTTCATAACCCCGGGCAGTAAGGCAGAAGAGGCATATCTGCTTGCTATTGAGGGAAGAGTCGCGTTGTTCACATCTGTTGCCATCCTTACGGAAACTGCCGGAAAACTGAGGGATAAATTCCTGTGGGATGATGAAAAAATTACCACTGCCATAAAGCATATCAGCAGGAGCGCGACGGTTGTCCGGCCTAAGAAGAAACTTCAGATATTAGCGGATGAGCCAGACAACAGAATCCTTGAATGTGCAAAGGAAGCCGCGGCGCACCTTATCGTCACCGGCGACAAGCATCTACTTGGGTTAAAAGAATTCGAGGGAATCGGTATAACACGGATTGCAGGCTTTCTGCATGCAATACCCCGATAACTTCGGCTTTCCCTCTTGTTTCTTAAAGATACTGAAAATACGATTATCGAAGTTTTTCATTGACCAACTCTCCTATTCTTACGGTTTTCTGCAGACGAGCTGTGCGACAGCTTTCTTCGGGTTTTCCTTTATGCCTTCGAAGGAATGAATGATCTCCCAATCCTGAAACCATGACAGCAGTTCTCCGGGCTTGAGCAGATGCTCCGGGTTTTTCGGCTTACCAAACCTGGCCTGTTCAGTGGTAAACGTCTCGTATATGAGAAGGCCGCCTTTTCTGAGGACTTTCCTGATACAGGGGATGAGAGGCCGATGCAGATAGCGGAAGACAAGAACTGCGCTGAATGTATCGTTTTCAAACGGATCACTGATCCTCTGTTCAAGATCGATCTGTATGAGTGTAACGTTAACACCGAGAGATGCTGCTCTGTCGCCTGCCTGTTTCAGGGCCTCTTCTGAGCGATCAGCAAGAATTATTGAAAAACCCCTTGATGCCAGGAACAGGCCGTTATGGCCATCGCCGCAGGCAAGATCGAGCAGGGGGAGATCCTTCAGATCATCAGTAAAAAGAGAAAGGTGATCCCTGAGCAGGGGGTCAGGCTCAGGTGGTCTGTACGCATCTGTTACTAGGGGCATACAGTCAGCAGATCAGCCGGAGGGGCTACACATTCCTGATGAGGGCATGCTCGTCGCACTCAGGGAATTTGGGACAGCGGATGCAGTCGCCCCAGATCTTCTGCGGCAGCTCCGCCTTGTCCGTGTCTTTGAACCCCAATTTCTTGAAGAACTCAGGCTGGTACGTCAGCACAAAGACCCGTTTGACGCCGAGTTCTTTTGCCTCAATTAAACATTGTTCAACCATCTTTCTGCCGATGCCTTTTTTGTGTAACTCTTTCTTCACCGCGAGCGAACGGACCTCTGCAAGATCATCCCAGAGTATATGCAGGGCGCTGACGCCTACGATGACCTTCTTTTCCTCGGCAACGACAAAGTCTCTGAGATTCTCATACAGTTCATTGAGCGACCGTGGTATCATCTGCTCTTTGCGGGCGAATTCGTTCACGAGCTTCTGGATTTCCTTAATGTCGCTGATATGAGCCTTACGTATTTTCAATGCAGTCCATCCCCCTTTGGACAAGCCCTCTATTTGCCGAAAAAGCCGCGGCTTTTTTCGGGTCGGCATTGTCCTCGAATATGCTGAATATCGTCTTTGGCTTGAGTAGTGCGGTTTTTGCGATGAAGGCGCCGAGCATCACCATGTTCGCTGATTTCTGATTGTCCAGGTCGCCTGCAATTTTGGTCGAGGGAATAGGGACGGCTGCCACGTCCTTCCTTGCTATCTTCCCCGGAATAAGCGAGGAATCGTACAGAAGCAGGCCGTTCTTTTTGAGGCTCGGCAGGAAGCGATCGAGTGATGCCCTGTTCATCACAACAAGAATATCCGGCGTTATGACAACAGGGGAGCCGATCATTTCGTCAGCAATGATCACGGTGCAGTTTGCCGTGCCTCCACGCATTTCAGCTCCGTAAGAGGGGAACCAGGTAACATCCCTTCCTTCGAGCATGGCAGCTGACATGAGCATTCTGCCGAGAAACAATATGCCCTGGCCGCCGGAGCCCGCGATGATGATCTTCTTTTCCAAGTCAGTTGGTTCCCGCGTATTTATCCTTGACCAGCCCGAGAGGGTAGGTTTGGGAGAGGTCTGTTCTGAGCCATTCTGCGGCAGCCCTGGGGCTCATCCCCCAATCAGTAGGACAGGGTGATAGGATCTCGATAAGGCTGAACCCCCTGCCTTCGATCTGGTATCTGAAGGCCTTTTCTATGGCCTTTCTTGCTGTTACGAGGTTCTTATAGGAATCCACCGCAACACGCTGGATGAACGACACGCCCTCAATGGCCGAAAGGAGTTCCGACACCTTGAGCGGATACCCGGTGGTCTGCACATCCCTGCCCCGGGGAGTGGTGGTTGTTCTCTGCCCGGTGATCGTTGTCGGAGCCATCTGTCCGCCGGTCATGCCGTATGTAGCGTTATTAATGAAGAATACCGTAAAGTTCTCACCCCTGTTGGCTGCATGGATGATCTCTGATGTGCCGATTGCGGCAAGGTCTCCGTCTCCCTGATAGGAGAAGATGATCCTGTCAGGCATGACCCTTTTCAGCGCGGTTGCCACGGCAGGGGGTCTGCCATGGGCAGCCTCAAGGATGTCGAAATTAAAGTAATCATAGGCAAAGACGGCACAGCCCACCGGTGCAATGCCGACGACCTTGTCCTGGATGCCGAGTGTGTCAATACATTCTGCGATAAGCCTGTGCACGAGGCTGTGTCCGCAGCCGGGGCAGTACCGGAATGCATTGGGCTTGAGACTTTTGGGTCTGTCAAATTTTTTTTTCACGCATCTTCCCCTGATAACAGACGATGGTATTTTTGCCCGCTGTCTTTGCTGCGTACATGGCGCTGTCAGCAGCATTGAGCAGGTTTTTTGCGGTGGATGCATTCTGAGGAAACGATGCAACACCGCCGCTTATGGTTATACTCACTCTTTCCGTGGCATTGATCTTTATCTTTGTCTCCTGCACTGTCAGCAGAATTCTGTTGGCAAGGGCGATCGCCTCATCTTCTGCCGTGTTCGGCAGTATGATCACGAACTCCTCGCCTCCATACCTTACCACAATGTCCGTTTCTCTCGAAACTGACTTGAAGATCCTGGCAAGTTCCTGAAGCACCTCGTCGCCTGCCTGGTGACCGTATGTGTCGTTCAGTTTCTTGAAATTATCAATGTCAAAAAGCATGAGCGAAAACGAACTGCCGTACCGCTTTGTCCTTGATATCTCGAGATCGAGATATCGGTAGAAATATCTGCTGTTGAAGAGTCCGGTGAGACCATCGGTGACCGAGAGTCTCTTTGTCTCCTGGAAGAGCTTGATCTTGTCGAGGATATGGGAAAAATGGTTGCCGACCAGTGAAAGAAGGGCTGCAAAATCAAAATCCATCTCCCGGTTCACCCTGCTGGCGAGGAAGAGCAGTCCCATGACCTTTTGGCTTGACAGGAGCGGAATAGCAGCAATAAAAACAAAGCCTTCCTCCCGGAGGACCGGAATTTCCGCTATGACCGACCGCTCGATAAAATACATCGGCTCCTGTATCTTGAGCGCATCGCTGCAGAGGGATTCAATGCCTCCGTCAAGAATGAATTTCTGCAGATCAGACGAGATTCCCTTGCTTGTCCTGAGCTTGAGCTGCTCGTCTTCGGTCATCATCAGAAAACCGGTATGAAAGTCTGTGATAAGCAGGACCTTTTCGATCAGGTCCTCCATGACCAGATCCATATTCTCTGATGAAATGAAGGCACTGGAAAGGGTATTGATGATGATCAGCTCCTTGTTCCTTTTCAGGAGCTCCTTTTCGAGTCTGATGAAGTTCGTGATGTCCTTGAGCACGATCCTGATAAAATAGGGTTCATCGGCATGCCTGAACGGGAGGATCAGCACTTCAAAATGCCTGGTATGATAGGCGATCCTCTCAAAATCCTCTGATCCTGAGACGAAGGATTGGGAAATCTTCCTTGAGAGTTCTCTGAGCAGGTCGATCTCATTGAAATTCCTGCTGATAACCGTTTCCTTGCCCGAACCGACGAGGGTGAAAAAGCTCAGATTTGCATCAACGATGGTGCCGTCAGGCCTCAGGATAATGAAAGGGTCAGGGATGAGGTCAAGACTTATGAACTCTGTATGATCCTTATGAGAGTTTTTGTCAGTCGACATGATCTTCATGCCTTATGTTCTTCTTTAGATTTTTCAAGGTATTCACCTGTTATTATTCTATTTTGTCCCGATTATCGCAATATTATTTTGACAAATAGCCATCTTATATTTATCAAGTAACTTATATAAAAAAGGTCTTTCGGCCGGGTGGATCATCTGAATGGGTAAAGTCGTTGCATTTTTGTATGCACCGTTGCTATAATCAACTACTTATTATTTTTCAGTCTGGCGAAGTATTTAAAGAAGAGTGGGCTTTCCCGCTCTTTTGTTTTCTATGGAAGAAATACAGGAAAAGATAGCGGTGTTGGCAGAATCCATTGCTCAACAGCATGGGGTCCGGGTCTATGACGTCGAGATCGTGGGCAATGCGAGGAATCCGTTTGTTCGGGTCTATCTTGACAAGGAAGAGGGGGTCTCTCTGGATGAATGCGCGAAATTCAGCAGGTCTCTTTCAGCGCTCATCGATGTAGAGGACCCTATACCGACTGCCTTTGTGCTGGAGGTCTCTTCCCCGGGGCTTGACCGGCAGCTGAAGAAGTTGAAACATTATGAGCAGTCAAGGGGAAGGTTGGCAAAGGTTGTAATGAAGGAAAAGACTGCTGGCGGCCAGAATGTGGTCATCGGCAGGATCATGGATGTCCAGGGCGATGTGATAACCCTGATAACCGGGGACGGGCAGGACCTGCTCATACCCTTTGATACCATCTCTCGGGCAAGATTGGAGATAGAACTGAAATGACAAAAGAACTGTGTCACGTAATTGAACAGATAAGCAGGGAAAAGGGCATCTCGAAGGAGATCATGGTCGAGGCGCTCGAATCAGCGCTGCTTTCTGCCATGAGAAAGAAATATGGCGGCAGGATGAATATTCATCTGACCATTGACAGAAAAAAGTGCGATATCAGCGTGTATGAGACGAAGCAGGTCGTCGCAGCAGTGGCTGATCCTGATCAGGAGATCTCTGTCAAGGATGCCCAGGCCATCGATCCGGAGAAGAAGGAAGGTGATACGGTTGATTTTCCTCTTGATCTCCACGACCTCGGCAGGATAGCTGCCCAGACCGCGAAGCAGGTCATATTCCAGAGGGTGCGTGAAGCAGAGCGCGATGTCATCTTCAGCGAGTTCAAGGACCGGACCGGCCAGATCGTGAGCGGCTCTGTCATGCGAAAGGAAAAGGGCGCTTATTTTATCAATCTCGGCAAGACAGAAGCTTACCTTGCAATAAAGGATACGCTGCCGACAGAGAACCTGAAGCGCGGTGATGTTGTCAAGGCGATCGTTGAAGAGGTCAAGGTCTCGTCGAAGGGTCCTGAGATCATTATCAGCAGGACATCGCCCCAATTTGTCGGCGAGCTGTTCAGGATGGAAGTGCCTGAGATCACCGAAGGCCTTGTCATTATAAAGAGCATTGTTCGCGAGCCGGGAGAACGCACAAAGATCGCGGTTACATCAAAAGACACTGCTGTCGACCCTGTCGGTTCATGCGTCGGCATGAAGGGAACACGGGTGCAGGCCATTGTCCGTGAACTCAGGGGCGAGCGCATTGACATCATTCCCTGGACAGATGAACCGAGGACGCTCATTGCCCGTGCACTCAGCCCGGCCAGCGTCGAGAAGATCGGCGTGAACGAGGATGATAAGACCGCCATGGTGGTGGTGAACGACCAGCAGCTCTCGCTTGCGATCGGCAAGAAAGGCCAGAACGTGAGGCTTGCCATGAAGCTGACCGGCTGGGACATTGATATCATAAGCGACACGGAATATTCAAAGATACGGTTGGAAGAGACAGACAAGGCGCTTGAGGATTCCATGAAAAAGGAGTCCCAGAAAAAAGAGATGCCGTCTGTAGATGCCTGACAGCACAGGCCTCTCCACACAATTCGTAAAAGGGGTCGGGCCCCACAAGGCCCGGCTTCTTGCAAGCCTCGGTATCAGAACCATCACGGACGCCTTCCATTATCTCCCTTTTCGCTACGAAGACCGTTCAGCGTTCAAGCCTATTACGCATCTCCAGCCCGGCAGCAGAGAAACGGTTTCAGGGACTATCGTCTCTCTCAAGGCCAAAGGCCAAAAGCTCAATATCCTCGAAGCGATTATCACGGACACTGCCGGCTATCTGAAGCTCACGTGGTTTAATCAGCCTTATCTGAAAAGGACCTTTAAGATGGGGCAGTCTCTTGTCGTGAGCGGGCTGGTAAAACAGAACACCCGGGATATGCCGCCGTTAGTAATGGAAGGACCGGAGTATGAGACGCTGCCGGACGATGCCGACGCCCTGATCCATACCGGAAGGGTTGTGCCGTTCTACAGCCTTACAGAAGGTATCAGCCAGAAGCAGTTCCGGAAGATCATGTTCTCGATCATCGGAGCGCACGCTGCAGCCCTGCGTGATCCCCTTCCTCCTGACATCCTCGCCAGAAATGATCTGCCGGCGCTTCAGGAGACTGTCCGGGAACTGCATTTTCCGCGGAACGCTGATCATCTCACAGACCTTAACCGGGGCAGGACGAATTATCACCGTCGCATGATATTTGATGAGTTCTTTTTCTTTGGACTCGGTCTTGCCGTGCTCAGGGAGACGGCCGGCAGGGAAAAGGGGATACGCTTCAGGCCAAAGGGAATACTCAGGAAGGCTCTTCTTGAGCAGTTCCCGTTTGAACTCACTGCAGCGCAGAAGCGCGTTATGGAGGAGATCAGAAAGGACATGCAGCAGCCCCGTCCGATGAACCGTCTTATCCAGGGGGATGTCGGCTGCGGAAAGACCATTGTAGCGCTTGCAGCCATGCTCGATGCTGTTGAATCAGGGTATCAGGCAGCGCTGATGGCTCCTACCGGCATCCTTGCAGAGCAGCATTACATCAATATCCACGGGATGATCGAACAGCTAGGCCTGACCGTACAGCTGATGACCGGGGGCGCCCGGAAAGATGGTGTTAAGGCTGAGGGTTCTTCTTCTCCTGACATTATTATCGGTACCCATGCGCTCATTCAGGAGAAGGTATCGTTCAGGAAGCTCGGCCTCGCTGTGATTGACGAGCAGCACAAGTTCGGTGTTATGCAGAGGGCAGTGCTCAGAAAGAAGGGCATGAATCCGGATGTGCTGGTGATGACTGCAACGCCCATTCCGAGATCTCTTGCGCTCACGCTGTATGGCGATCTTGACTGCTCGGTGATCGATGAACTGCCGCCAAACAGAAGGCCGGTACAGACAACGTGGATAGAATCGACAAAAAAGGATGAGATCTACGCAGTGCTCAGGGACGAACTGGGCAGGGCAAGGCAGGCCTATGTCGTGTACCCTGCCATAGAAGAGTCCGAGAAGATGAAACTGAAAACAGCACTGCAGGGCAGGGAGGCATTTGCCCGGAAATTCCCCGAGTTCCGGGTCGGGCTTGTTCACGGACGGATGAAGACCGCAGAGCGTGCAGAGGTTATGAGCCTTTTCAAAAAAAAGGAGATCGACCTTCTTGTAAGCACAACGGTTATCGAGGTGGGGGTCGATGTCCCGAACGCCTCGGTCATGCTGATCGTTCATGCCGAGCGCTTCGGCCTCAGCCAGCTGCACCAGCTGCGGGGGAGGGTAGGAAGAGGCGCTGACAGTTCCTGCTGCATCCTGATCGCGTATCAGCCTGTTGGTGAGGATGCAAGGCGCAGGCTGGATATCATGGTCAGGACCAATGACGGCTTCAGGATCGCAGAAGAGGACCTCGATATCCGGGGGCCCGGAGAGTTCCTCGGCACGCGCCAGGCCGGTCTGCCGGATCTGCGCAACGCAAACATTATCCGGGATGCAGCGGTACTGGAGGCGGCAAAGAAAGAGGCTTTCAGCATCATCGAAAAAGATGCCGAACTTAAAGAATTACCTTTTCTAAAAGAGCATCTTGATGTATTCTGGAAAGGAAGAGTTGACCTCTTCAAGACCGGGTAGCGGAGGCGGGAACGTGAAGAAAATAATAGACGATTTCAGAAAAGGTCTGGAACGGGTGCGCTGGTTCTCGACTGTGTTTGCCGAACGGCTGAAGATCGAGATTGCCATATTCAGGCTCCTCTATGAATCTGACCGTATGGCCAAGACCCGTGAGGAACTCTTGAAAAAGATCGGCGAACGCGTTCTGGCACTGAAGGACCATCACGACAAGAATATCCTGAGGGATTCGGTCATAGCAGAGGCAGTTGCTGAGATCAGCAAGCTTGAAAAGACCATTGAGGACCTGAAGACCAGGGTCGCAGAGATAGGCAGGGTTTCGGAATAGGTGATACTGTACGGCATTGTTTTTATATTCGGTTCTCTTATCGGATCGTTTCTGAACGTATGCATCTATCGGATGCCACGCGATTGTTCGATCGTATGGCCTTCTTCACGCTGTACGTCCTGCAGCAACCCTATCAGACCATGGGATAATATTCCTATTCTGAGCTTTCTGCTGCTTGGCGGCAAGTGCCGGACCTGCAAGGCTCCCATATCGCTGCGGTATCCCCTTGTTGAGGCGCTGAACGCTCTTTTGTATATTTTTCTTCTCTGGCGGTTCGGCCCGGACTGGCCGTTCCTGATCTACGCGCTCTTTTGTTCAGCGCTGCTCGTCATAACCTTCATTGACCTTGATTTTCAGATCATTCCGGACCGGATATCCCTTCCGGGCATACCTCTTGGACTTCTTGCGGGCTCGCTCATACTGCCGGACCCGTTTATGAGGGCAGGCGCGCTGGGTTGGCAGGCGTCCTTCATCGGCGCTGCATCAGGGTTCTTCTTCTATTATTTCATTGCAGTTGCAGGAGAAAAGATCCTGAAAAAAGAGGCCATGGGCGGCGGAGACATCAAATTGATGGCTATGATCGGAGGTTTTTTGGGATGGAAGGGTGTCATCCTTACAACCTTCTTCGGCAGTCTCTTCGGATCGGTCATCGGCATTTTTATGATGCTTCTTCGCGGCAGGGAAAAGGGCAGTCAGATACCCTTTGGCCCGTTCCTCGCGCTCGGTGCAATGGTCACGCTCTTTTTCGGCCAGGAGATCATTATCTGGTATCTGTACCGGAGATGAGCATGAAAAGAAGCGTGATGTTGTAGCATGAACATCCAGCATATCCAGATAGCCCTTATCTCATCCGTTGCCGGCATAGTCATTCTTATCGCTTTTTTTGTAATGAGACAGATTATCGCGTACCAGAAAAAGCGGGATGAGCAGGAGACACGCGAAAGAACCCAGGTAACGTTTGTGGTCGATACGTTCCATGACCTCATGTCCAAACTGAAGGAGAAGGAACGCGAGCTCGAGGCGCTCAGGAGCAGGGCAGAGGAGCGGGCAACTTCTGTCGAACTGTACAACGAAAATATCATACAATCCGTGCCAAGCGGGGTTGTAAGCTTTGACCGGAACCTTACGGTAACGAGAGTCAACGCGGCTGCCGTTGCAATACTTGAGATCAGGGAAGAAGACGCGATCGGAAAGCCATGCGGCCGGATCTTCCGCAGCCCGATCAGAGAGATGATAGAGGACAGGAAAGTGGTTCTGCGAGCTGAAACTGCATATACCTGCAGCAACGGCAAGAGGCTCTGGATCGGTCTTGCGCTTTCGCCGTTGAAGGACAGTTCGCAGGCGGTCATCGGCCATCTCCTCGTATTTACCGATTTGACAGAGCTCAAGGCTTTCCAGTCTCAGAAGGAATTGAGAGACCGCCTTTCGACGCTTGGGGAGATGTCGGCAGGCATTGCGCACGAGCTGAGAAACCCCATGGCTGTTATTTCAGGCTATACCAGGATCCTGTCAAAAAAAGTCGACGATGCACTGAAGCCTGCCGTAATTGCCATTAACAATGAAGTCATAGTCATGGACCGGATCATCGCCGACTTTCTCACCTTTGCGCGGCCTGCGGCCCCTGTTTTCGGCCGCATGGATCTGGTTGCGGTGATAAAAAGCTGTGTCGAAACAATTGAGGAGAGAGAGAAGAAGATCAGGATAACGATGGACACGCCCGCAGGTCTCGCGATGAAGGCTGATGAGGTCTTTATTCGTCAGGCGATCTCGAATCTGCTTCAGAATGCTGTTGAGGCTATGCCTGAAGGCGGCGCCATCATGATCTCCTCTGCACAGGATAATGAGGACATACAGTTGACCATAAGGGACACGGGCCACGGAATCCCGGACAATATCAGGGACAAGATATTTCTTCCCTTTTACACCACCAAGGAGCGCGGCACCGGTCTCGGTCTTGCGATCGTGCATAAGATCATCTCTTCCCATGGAGGGGCTATCAGCGCAGAGTCATCGCCGAAGGGCACTGTCTTCAGTATTACGTTTCCGAAGCAGTCAGCTGCAGCTCATCCCGCATGAACGGGGGAGGCTCCCGCTCTTTGCCTTAACCCCAGCCTCAACCTTGACCTATTCCACTATCCCTTAACCACCAGCACGGGGCAGGGGGCGTGACCGATCACCTTTTCTGTGACGCTGCCCATGAGCAGTCTTTTCAGTCCGGTCCGTCCGTGGGAACCCATGATGATGGTATCTGCCTTCGTTTCAGCAGCCATATCTATGATAGCCTGCCAAGTCTCTGTTTCTCTGATGAAGGCCTGCACCCTGATCCCTGATGCTTCTGCCTTCTGTTTTGCCTTATCCAGGTAAGTCCGGGCCTTGACAACGAGATTGTCCCAGGCCTCAGGCGACTCGCCGTAGAATTCGGCCGGCACATCCACCACAGAAAGGATGATCAGCTCTCCTCCATAGGATACGGCAAAGTCGATAGCTTTTTCCGTAGCAGCTTCACTGAATTTTGAGCCGTCCGTTGCGATCAGGATCTTTTGCCAGCCGACCGTTGCATCCTTGGGAACAACAAGAACGTCCTTGTTGCTGTACCCGATGACCCTTGCCGTAACGCTCCCGACAAGGGCCCTCTCAAGATTGTGATGACCTCTCCTGCCCATGACAATAAGATCGTAATTTTCCGCGTCGGACAGGTCTACGATCCGCTCGTGCATTTCTCCTTCTTCGCAGGTCGTTCTGACCATGATCTTCGCTTCTTCTGCAAGACGCGCAGCTTCTGCAAGGGCATCTTCACACGGCTTGCGCATGGAGGCTATAACATTACCGACACTGGTCGTATCCAGGTCCCCGAGGTATGGAGGGATGACCGATACCACGGTCATCCAGCATTTTTCCGCCTCCGCAAATTTAAAAGATTCCCTCAGCGCATGCATGCTCGACAATGATCCGTCTATCGCAACCAGGATCTTTCTGTATTTGGCCACGATCAGGCCTTTGAGTGTGCAAGTGCTTCTTTATGCTCGCGCTGTTCAGCCCTGCGGCCCTGCCACATTGCCTTAAGAACAATGAAGGCGCCGAGAGCAAGGGCAAAGATCATGATCGCAAAGCTCGTGCTCTTCAGTATCTTTGTTGTCTGCTCGGTTAACGGTGCTATAAGATTCAGCTGGGAAAGATACACAGGGACCATGAGCGCACGGCTGAAGAGTACGATCACCATAATCAGGCCCATAACGACCTTGATCATGAAGGGCTTAACATAAGTGGTGCCCATTGCGCCGAGCTGAATCCCGAAGAGCGATCCGCCAAGAATGATCATGGCAAGCCTGATATCGACCATGCCGTTGAGCGCATACTTGAACGATCCGCCAAGGCCCATGACAAAAGCGATGACCAGTTCTGTCGCTGATGCCATGAGGCTTGGTGCTCCAAGCACATAGATCATGGAAGGAACGCCGACAAAGCCTCCAACTGCGATCGTTGCTGCGAGAATGCCTGTTGCAAAACCGAGCGGAATGGTGAAGAGGATCGAGATCTTTGCATCCAGGCTTTTGAAATATACCATGGTGCCCGGAATGTTGACCGACTGAACCCATTTCGCAAGCTTGGTCATCTTCTCTTCTGCGTGCATATTTCCTGCCTTGTACGTCTTCCATGCATCTCTGAGCACAAAGATGCCGACGACGCCGAGCACCACGACAAAGGAGACGCTGACATAGAGGTTTGAACCTGCATCACCGAATGCCTTCTTAATGCTTTCCTGGATATGTGCGCCGTACAGAACGCCTGCCTCAGCCGAGATGCCGAGAACAATGCCGAGCTTTACATCGACCTGCCCGTATTTTGCCCTCTTGATTGCTCCGACGAGTGCCTTCGGGAATTTGTGACACATATTACTTGCCACTGCCACGAGGCCGGGCACACCCATGCTCATCATGCCGGGTGTAAGGACGAATGCTCCTCCTGAACCGATAAATCCGCTGACAAGACCTCCTACAAAACCGACAAGGAACAGATAGATGATGGTTATAGGATCAAGGTTTATGAAATTCGCTGCTGCTGAAGCTAAATCGTGCATTATTATTTGACCTCCATTTTCTTTTTTGAAGCCTCAATTCCGAGCATTGTCCAGAAATGGCCGGTAAATGTGCCGTGGAAGTATGAGAAGACGAATGCTGTGATAATCGGCAGAAAGGCAAAGAGCCCGCCCTTGCCGAAGGTGTTGTTCAGGAAATCCTGATTTGAGAGCAAGGCAATATACAATCCGGCCGAAACTATGCCGGTGAGGATAAGGGGTGTTACAGGTTTCTTTCTCTTTTTCTGCTCGCTTGTTGTCATGGTCCCTCCGTTCTTATTAGCGTGATTTCTGTATCGTCTGCTTCTTACGAAGCTCCGGTCTGTTCGTTGCTCTTCTGTCCGGGCGCTCTTCTTCGCGCAGGAATTCCCGGGCTGTTGCGTGTTCATTTGCCTCTGCAAAGGTTACTGCTGCCATAAGTCTGTCAAACTTTGTAAATACTGCTGCTTTCATGGTGATCTCCTTTCTTATATCTCTGCCGTTGCCGGTCTTGAGATATGTACAATGGGTTTTGAAATATTCTTTAAAAGCTTTTTTATATCAATGGTCTTTTTATTTTCTGAGAGTGAAGGGCTGATCAGGACCATGTCGATATTGGGCCTGTCCTTCAGGAATGCCTTTATTGCTGCTGCTACGTCACCTTCCGATGTGTGGCAGAGCATGGTGATCTCTGTTTCTTCTGCTTTCCGGGCCAATTCTGCAATTCTGTTGTTAAGTTTTTCCCTGCATGTCTTCTGCTCACATTCCATGATCTCTTTCATGGTCTTCAGGTCGCCTGCCTCTGCAAATGCTGCAGCTGCCATAATGTCTTCAAACTGCGTTGTCAGATCGGCAGGTTGCATGATCAGCGTCTCTATGGAGACATTGAGGGTTTTTGCCAGTTCAAGGGCATAAGAAAAGCCTTCGTCGCATTGCTCACCTCCTTTGGTTACGAATAAGATCTTATCTTTCATCTGCGTTTCTCCTTTTTGGAAATTCGCGATATACATTCCAAACTTCATGCCAGCGTATAACCTTATGTAAATAAAGAATAATGCTATTGGGTATGCATCAGTAACTGTTTCAAACTGAAACTATAGTGCAACGTCATGGCACGCTCGGGCAGCTCCCAGCTCTAAAGTTGTAATTAATAGGGGTTGTGCTATGATTTGAAATAAACGGCTTAAGGAGGTTGTGATGAGAAAATGGATGAGAATAGGGTCTGTTTTTGTAGTGGCACTCTTTTTTGGGACATCGCTTGCCATGGCTGCGCCCTGGAAGGGAAGCGGGGGATGGGGCATGGGTTCACCGTATCAAAGAAATTTTAATGTCTCAACTGTGGAGAGCGTCTCAGGCACAGTAGTATCTGTTGAGCAGACAAAGCCGATGAAGGGCATGTATTACGGAATGCATATCATAGTGAAGACGGAAAAGGAGTCACTTGAAGTGCATCTCGGCCCTGGATGGTATATCGAGAGGCTTGATACCAGGATCGAGAAGGGAGATAAGGTTGAGGTCAAGGGCTCACGAGTGACCATGGCAGGAAAGCAGGTCATTATCGCGCAGGAAGTCAAAAAGGGAGATAATACGCTCATCCTCAGGGATAGTGCAGGTGTTCCGGCCTGGGCAGGGTGGCGGCGATAAACGTTTCAGGCGAAAAGAGGCCCTGCCTTGAGCCGGAGCAGAGCCTCTTTTATTGTCTAACTCAGTTGTAGCGCTGCGCGGTATAATATCCATAACTATGGAGATGAAGAAACCGGAAGACAGCGCTATCCCGCAGGTGAGAAACCGGCGTGTTCATATGGCGAATGAGCGGACCTTTCTCGCCTGGATCAGAACCAGTATTGCGATCATGGCCTTTGGCTTTGTGGTCGAGAAGTTCGGGCTCTTTGTGAGGCAGTTTTCCTACTTTCTTTCCCAGGCTGATATTGCCCATAAGGCAGGACTGCAGTCCGCGGTCAGTCAGCCCCAGGGATACTCGTCGATTTTAGGCATTCTGCTCGTTGGGTTCGGTGCGGTTATGGGAGTGCTTGCGTTCATCAGATATAAGAAGGTGGCGAAGCAGATCGATGACGATACCTATCAGCCTTCGCGCATTCTTGACGTGATGCTGATGCTCTCACTGCTGATCATCGGCGCGTTTCTGGTCATCTACCTTATGCACAGCCTGTAACAGCAGAACTGCCTTGAAATAAAATAGCAAATAGAGCCCGCTGCCATAACTAAAGTTCCCAAACTTACGACTGCAAAGTTTTTGGCTTTCGTATAAAATAGGCACTGGTTTGAAATTATGCCTTCAAAAAAGACCTTGCAATATTCGGAAAAGGAGACTCAGACGATGAAAGATTATTACTACAAAGCGGTGATTGAGCCGCAGGATGAGGGCGGTTTCACAGCTTATGTGCCGAGTCTTCCGGGCTGTGTCACTGAGGGTGAGACATACGAAGAAACAATGAGCAACATGAAAGAGGCTCTGGAGCTTTACCTTGAGACCCTGAAAGAAAGAAGACGCAAGGTCAAGCCTGATACTACCCACATAGCAGAGCTTCATGTTTTCGTATGAGTAAGGAGCTTCCATCCCTAACGCCAAAGCAGGTTATAAAGGCATTGGAGAAAATAGGCTTTGAGTTTTTCAGGCAGAAGGGAAGTCATAAGATCTATGTAAAAGGAGCAATGCAGGCCATTGTTCCATATCATAGCAAAGACCTTAAGAAAGGGACGCTGCACCAGATCATCAAAGGCACTGGTTTAAGTATTGAGGAATTCAGAGATTATCTGTAAATGAAGTGTCTTGTCCTGCCAGCCCTGACGCCTTCCAGATTTCTTGCTACCGATTAGGCTAATACAAGGCCTACTTCTTCAGTATCCTCCAGAGGCTGGTGCGTGAAATACCGAGGAGTTCGGCTGCCTTTGAGCGGTTGTTGTCCACGAAATCGAGAATTCTTTCTGCATAATCCCTGTTCAGTTCGTCGATCGTTTTGACCCTGTTCGGTGAAATGGTCTCGACCTCAAAAAGCTTGATAGTCTGCGGAAGATTCTCCGGTTGGATTGTCGAGGACTTCTCCAGGATCACCGCTCTTTCGATGATATTCTCCAGTTCCCTCACATTCCCGGGAAAGCCGTAGGAGATCAGAATATCCATAGCTTCTTTGCTGAAGGCGGTTATCCTCTTGTTCTCTTTTTTTGCATACTTCAGCAGAAAGTGTTTGATAAGAGGCGTGATATCTTCTTTTCTTTCCCTGAGAGGCGGGATGAACACATCCATGACATTAAGCCGGTAGTACAGATCCTCTCTGAATTTGCCTTCCTTGATGAGCGTCGAAAGATTCTGGTTCGTGGCAGCGATAAGCCGGACATCAACCTTGATCAGCCGTGTTCCGCCCACACGCATGAATTCCTTGTCTTCGATCACCTTCAGAAGCTTGGCCTGGAGTGAGGGCGTCATCTCTGCGATCTCGTCAAGAAAAAGCGTTCCGGTATCCGCAACCTCGATCAGTCCTTTCTTCGAAGCTACAGCGCCGGTGAAGGCCCCTTTTTCATGGCCGAAAAGTTCACTGGCAAGAAGCTCTTCGGTGAAGATGGCACAGTTCAGGCCGAGGAACGGTTTGTCTTTCCGGGCACTGGTATGATGGATGATCTTTGCGACCAGATCTTTCCCTACGCCGCTTTCTCCGGTAAGCAGCACATTGCAGTCTGAATTCGTTATGCTTCTGATCACTTCGACGACGCGCTGCATGGTATGGCTCTTTGCGATGAACGGAAATTCCTGGTCTATGCCGAGGGAGACCTTAAGAGCGGTGTTCTCTTTCTCTATCCTTTTTTTTTCCAGAACCTTCTTTATCTTGATGTTCAGCTCGTCAAGATTAAAGGGCTTGGTAACATATTCCGATGCGCCTTTCTTCATGGCAATGACCGCTGATTCAATGCTGCCGAAGCCGGTGATGATGATCACCTCTGCGTCGGGCTCCCTGGCTTTGATCTTTTCGAGCAGGGTGAGCCCGTCCATCTCCGGCATCTTGATGTCAGCTATGATCACATCATAGGCGTTCTTTTCGAAAAGAGCGAAGGCAGACAGGCCGTCCTTTGTGCCGGTGACCTCGTAGCCTTCCTTTTCGAGGGCATAGGTGAGGTGTTTCAGGGATATCGTCTCATCTTCTGCTATTAATATTCTCTGGCTCATACTCCTCCAGGCAGTGTGATCAGAAAGGTCGAACCTTTTTCAGAGGTATGCTGCAGATCGATCCTGCCTTTGTGCTTCTCTAGTATACTGTAAACAATGGCAAGGCCTAAGCCTGTTCCGTGGTCCTTGGTCGTAAAAAATGGATCGAAGATCCTCTGGAGCTTTTCTTTGGGTATACCCTTGCCGGTATCTGAGACCGAGATCTTAATTATGGGGCCGTCACGGTCAATAGTTATGGTCAGGAGACCCTTGCCCTCCATGGCGTCCACCGCATTGTTGAACAGGTTAATGAAGACCTGTTCCATCATGTGGCTGTCGGCCAGCACCGTGGCATCTTCCTGCGCCTGAATAGCGTACCGGACGTCTCCCAGGTCATCGGTCGCTGCCATCTGGGTCAGGATGCCCTTTATCAGAACGGTTATCTGAACAGGGGCAAGCTCAGGCGGTTTTTCCCGGGCAAAGGCAAGCAGATCGCTCACGATCCTCTTCACCCTCAGCGTCTGAGAATAGATATCACCGACCGTCTCTTTGATTATGCCGGGACAGGTCTCGGTATCGATCTCTTTGGTAAGGATCTGCGCTGCAAGATAGATATTGTTCAGCGGATTGTTCAGTTCATGGGCAACGCCTGATGCCAGCGTGCCGAGAGAAGCGAGCTTCCGGCTCTGGAGGAGTTCCTCGTTCTTCTTTTCGATCTCGTGGTCCCGGGCAATGAGGTCATTCTCCATTTTATTGAAGGCATCGATCAGGACCCCGACCTCATCATGCTTGTCCGGGGCCGGCAGGGAAGAGAAATCTCCTTTACCGGTCTTTTCTATCGCGCTCGTGAGCATCTTCATCTGTCTGACCGTGCTGCGTACGATAACCAGCAGAGCGGAAAATCCGACGATAAGAAAGAGGGGAAAGAGAATAAGAAGCGCGGTCTGTGAGATCCTGATCGTGCGGTCAACCTTCTCCCGAGTCACCGTATCAAGGCCCTTTGAAAGTGTCAGGATCTCCTCCCCGATCTTTCTCAGCGCTGTGATCTCCGTATCCAGATCCCTGAGATTATTGAGTATAGCCGAATCCGCGCCCGGCTTAAAGAGTATCTCGATCTGTCTTGCATTGACCGCAGGACTTTCGAGGAACGTTGCTTCCATAAGGGGGAAAAACAGTGCATATTGAGTGTTTCGTTTCTTCAGTTTTTCAATATTGTCGAGGAACTCCCACGCAAGGGTTTCGATTCTGCTGAAACGCCGGCTGTAATCCTCGATGCTTGCCTGCAGGTTAAGGATCTGCCCGTTCGTATCACGGGGTTTATTCTTCTCAAGGATGGCCTTGATCTCTTTGATATACGCATGCACACTTTCGATCTCGCGGACATCCCTGTACAGAAGGAAGTTCTTTTCATGCCGCCTGAGCTGAAGCGTTTTGCTGCGAAGTGTATCGGACAGTTCGAGGTTCAGTATCTCCTTTCTGATCTCGATGAAGTTCACATAGGCAAAGATCGCAAAAATGGCTATGAGAGCGGAGCTGATCAGAAAACTGAGTATGATCTTCTTCTGCAGGGACATGATGGATTATATTAGCACCTTCACCTCTGAAAACTGAAATTCCGGTGCAGCGGTCTGCGGTCCGGGAAATGTGAATATCCGGCCGGCTAAGGGCATTATTTATATTGACATTGCAGCTTCTGCGGTGGTTATATTGAGCGTGGACTTAAGCAAACGCATGAGGGACCTTGCCAAAATAATTCTCGTGTTTTATTGTGCTGTTCTGACGATCATGCCGCTCTCATGTCTTCATGTTGAAGACCTTCTCCCGGCAACTGCACTTCTCACCTCTCAGGCGCATCTGCAGACCGATCTGATCGTTCTCATTCACGAGGCACTGTATGCTCATCTGCGCAATGCGACAGACTATCTGTTCGGATCAGTTGCCTGGCTATTTGATCAGCTTATCTTTCAAATGAGTGAAACGCTTTTCCTTGATGGCGTGGGAATGACAGAGTCTCTCCTTTCTCTGAATGTCCTGGTAGCGGTCTTATCCATGGCGCTGAAATATGTCTATAAAAGGGGCAAGACCTTATCCCGGACGATCTTATGTTACCGCCTGTTCCTGCACTCACCGCCTGCTCTCTATTCTCTATAACCTCCTTCAGAAAATAGGGATAGTGGCGTTTTCGTTCAACGGCAGTAATAAGTCCTTTTGCTGCCATCAACAAAAAGAGGTACAACAATGAGACAGAATTGCTGGGAATATATGAACTGCAGCAGTGGCGGCATGAAAGGTCAGGGAACATGCCCGGCCCGAACCGAGACAAGGGCTCATAAGCTGAACCGCGGCAATAATGGCGGCAGGGTCTGCTGGGCTGTTGCAGGTACGCACTGCCATGGCAGGGTGCAGGGCACGTACGCGGAAAAGGTCCTGATCTGCAGCGACTGTGATTTTCGCAGGACCGTGCAGGAAGAGGAATGGCCGTCCTTCCGGCTTGTTTATCTGAAGAGCTGATAATCAGGCAGAACATCCTTGAGGCCGGCAGTCTGATCGGCACTATGCCGAGGAAAAAGAACGGGGACTTATTGGGTCCCCGTTGAAATTCATTCAGGCAGAAACCACAAAGACAGGACAGGGTGACTGATGTATCACTTTCCCGACAGTGTTGTCGCCGAAGATCCTTCTTAGCCAGTTCCTCTTTTTTGCACCCATGACGATGACATCGCACCGCTCTTCTGCTGCCACTTCAAGGATCCTTTGCGAGACATTGCCTTCCTCGATCCTTGTCTTTACCAGTAATCCTTCTCTTTCGGCAACCCTTCTGATCTCGGCGGTTTCGAGGCGGGACCCATTGTCGAGCAGGTCCTCGATATTCTTCACGCCGGTCAGGTTCAGATCGCCTTCGTTTGCAGGCAGGACCTTGACCACGGTTATCCAGCACTGTTCGTCGCAGGCAAGGCTGATCCCCCTGGCAAGCACCTCTTTTGATCCGTTCACTGCTATCAGGACCTTTCTGTATCCTTTCATTGCTTTTACCTCACAACCAGGATCGGACAGGTTGCGGTCATGATGACGCGTTCTGTTGTGCTCCCCATGATCGCCTTGTTCACGCCGCGATATCCGTGGCTTCCCATTATGATGAGATCGTTCTTCATCCTGCCTGCAGTCTCTATGATCCTGTCAGCAGACGGCCCTTCTTCGATCTTTGTCGTTATCTGATCTACCTTCTGGACAGCCGCAAGTTCAGTGGCGGTTTTCATGATCTTATCAGCCTCCTGATAAAGGCTCTTCCTGATAGACTCGGTCCTGAAAAAATCTATCATCTCCTCGTAGCGGGGGATGACATAGAGCACTGTCACAGATGCATGGTCGGGTTTTGACAGTTCACAGGCCCTGGCCAGCGCCCTCTTGCTGAAGTCTGACCCGTCAAAAGGCACGAGGATCGACCGATATTCACCGGTGCATTCAATGCAGGGTTTTTTTACAACCAGGACGTCTGTCGGCGCATCCGCTATAACGCGGGACGTGACGCTTCCCATGAGCAGCCGGTTGAGACCTTTCCTTCCATACGTCCCCAGAACAATAAGGTCGGCCTTTTTGCCTTCTGCCACATCGAGGATCACGTCGGCAGGATCGCCCTCGCAGAGGAGCGACTGGACATTGATGCCGAATTCGGCAGCGATCATATTTTTAGACTGAATGCATGCCTTTTCACCGATCTTCAACCTTTTTTCGAGCTGTTCAGGTGCAATGCCGAATTCCTCTGTGTCGAAAAAGACCGCATGGGCCAGGATGACCCTTCCGCCATGTTTTTTTACATGATTGGATGCCTCGATGAGCGCTGCCTTGCTTGATAACGAATCGTCGAAGCCTACGAGCAGTGTGTCATACATATTAATGAGCACCTCCGCCTTTTCTGAATACCAGTCCGACTCCAAAGCCTGCTCCCAGGGCAGAGAGTATCGATATGATCCCGTAGATCGAGGCATTGTTCTTTGCCATGCCGGCGAGTGTCTTTACAATGCCGACCTGCTCGACCAGCACTTTTGAGACCGCAGTATCGACGATCTTTCCGTCTTTGACTGCATATACGGTAACCAGGTAGTCTCCGGGAGGTGCCTGATACGGCCATTCAGTATTGATGTAATACGACTGTTTGCCGTCCTTTTCTTTCAGGTCGATCCTGCCGGCTGATGTCGTATAGAGTCTGGATGATTCCTTGTACTTCAAAAACTCTCCGAACCATTTTGCCTTCTCCTGTTCGTCTGCTGCCGGGCTCAGCTGTACATGTCTGCCAAGTGCAGGATAGCCTATGACGAATCGATCCTGTTCATTCTGGTCGATCAGGTCTTCGACCTTCCGGGTGCTGTGGATAGAATAGAGGTTCGGCACGTCCTCGAAATTCAGGGCGCCCACATTCATCCAGAGCAGACCGCCGACCTTGCCTTTCTGCTTGAGTGCCTCATGACCTTCTGGTGAGGCGATCTTGATGATCAGGTCTGTTCCTTTATCTGCAATGCCGCTTACGCTGACCGTGCTTCCGTGATAAAAGAAATCGACCTTGATATGGTCATGGTTCGCCTTTGCCGTCAATTCTGCCGATGCCGTCCCGATCGTTACGATCAGGCTGATAACGATGAGTATCGGTTTTATTATTTTTAAGCTGATCACTGATAACTGATTACTGTTCACTGTTTTCATATTAGTGTCCTCCTGCCTGTGATAAGAGTATTGAGGGGCTGAGCGTGAGATCGAAGACGATCTTTACGGTAACCAGAAGAACGATGACCGCAAGAATGATCTTGAGCTGTTCCCCCTTGAGCTTTCTTCCAAATACTGCGCCCACCTGCGCGCCGATGGTGGAGCCAAGCAGAAGCAGCACCGCGAGGATAAAGTCCACGTTATGGTTGGTGTAGGCCTGAAGAAAGGTCACCTCGATGCAGTTGAAGAGGATCTGAAAGAGGCTCGTGCCGACCACAACATGCATCGGCATCCTGAGGATATAGACCATGACCGGGACCATAAGGAATCCGCCGCCCACGCCCATGATCGCTGCAAGAATCCCTACAAACCCACCGAAGATGATAGGAAGAAGCATCGAATGGGTGACGCCTGATTTTACATACTCTGTCTGAAGCGGCAGGGTCTTGAGGAGCTTTGAGAATGCTGACTCCTTTTCCTCTGACTTCACTTCCTGCACGTTCTTTTTTCTTATGCTGCTCAGACTCTCGATGAACATGTACGTGCCGACTATGCCCAACATCAGCACATAGGTCATCTTGATCACAAAATCGGCATTGCCCATGGCATTAAGCACCTTGATGCCCTGAACGCCGACGAGCCCGCCGATGAACCCGCCGATCAGGAGATGAAAACCCATCTTGAAGTCCACATTGCCGACCTTCCAGTGGGCATAGGTGCCTGAGGTGGAAGCTGCAACGATCTGGTTCGAGTCAGTTGCAGCTGCTACGGTTGAGGGTATGCCGAACATGATCAGAAGGGGGGTCATAAGAAAGCCGCCTCCGACGCCGAACAGGCCTGAGAGCAGGCCGACCGCCAGACCGAGCCCTACAGGGATGAAGATGTTGATACTGGTCAGTGCTACCGGTAAATACAAATACATTCCTTGTTTCCTCCGTTTTTTCTGATATATGCAATCTTGAAATAGGATTTATGCTGAAAAATCTCCCCGTTCCCCTCTTTATCAACCAGAAGTAAGTGCTTTAAGAGTGTGGTCCAATGATTCCTCCCTTTGGTAAAGGGAGGTTAGGAGGGATTTTTCAAACAGATGTAGTTTCAATTTTGTGCCCGATGTTATGCTGTTTGCGGCTGTTTGGCCATGGTCACGATCGGCCTTGATGATGTGCGTACAAGTCTGCTGAGCTCGCGCGAAGAGATGTTCCCGTCTTCTGTGATGTCAGGGCTGAGCAGAACCATGTCGATGCTGCTGTTCTGTTTCAGGTAGTCCTTTACGGAGGTTGCCGCATCCTGAATGGCTGTATGAATTGCGGTCGCCACGCCCGAGGTCCTGCATTTTTCCTCAATAGCGCTCGTGAGGTTCGTCCCGGCTTCCGAGGAATTCATGATCTGTCTTGCTGTTTCAGGCTCGTTCTCCTCAGCAAAGGCCACTGCTGACATGATCTGCTCAAGCTTTCCGGAGAGCTTTTTCTTATTCACCAAAAGGACTGCCATGCCTTTGTCCGTCATCTTTGCCAGATCAAGGGCGTAGTTGAGACCTTCGTCAATCTCTCCGTCTTTGTAAGTCACAAATAATAGATTCCGCTTCATTTCCATCCTCCTTGCTCCAAAATCTATTACCTATAGAGCATGTTGAATGCCAGACTATAACTCTTTGAATTTACATATAAAAAACGATATGAGGTATTGTTGTGTTTAGAATATGAACAGCAGATTCATGCAGTTTTAAATGCTGTCCATATACGGAACAGAACATTTAACGTCTTGAAAAATTGGGATAAATTGACGAGAGTGAGATGGCTTTTGGAAGAATAAAAGGTGGTGTTTAGATTATGAACAGTCTTAACAGCAGCATTGAGCCAAGTGAAACGAGCCGACGTTTTTTTAAAAAAATACTATCTTTCAACCTTCCAGCCATCCAGATACCCCGGAAGATTCAAGTCCCATTTCAGGTAATATCTTGCGGCTGCCTTGGGCGAGAAAAATATCAAGGTGGCCTTTTCGACGAAAACGGTTGGATCCAGAGGATGATGCCTCTGTGTCCGATAGATATAGAGCCATCTGGCCTTGCGCTCGATTACGCCGCCTTCCCATACTGACTCACCGGGAACAGCAGGCTTCCATTCACGTGGAAACCATTTTTCGGATTGAAGGACGTGGGCAAGGTGACGGACAACATCAGAATACTTAAGCGGCGGATGCGGCCATAACCCGCGCTCAATTCTTTCGGGCATATCAATATGCCCGCGTCTTAGCAGGAATGTGAGTGTTTCAGGATCCATAGGTTCGATCAATCTATCTGTCCAATGCGTCAGATGAGCCGCTTGGCGGCTCGAACATCTGGTTAGAATTAGCCGTTATTTTGTCCTATGTCAACGGGCTGACCCCATCGTCTATTTTTAAAAAAGCAGGGGCTTACTTCCATACGAACATTGTGGAGCAGGATTCACTATCCGGCCAAGGCCCGATGATTTCTGCGAACCGCCCACTGCGCCTGTCCTCTGGAGGAGACCCGCATGCGGGGTGTTGTGGGGGCTGGGGGTTAACTACCCCCGGCTACCCGATTAGAGCTTTATTTCATCTATTCGTTTCTGAGAAAACAGCCATGCTTGAGGCACCTTATGATCATACTTTGAATTGGGATGATCGCGCTGATAGTCTTCCTGTAAAGCGCCATGCCCCCGGCCGTGACACTGGCCTTTCATATGGTCTGCTATTTCGGCGGGTCTTGCAATGTAGACCCTTGGGGCGTCACCGATAGAGACGTGAATAAACTGAACAAAGAGAAAAATGACGTCATCGCGCTGCGAAGCAAGCCAGCTATCGATAGCATCGTGATAGCTTGAGTCCTCTTTCTTGTAACGCACTGCCAGCATCCAACCGCCATCTTGACTGCCTTTTACCGATATTGGCAAAAATCTCCTGTCTTTGTTTGCCACAAGATCATAATGCGGCTGATTCGCGCCATATTGAACCAAAACATCATAACCTGCTTGGGCGAGCAGACACGCAGCATAAGACTCTGCTGCAATTTCACATTGTCTTGATGTCATCATTTGTTATCCTTTTCAGCCTTATTTAAATCGTAATTGTGAACTTTGTCTTCCAATAGATTCATCAAATTCAAACCGTCCTTGAAGGCCCGATCATATTGAGTCTTTGGGTAACCATGCCAGTCGCCGCTTGCTGAATCGAAAAATATTTTGTGAATAATATTATTTCTTGTCTTGTTGAATGCTAATAATCTGTCACGGACTCTCTGTGATATTGTTTTTTGAATAAAGAGTACCTTTACAGACGTATTGAATGGAATTTCCAGCATTGAGTCATAGGCTAAATCAAAGTTGTCATGTGGGCCAGGCTTTGTCCTTGTGAGAAATAACAGTTCACGAAGTTGACGCTCAATGCAGGCATGTTCAACCTGAATAGCTTCAATGTAATAACCATCGGCATAAGCTTTTTTTGCATGTGCTGATGGCCAATAATCGATTTTAATGATATTTTCTATTTTCTTTTTCATTTATTATTCGCGCTCTAACGTTTCGGCTGATCTTCCAAAGACTTGTTCTTGATAAGCCGGGCAGGTCTGCCTTTCTATGATTTTAAAATATCCTCAGCTGTGTAAAAAGCAGTCTTTCCCTTATGCTCCCTGGTTTCGAACTTCTTAATCTCATTCAAATCTAAAGTATGTTCATACAATTCAAGCAGTGATTTCTTTACCAGCGCTGACTTGTCTTCATGAAAATGGTCGGACAATTTTTTCAGGATCTTTTCCTCGTCTTTATTCAATCTTATCGAGATCACTCCCATTTATCGTATACCTCCTCTCTTTTGGCGATGGTGATAACAAAATAGCTGTTATCTTCAATATAGAATATGGCCCTGTATTTCCCTTTCCTGACGCGATAGTAGGTTCTCGTTTCAGATGACTTTAACCTCCTGATGTCAAAGAGGCTCAAGTCGTGAGTTGTATCCAATGCAATGAAAACATTGCTGAATTTATGAAAAATATCTTTGGGTAAAGAACCCTTGGAAACGGCCTTCTTAACGGTTTCTTCATAAAAAACCATGTTATATGTTTACAATGTATGACAGTATTTGTCAAGGCGTTGGTGTGACCGTTATCACTGAAATTGTCATGCTTTGAAGGTAGTTGTGTCACTCAAGAAAAGAAATCCCCGACAGTAAAAGCAGTTGTGAGCTACGTATTACTCTTCCTTTAGTATCTTCCACAAACTCGTTCTTGATATGCCTAACAGTTCACACGCTTTTGACCGGTTGCCGCCTAACATCTTCGTGACCTTCTCAGCGTAATCCCTGGAGATCTCATCGATAGTCTTTATCTTGTCAGGGTCAAAGGTCTCGATCTGAAGCACCCGTATGCCATGTGGCAAACTCTCGGGCGTGATGGCAGGGCTTTTTTCAAGAATGATGGCGCGCTCGATGATATTTTCGAGCTCACGTACATTGCCCGGAAAGCTGTAATGCAGGAGGATCTCCATTGCCTCATCAGATATGCCGGACAATTTCTTGCCTGCCTTGGGAAGATGCTTCTGGAGAAAGTATTTGCTAAGCGGACGGATGTCGTCCTGCCGTTCACGCAGGGGAGCAATGAATATATCCATCACATTGATCCGGTAGTACAGATCCTCCCTGAACTTTCCCTCTGCCATCAGGCTTTTTACATTCTGATTTGTCGCAGCGATGAAACGGACATCAACCTTCTGCGGTTTCGTGCCACCTACGCGGTAAAACTCGCCTTCCTCTACAACCTTCAGGAGCTTTGCCTGAAGGTTTGGAGAGAGCTCTGCTATTTCGTCAAGGAATAGGGTGCCGGAATCGGCGATTTCGACAAGCCCCTGCTTTGTAGATATGGCCCCGGTGAATGCGCCTTTTTCATGGCCGAACAGTTCGCTTGCAAGGAGGTCTTCAGTGAGGGTTGCGCAGTTGATGGCCAGAAAAGGTCGCTGCTGTCTCCTGCTGGTGAAATGGATGATCTTCGCGATCAGGCTCTTGCCCACGCCTGTCTCGCCCGTAAGGAGCATGTTGATGTCTGAATCCTTTATCCCTTCAATGGTTTCGAGGATGCGCTTCATGCTGTCGCTCTTGGCTATGATCGAGACCTTCTTATCCATGCCGAAATAGGTCCTGAGCGCGAGATTCTCTTTCTTTAGTGCCTTCTGCTCCAGGATCTTCCTGACCCGCAGCACAAGCTCGTCAAGATCAAAAGGCTTTGTGATGTAGTCATATGCTCCCTTCTGCATCGCCTCCACTGCAGAGCCGATGCTGCCAAATCCTGTGATAAGGATCACTTCCGTTGCGGCGTACTGCTCTTTAACGTGTTCAAGGAGCTCGATGCCGGTCATGCCGGGCATCTTGATGTCGGTGATAAGAACGTCGAAATGCTCCTGCTGGAGTTTTTGGAGGGCTGTGCTGCCGTCCTTTGTGGCTGTAACATCGTAACCCTCATCCTTCAGGGTATCGAGAATGTTGTTCAGCGTGATCTCTTCGTCTTCTGCTATGAGTATCCTGAATGCCATGGAATATAGTCTTCCTTTACCGGTGATTTTTCGGCAATGAGATAATAAATGTGGTGCCTTTTCCTTCTTCGCTCTCAACGGTCAATTCTCCGTGATGTTTCTGGATGATGTTGAATACGATAGCAAGGCCGAGACCTGTTCCTTTGTCCTTTGTGGTGAAGAAGGGCTCAAATATCTTGTCGAGCGCGTCTTTTGGGATGCCGCTGCCGGTATCAGTGATCCGCATGGCGATCCTGCTCTCATCTTCCTTTGCCTTTATCAAAAGCTCTCCCCGGCCGGACATGGCATCCAGGGCGTTCGAAAAAATATTGATGAATACCTGTTCGAGCTGTTTCGTATCTGCGTACAGGACTATCTCCTCAGGCGTCAGCTCAAGGGAGAGTCGGATACCCTGCATATCCCGGGTATTTTCGAGGTGTTTGTACGCTTCAAGAATAAGTCCGCGTAATTCTACTGCCATAAGATGGGGTTCTCTTCCGCGTGCGAATTCGAGCAGGTCGCCGACAATGCTCTTTACGCGCATGGTCTGGCCGAAGATGTCGTTGAGCCCTTTTGTTATATACTCGGGACTGTCGTCACCAGCCTTCTTCATAAGCCTCTGTGCGGTGGTATAAATATTATTAAGCGGGTTGTTCAGCTCATGGGCAACACCTGATGCGAGGGTGCCGATGGCAGCCAGCTTCTTGGACTGCAGCAGCTCCTTTTCCCTCTGGCTGAGCTGGTCCTCCATGTCGTTGAATGTCCTGATGAGCTGGCCCACTTCGTCCCCGCTCCATGAGGACGGTGGTTCCTCAAGATGGAAGTAATTCCCTGATCCTGTTTTTTCAATAAGAGCGGTGAGCAGATGCAATCTCTTGACAACATTACTGATAATGAACAGAGTCGTGCCGAAGCCGGCTATGAGGAAAAGGGGAAAGAATACCAGTATGGCGATTCGCGAGAGATGAATAAAACGGTCAACTTTTTCGCGCGCCTCTTTATCAAGTTCCTTTGAGGCAACAAGAATATTTTCTCCTGTCTTCCGGAGTGTAGTGATCCCGGCATCAAGTTCACCAAGTATTACGACTATCGAATGGTCCGGCTGCAGTGCGAGCGTATCCCGGAGATAGGCGATGTCTTCCAGGGGTTTGTCCAGAAAGTTTGCCTCTATGAGGTCGCTCACGCGGCGATATGCGGGCAATGAACTCTTCAGTTTGTTGGATTCGGAATCTACACCTGCCACGAGCGACTCGATCCTGCTGAACTGGTCCCGGTATTCCTGAAAAAGGCCCCTCAGTGAAGCCGCCCGGTTCATTGCCGGTGTCTTTGCACTGTTGAGCAGGTCGTCCAGCTCGGTCAGATACCCGTAGATCGCTTTGGATTCGTCTGCGGCATGCTCAGGCGCATAGAGAAAGTAGTTCTTTTCATGACGCCTGAGCTGCAGGGATTTGGACCGTATGGTATCGGTCAGCTCGAGGAAGATCGTTTCCTTTTTTATCTCTATAAAGTTCAGATACAGGAAGGCAGAAAGCATTGCTATAATGCCTGCGCTGACAAGGAAGCTGAGCACTATTTTCTTCTTGAGCGACATATGGCCTTATATTAGCACCGGAACTGAAGCAAAATAAAACCTGCCAAATATTCTGTTTATAAAGCAGCTGCAATCTTATACAATAAATCCATGAAACTGTTCGGAAGAAATGATGAACCGCAGCAGGACCCTGTTCTCGACAAACTGAGGGAAAAAGTTACAAATACCGACCTGGGGAACCATGTAAAAGAGGTCATCGACAGGGAACTCGAACTGCTCTTCAGAATAGGCCCCTCGACCTCAGAATATACCATAGGCCTGACATACATCGAATACCTCCTGTCCATGCCCTGGAAGACGAGGACCGAGGATATCCTTGACCTTGAACTGGCAGAGCGGATACTTAATGAAGAGCACTACGGACTTACCCAGATCAAGGAGCGCATCCTTGAACATCTCGCAGTGAAAAAACTGAAGATGAGCAGGAGGCCGCAGATACTCGTTGTTGATGATGAGGAGATCGTCCGCAGGAACATGTCTCATGTCCTGCTCAAGGAGAATTACACGGTCCAGACGGCAAAGGACGGTTATGAGGCCCTTGCTGCGATTGAAAATACGGAGTTCGATGTTGTGCTGACCGATTTCAAGATGGAGAAGATGGACGGTCTTGAGGTGCTCGGAAAGATCAAGACCAGGTCCCCGAGTACACAGGTGATCATGATCACCGGGTACGCAACGATCCATACTGCAGTCGAGGCGATGAAAAAAGGAGCTTTTCATTATATTGCAAAGCCCTTCAAACTGGATGACGTCAGACATGTTGTGAACCAGGCCCTCGAAAAGAGGGCTGTACGGCAGGATACGCGGGGATCAGTGCTCTGTTTTTCAGGGCCGCCCGGAACCGGCAAGACATCTCTGGGCAGGTCTATTGCCCGCGCTGTCGGCAGAAAATTTGCGAAGATATCCCTTGGCGGCATAAAAGATGAGGCTGAGATACGGGGACACAGACGGACGTATGCAGGCGCCATGCCCGGCAGGATTATAGACGAGATCAGGCGGGTGGGTGTCTGCAATCCTGTCATCATTCTCGACGAGCTCGATAAGATCGGCCATGACTTCAAGGGAGATCCGGCTTCAGCCCTTCTGGAGGTCCTGGATCCTGAACAGAATGCCGGCTATCTTGACCATTACCTGGATATGCCGTTCGATCTTTCGGGAGTGATGTTCATCATCACCGCGAATGTGGCAGAGAATATCCCGGGGCCTCTCAGGGACCGTATGGAGGTGATCCACTTTTCGGGGTATACGGAAGAAGAGAAGGTCAATATTGCGGCGAACTTCCTTGTGCCGAGACAGATCAGGGAGAACGGCCTTAGGGACAGTCCTCCGCTGTTTAACGAAGCGGCACTATACAAGATTGTGCAGGAGTATACCCATGAAGCGGGAATCCGGGGGCTGAGCAGGGAGATCGCCTCTGTCTGCAGGAAGATCGCAAAGGATTTTGTTCAGCATGCTGATCATGTTGAGGCTATGACCGTCACCCCGGTGATGGTCGAAAAACTTCTGGGGCCGAGGAAGTTCTACTTTGAGGTGGCAGACGAACAGGATCGGATCGGCGTTACTACGGGGCTTGTCTGGACAGATATCGGCGGCGAGATCATTTTTGTCGAGGCAGCGAAGATGGCCGGGAAACAGGAGCTGATCCTGACCGGGTCCCTCGGCGATATCATGAAGGAGTCGGCCCGGGCGGCGTTGAGCTATATCAGGAGCAATGCAGCGCAGTTCGGCATAGAGGAACATTTTTTCGAGAACCATGATATCCATATCCATGTGCCGGCAGGCGCGATCCCGAAGGATGGGCCTTCTGCAGGCAGCACCATAGTGCTTGCGCTGCTTTCTCTGCTCACCGGCAGACCGGCGCGGAGGGATGTTGCGCTGAGCGGCGAGATCACCCTGAGCGGCAGAGTGCTTCCTGTGGGAGGGATCAGGGAAAAGCTTCTTGCAGCGCACAGGGCAGGGGTGAAGCATGTTATCCTGCCTCTCAAAAACAGGGTCGATATCGAGAACCTTCCTCCTGAAATACTCAAGGGCCTTAAGGTCAGCTACATAGACAGGATAAGCGAGGCAGTCGAACTCGTGCTCGGAAATGCTCAATAATAGCGGCAGGATTCACTCGAATCCGGCGTAACAGTAACTATTTTTTGTTCCTTCACAATTATTTCATAGTTTCGCTATAATATAACTCATGAAATTGATGAGGCTGTTCTTTTTTCTCCTTGCTTTCTCGCTTATGGTGCAGAATACCTGCCCTTATGGTTTTGCCGGAAAGACCGCTTTTGCTGCCTTTTACACTCATGACTGTCCGTATCAGAAGAACCAGCAGTCCCCTGACAGAGATCAGGACTCTGTTGGCGACAAAACGGTCAAAATGCTTTATCCGGCGTTTCTGTTTTCTGTTCCTGATGTGCAGAGGATAACGCTCTGCTTCCGGGAATATGCTGCTTACACGCCCCTGTTTTCAGACAGTTATAAAGACCCCTTCAAAAAACCCACGATAAAGCCTCCTGTAGTCTGATCCTTATCAGAGTGCCTGAAGACTTAAGACCATAATCAGCAGGGTGCAGAGGAATATTGCTGTTCAACGTTATGAAGAGAAGGCTCTTTTCGTCACACTGCAGCAATAACGAGTTCCTCGATGCAGAAGAAAAGGCCATGACAGAAGGGAGGCAGATAGAATGTCCCCTGATGCAGAACCCGGGATTGCCATAGGGAAAGAAAAGATGGAGGAAACAACTACATGAAAAAGAAGTGGATCGTTATGATCATTGTCGTGCTTGCTGCTGCAGTCTCATTCGGAGCGTACAAAATGTCTTTATTTAAAGACAGGAAAGAAGTGAGTGTTCCGACCGAGACGGTGAAAAGGCGCGATATAGCCTCCTCTGTCCAGGCAACCGGCGTTATCAGGGCAAAGATCGGAGCAGAGGTAAAGGTCGGCGCCAGAATATCCGGCAGGGTCGAAAAGCTCTATGCCAATATCGGGGATGTGGTGAAGAAGGGGCAGCTAATTGCGCGGCTTGAGCAGGAGGACCTTCAGGCAAAGGTCAATGAGACGAAGATGAACCTCAGGATCAATGAGGCAACCCTTGATCTTGCACAGAAGAACCTCCAGCGCATGCAGAGCCTCTATGCGAAGGACTATATTGCAAAAGACATCGTTGATGTGGCGGAAAAGGACTACCGGGTGACGACAGCCCAGGTGAATCAGATCAGGGAAACGATCAGGTTCTTCGAAACCCAGATGTCCTATGCGAACATATATGCTCCGATATCCGGTGTCATTGCCTCTGTGGCCACCCAGCAGGGAGAGACGATATCGGCATCAGCTCTGAATGTCCCGACATTCGTTACGATCGTTGACCTGCACCGTCTTGAGATCTATGCCTATGTCGATGAGACCGATATCGGCAAGATAAAGCCAGGACTTGAGGCCACCTTTGCCGTTGATTCATTCCCCGATAAGGACTTCAGGGGCGAGGTTACCGCCATATATCCGAAGGCGACGATCCAGGACAATGTGGTCTATTACATAACGGTCATCTCCATCGAGAACCCGGAGGGCAAGCTGAAGCCCGACATGACTGTGAATGCCACGATACTTTTGAATAAGCGCGAGAATGTGCTTGCAGTCCCCAGTAAAGCGATAAAAAGAGAAGGCGGAAAGAAGGTCGTTACGGTGCTTGAAAATAATAAACCGGTACAGAAAGCCGTCAAGACCGGATGGAAGGACGGCGCTTACACGGAAATTGTAGAAGGACTGAAGGAAGGGGATAACGTCATAACAGGGGAAATAACAAAAAAAGAAGAAGGATTTTGATAAAGGAGACTTACCCATGATAGAACTGAAAGGCATAACAAAGACATACAAAAAAAATGGTTCTCTGGAGGTCAAGGTGCTGCAGGGCATAGACCTGGAGATCAGAAAAGGTGAATTCGTTGCGATCATGGCGCCGTCCGGCATGGGCAAATCCACGCTCATGAACATTATCGGCTGTCTCGACAGGCCGAGCAACGGACAGTATTTTCTCGACGGAACGGAAGTTGTAAGCATGAACGACGACCAGCTGTCCCGCACGCGAAACAAGAAGATAGGTTTTGTCTTCCAGTCGTTCAATCTCCTGTCGAAGACGACTGCGCTCGAAAATGTCGAGCTGCCCCTGATCTATTCGGCCGAGGATGTTGACCTGAAAGCAAAGGCAAAGGCAGCGCTTGAGGCCGTGGGTCTTGGTGACAGAATTGACCACGTGCCGTCCGAACTCTCCGGAGGTCAGCAGCAGAGGGTTGCTATAGCAAGGGCACTGGTAAATGACCCTGCTCTGATTCTTGCTGATGAGCCGACCGGCAACCTTGACACGCTGTCAAGTCAGGAGGTCATGAATATTTTCAGAAAGTTGAACCGGGAGGGCCGCACCATTGTCCTTGTCACCCATGAATTAGATGTCGCAGCAGAGGCGGATCGGATCATAAAAATGAAGGACGGCAAGATCCTGAGCGACGAAAGGAGGGCTGCATAATGCTTCTTTCAAAAGTCATAACTATTTCACTGAAGGGACTTTCGAAATACAAGATGCGCACGTTCCTGATGATGCTCGGTATCATAATCGGGATCGCAACACTGACCGTTATCGTGTCCGCCAGTAAAGGCATGCAGAAGAAGGTCATGACAGGCATTCAGAGTTTCGGACCGAATGCGGTCATGGTCTCCGCCGGAGGGGGGAAGATGTTCGGACCACCTGACGACAAGGTGACCACCCTGACACTTGAGGATGCCAATGCCATAAGGGAGTCGATAAAGGGAATTAAAGCGCTGTCTTCTTTTACGACAAATCTCGAACAGAGCATTATTTATGGGAACAGGAATGCAACAGCCCCGGTGGTGGGGGTGACGCCTGAATTTGCAGACGCCTGGCAGTGGTATGCGTCGGCGGGCGATTTCATAAGTGACGAAGACAACGCCTCCATGTCCAAGAACTGTATGCTCGGTCAGACCGTTGTGAAAGAGTTATTCGGCGACCAGGACCCGGTAGGGGAAACAATAAGGGTCAATAACACGAATTTCAAGGTCATCGGCGTCCTGAGCAAGCGCGGAACAAGCCCCATGGGCATGGACATGGACAGAAGGGTAATGGTCCCTCTTGCCACGGCCATGAAGAGGCTTTTCAATGTGACCTATGTGGGGATGATCAGGATATATATTGACGATGCGTCAAGACTTGATGAGGTCTCAAGGTCGGTCGCGGCAATTTTGAAGGAGCGCCACCATATCACACCGCCCCAGGAAGACGATTTCAGGGTGACGAATACGATGTCCATGGCAACTATGGCCAAGGGAGTTTCAAAGACTCTGGGGACATTTCTCGCCCTGCTGTCGTTGATCTCTCTTGCGGTCGGCGGTATTGTTATCGCCAATATCATGTTCATTTCGGTCAATGAACGGAAAAAGGAGATAGGCATCAGGCGGGCCTTCGGTGCCACAGCGGGCGATATAAAGAAACAGTTCCTTGGTGAGGCGCTGTTCGTCACCATCGGGGGAGGCATCATCGGATCTGTTCTGGGCGTATTTGTTTCACAGGGCATGTCGGCAATGAAAAAAATGCCGGTAGTGCTGTCTTGGGAGCCTTTTGCGCTTGCCATTGTCTTCTCAACAGCTGTCGGTCTTATTGCCGGAATTCAGCCGGCAAAACGCGCCGCTGCGCTCGATCCTGTGAATGCGATAAGGGGATAGCCATTAGCGTTCAGCAATCAGTGATCAGCTTTAAAAATAGGGAGAAGAAGCAGCATCTCCCGGTTTTTTTGCTGATCGCTGAAAGCTTATAGCTGAACGCTTTACAAACAGAATGAAACTAATTAAAGGTACAAGAATAGCCTTCAAGGCTCTTTTCAGTCATAAACTGAGGACTGCCCTTGCGATGATCGGTATCGTTGTGGGGATCTGCTCTGTGATCGTAATGGTGGCGCTCGGCGACGGCGCACAGCAGCAGGTGCTCTCGAAGATACGTGCTATGGGGACAGACCTTGTCATGGTGACCGCAGGGCAGGTGAAGACGATCGCCGGACGGCAGCGGCAGACAGGCAACGTTTCCACCCTCACCATGAGAGATGCCAGGGCGATAACAGAGGAGGCACAGAACATAAAGGCGGCCGCCCCTGCACAGGGTAAAAAAATGCTTGTCAAATACGAAGCGGTAAATACGACAACGAACATTATCGGCACAACAGAGGCAGTCATCCCGGTACGGGACCTCCGCATCACCAGAGGCCGGTTCTTCACGGATGACGAAGACAGAACAGCCCAGCGCGTCGCGGTGGTCGGCGAGACTGTAGTGAAAAATCTTTTTGGGAACAGAAGTCCTGTCGGTGAGGGTATCCGCATCGGAAAGGTCTCGTTCGATGTGATCGGCGTTCTCGACAGAAAAGGCACGGATCTTGTCGGAGCCGACCAGGACGATGTCATTTACATACCGATCAATACCGCCCTCAGACGCCTTCTCAATATCACGTACATCAACAATATCTATGTACAGGCAAAGAGTTCCCGGCATATAGAAAAAGCGGCCTCGGAGATAACAGAGATTCTGAGGGAAAAGCACCGGTTGAGCGGCAAACCTGATGATTTCACGATCCAGAGCCAGACAGAAATATTGAAGAGTGAAAGAGAGACAACACAGACCTTCACAAACCTGCTGAGCACGGTTGCGGGCATATCCCTCCTGGTCGGCGGTGTCGGTATTCTTGCGATAATGCTCATATCGATAAAGGAGCGAACGCGTGAGATCGGGTTGAGACGGGCGGTTGGGGCGCTGAAAAGAGATCTTCTGCTCCAGTTTATCGCGGAATCACTGACACTGAGCCTGCTTGGAGGCATCATCGGGATACTGCTTGGCGTGGTGCTGTCCGTGAGCGCATCCTATTTCACGAGATGGTCTTTGAGTCTTTCCCTTCCGGCGATCATGGCGGCCTTCCTGTTTTCGGCCGTGATCGGCCTGATATTCGGTGTGTACCCGGCTGTAAAGGCTGCGAGTCTTGACCCGATAGAGGCATTGAGAGCGGAATGAGATAATCATCCGCTATATATGACGGTGTGCCTTGCCTGTCTTATCCCGGCAACGCACGCCGTCATCTGAAAATGTCAGCTGTTTGTCTGTGGTATGCAGCTGTTCTGATTATCTCCCCGGGGTTTCTGCCCGATACTCTTTCCTCGGCCTTTTTGCTATTGTCGGCCGGTCAATGTCCTTGCGGTCGGCTTCTCTTAAGAATTCCCGTGCAGTTTCGTGCTCACCGGATTCAGCGAAGGTGATTGCCAGCATGATCTTTTCGAATTTTTCACTCAGGCCTTTCATGGTATCCTCCTGGTAAGAAGTTGTTAGGGTTCGTACATCTTGACCACAAGCACCGGACAGGGTGCATGGCCGATCACTTTTTCGGTAACACTGCCCATAAAGAGCCGTTTGACGCCGGTCCTTCCGTGGCTTCCCATAATGATCATGTCCGCGTTCTGTTTCTTTGCCAGGGCGGTGATGACCTTGTAGGACTCGCCTTCCCTGACAAAGGTGTCGGCCTGCAGACCCCGTTCTCTTGCCCTTTCGGCGACATCTTCAACATGCTGCCTGGCCTGGTTCACGAGACTTTCAACGGCATCAGGAGCCTGCGCCTGGAATTCATCCGTAACGTCCACAATGGAGATGATCTTCAACTGCGCACCGTAGACCTTTGCAAGCCCGATAGCCTTTCCGGTTGAGCCTTCGCTGAACCGGGAACCATCGGTAGGCACCAGCAGGGTGTTCCATGTCACGTTCGTGTCCCGGGGGACAACAAGGACATCACAAGTACTGTGTCCGATGATCCGTCCGGTAACAGTGCCTATGAGCGATTTGTCGGTGCGGGTCATGCCCCTGCGGCCTGTTACGACAAGATCGAAGAAGTTCTCCTCGGCAATGTCGAGGATAGAGTCAACAGGACTGCCCTCTTCAAGCCTGAACTTGACGTATACATCCTCTTCCTTTGCGATGCTCTGAATATCAGCAAGGATCCTGTCACCGTCATCCCTGAGAGCCTTGCTCACTTTTTCTTTGATGCTCAGGGTCTGGAACTGGTCCTGATAGGGCGGAATGACCGTGATAGCCGTTATCCAGCTCTTGTCGTGCTTTACGATCCTGCAGGCCTGCCTGAACGCATTCCTGCTTGATTCAGAGCCGTCGACTGCGACAAGTATCTTTCTGTAACGTTCCATGGTCATTCGCGCCCCTCAGAAAGTCGGCCTAAGCCTCCTTCTTGACCTTTGCTTTTTTCATGCTGAGACCGAATGCATCGAACAGATAGAAGATCGAATATCCCCACCACATGGTGTATGCGACATAGAAGATAAGAAGGCCGGAAAGCATGCCTGCGTGGTCAGCGACTTTTTCGCCTTCGATCTTATAGAAGTTATATGCAGGCTCGACCGCCTTCTTGTTGACCTCTGAGACTACCTTTGCTTCCTCGATCTGCTTTTCTTTTTTCATATTCTTCTCGATCTTGCCGAGCGCCATCCACCAGCTCTTCATGGCCTTCTTCTCGTCCATGCCGTACTTGTCGGCAACGACCTTGCCGTCATTCTTGAACATGGCGTCTGCATCGGCAACCGTGCTCTTGAGTATTGCAGCCAGGTCGCCTTCCAGCGAAACCTTCGTTTCCTGTGCTTCTGTCTTTGCGCCGGCAGTAGAGAAGAGTTTTGCCGCGGTCTGGGCGTCATCCGCTTTATCGAATGTTATGACCTGCGAAAGCTGTTTGCCGATGACCTTTTCAACAGATTTTGACACCTTTGGTATGAAATAGGATGATCCCTTGGAGAGTCTGTTGAAACTGTCATCAGCGAACTGAAGACCGTTCTTGCCGTTGAACACCGGCGAAAAGATCAGCAGCAGTACGCCCAGGAATGTCGTTGCGAGAAAAGATCCTATACTGAACATCTTCTTGTTGCGTATTAACATGTTATGCCTCCTCCTTGACCAGAACTGGTACGACGCTTTCGTCCTCACCGCGCAGCTTGCCGATATTGGCCACAAACATACCGATTACCCAGATTGCGAAGAAGCTGACAACTACCCAGAACACTACATTGCCGACCGATTCGATCATGTTTACGACCGGCTTGGACATGTTCACGTATTCCAGTTCAACCAGTTTTTTCGGAAGCGTTGCTGCCCTGTTGATGAAGCCGGCGAGTATGGATACTGCATAGAAGCCTCTGATGTGGATGCCTTTTACGACCTTTGTGGTGAGCGCGCCGACCTGTATGCCGATAAGCGAACCGAGGAGCATACCCATGGCCAATGTGTAGAATACGTATCCGTAGATGGCATACTGAGGCATCGCAGCAAGTCCTGCGGTGAAGATGATCTGAAGGATGTCGGTGCCGACCGTTGTCATGGAAGAGACGCCGAATGCATAGACGAACATGGGGAAGGTGATAAAGCCGCCGCCAACGCCCATGATCGCTGCCATAAGTCCGACGACAATGCCGCCCAATGCTACGATAACGCCTGATATCTTCCTGCCGCCCGGAACAAAGTCTTCGTCAAAGGTGATCATCGGGGCGATCTTCACCTTCTGGACGGCTACGGCAAGTCCGGTCATGCCGGTTGAACTGCTGCCATGGGCATCGCCCGTGTCATTCGATTTCCGGGCTTTAAGGAAGTCGATAAGGGCATAAAAGCCGAGAAATCCCAGAAGCACGGCATAGACCAGGCTGATGAACAGTTCGCTCAACAGAGGATCATAGTCATACAGCGACTTGTTGATGTACCCGCCGATGAACGTGCCTGCGCCTGAGCCGACCAGGAACGCCATGGCCAGTTTGACCGAGACATTGCCCAGTTTCTTGTGCACAGCAGTTCCCATGATCGCCTTGGCGAAGATGTGGAAGAGGTCGGTGCCGACCGCCAGGATGCCTTTTACTCCTGCTGCCATGAGCGCCGGTGTGATCACAAAGCCTCCCCCTGCACCGATACAGCCGGTGATCAGTCCTGCGCAAAGACCTATTGCGATGGATATGAGGAATATGTTGGTTGAGTAGAATGCCGGTGCATAGGCGGTCTTGCTGCCGATCATATCTCCTGCCTCAAGGAACGATACGGCACAGATCGGGAGCAGTAATGCCAAAAGGATCAGAAGCTTCTTCCTGCTTTTAAGAATGCTCATGGACACCTCAAAGTCCCATTGTGCGTGGGCCTGTGAGCCCATTTTGAGAAATTCGTAAACTCTTCTTGCTACGTTCATGCTGCGTCCTCCTTTGTATTGAATGGTTTTTTATTAAGCAACTGAAGGCATATCGCCTTTTGATACCAGAACCAGGGGGCACTTCAATTTTTTCCATGCTTCTGAAAGTGACTTCTCTCCGCTCTTGCACTCAATGTCGAGCTCTGGTGTTGTTCCGACCACCACAAAAAGTATCGCCTTGTTCTTTGTGGTGTGATCCAGGATCGCCTGCTTCATGCAGCCGTCCTTTTTTATGACAGAGCAGGTAATGCCTTCGCGGGATGCCTTTGCCGTGAATTCCTGAATTTCATCCTTATGCAGCTCTGTTTTGGTGAGATAGAGGATAGCGAGGCCTGCCGCAGTCCTCTTGCATATGTTCAGTGCATAGGAGAATACGCTCGTATCGAAGTAAACGTCAGAAACCGCAAGCAGGACACTGTCCCTGCCCCGCATCAGCCTCAGCGCCTCTTCGTGTTCTCCTGCCTGCGCGAATGTTGCCGCTGACATCAGGTCGTCGAATCGTTCGTTGTTCATGCTGCTGTCCTCCGGTCTTTCAACATCTCGGTCATTCTCCGCTTTCTTGGAATGTCTGTTTCAAGGAAACGTCCTTGCCTTCTATTTCACGATCCGTGCCAACCCTCCCGGGCATGAGCAAGTGCTTGAATTTGCAGGATACCAGCATGCGAAGCAGCACCGCAGCCGAGAAATACATGAGTTGCTTATTGCAACACGTGAGAAGTTATTTTATAAATTAGTATGCGATATCAATGGGTTTGAAGGTCTGTTGCAGAAACAGTAAGCACATTGCAAAATGCAATATGATAGTGCTACAATCGCCTATGTTCAGCGGGCGGTCCAGTATCCAGAACAAGGTGCGGTATGGATATTATATTTGTATCGCCATGATCATCTTCATTGCGTTCCTGAATTACTTTAATCTTCGTGCCATCGACAAGAAACTCACCTTCAGTTTCATTATCTCCGATATCTTTGAGGCGACCCTTGAGATGCGGCGCTTTGAAAAGAACTATTTTCTTTACCGGGAACAACGTGAGTATGAGGAGAACTTTCACTACACGGAGAAGGTAGAGAGACTGTTTCATACGAACAGTGATGCGATCAAGAACCTTTCCCCTTCCACGGATGTCGGCGCCATCGAGGGACATATCCGGACATATAAGGGGCTGCTCAGCCGATACCATAAGGAGAAGTTTTTGCAGGGTGACGGCTCAACAGAAGGGCTGGAAAATTCAATAAGGGAGACGGGGAAGAAAATTGTAGAGGCAACCGAGGGCATAGCGATCGCTGAACGCAGCTATATCCTTGAGATGATCTCCTTCTCAAAGAAGGTTATTTTAGTATCCGTGATCCTGGTGATCGCGGCAGGTGTGCTCATAGGCCAGTATTTTTCCAAAATGGTGGTGAGGCCTCTTAAGGACCTGGAAGATAACATGCAGCGCATTGCTGAGGGGAAGTTCGAGAAACTTCAGATCCAGTCGCCTGATACGGAGATCGTTTCCCTGAGCAGCGCCTGCAGCAGAATGATCCATGAGATCGAACTGCGGCAGAAGAAGTTCATGATGCAGTCTGAAAGGCTGGTCTCGCTCGGGACGATGATATCGGGAGTTGCCCATGAGCTTAATAATCCTCTTTCCAATATCTACAGCTCCTGTCAGATCCTTCAGGAGGAGATCGCTGAAGGAGACCTGGACTATAAGAAGCTCCTTCTCCAGCAGATCCACGACGAGATCGAGCGTGCCAGGACCATGTCAAAGTCTCTCCTTGATTTTTCCAGAAAGACCGAGTTTGAGCGGAAGCCCTATGCCCTTAAATACATCGTGGACGAGGCCATCAGGTTGATACATGGCGAACTGCCCGCAAAGGTCACGGTCACTGCCAGCATTCCGGAGCGTATCTGGGTCTTTGTCAACAAACAGCGCATTGAGCAGGTGATCCTTAATCTTGTCAAAAATGCTGTCGATGCCATTGCGGAAGAGGGCTCAGTGACGATCTCGGCGCGGGAGTTCAGGGATGAGGGGGTCGTGAGGATCGGGATCTGCGATACGGGTACCGGTATAGACCAGGACAAGCTTGCAACCATATTCGATCCTTTTTATACGACGAAGGAAGATGGGAAGGGTTCCGGGCTGGGTCTCTTCATTACGCGTCAGATCATTGAGGACCATGAGGGAAAGATAGAGGTCGAGAGCGACCATGGTGAAGGTACTACCTTTACGATCACACTGCCTTTCAGGGAGATATAGCGTGAGCAATAGAAACAGGATATTGATCGTTGATGATGAACAGATCGCGCTGCGCAATCTGGAGCATATTATGAAAAAAGAAGGGTATGAGGTCACCTCCACGCAGAGCGGTCAGAATGCTCTTAAGCTTCTTGAGGAGCAGCAGTTCGATCTTGTGCTTACAGACCTTAAGATGGAAAAAGTTGACGGCAACCAGATTCTCAAGCGCTGCAAGGAGCTTTCTCCTGATACGGAAGTGATCATGATCACGGGATATGCGAGCCTTCAGTCTGCTATCCAGGTGATGAAGAAGGGGGCTTATGACTACGTGACCAAGCCCTTTAAGCTTGACGAGGTTCGCAAGGTGGTTAAAGAAGCCCTTGAGAAGGTAGCGCTCAAGAAGGAGAACCATCAGCTCAGGGAGCAGATCGAGAAGTTTGCAGGCAAGGTGAAGTTCATCACCCAGAATCCTAATATGCAGAGGCTGCTGGACACAGCCCGTCAGATTGCGCCGACCGATTGCAGCGTGATCATTACGGGCGAGAGCGGCACCGGCAAGGAACTGTTAGCCAGGTATATGCATTTTATGAGTCAGAGGGCTGACGGCCCGTTTATTGCCGTCAACTGTGGGGCCTTTACAGAGGAACTGTTGACCAATGAGCTCTTCGGACATGAGAAAGGGGCATTTACCGGCGCAATGAGCCTGAAAAAAGGTCTTATAGAGATGGCGAAAGGCGGAACCCTGTTCCTTGACGAGATCACGGAGATGCCTCCCTCTATGCAGGTCAAGCTTCTGCGGGTGATCCAGGAACGGGAAGTGCTCAGGCTCGGCAGCACGGAACCGATCAAGATCGATGTAAGATTCCTGGCAGCCACGAACCGTGATCTTCACGAGATGATCAAGGAGGGTCAGTTCCGGCAAGACCTCTATTTCAGACTCAATGTTGTTTCATTCAGGATACCGCCTCTTTCAGAGAGGAAGGACGATATACCGCTGCTCAGCTACTATTTCCTGAATAAGCACAGCGTGATGCAGAAAAAGGCTGTTTCGGAAATCTCTCAGGAAGTGATAGCTCTCCTTATGAATTATGATTTCCCGGGTAATGTGAGAGAACTCGAGAACATCATTGAGCGGGGCATTGCACTCAGCCACGACGGTGTGGTTGAGACCGCGCATCTTCCCGAGGACCTTAAAGAACTGAGCATCAGGACCTTCAGAAAGAAAGAAGGCAAGTATCCGTCTCTTGACGACCAGGAGATGACCTATATCAAGTGGGTGCTGCATGAGGTGGGCGGCAACAAGACCATTGCTGCACAGATCCTCGGCATTGACAGGGTCTCGCTCTGGAGAAAACTTAAGAAATACGGGCTGGAAGAGGAGTAACTGCAGGAACTCTTCAGCCCTTGACCACCAGTGTTGCGCAGTCTGCGGTGCCGATCACCCGTTCGGCCACGCTGCCCAGAAGCAGCCGGTCAATGCCTGTCCTGCCGTGGCTCCCGACAACAATGAGGTCGGCCTTCTTCTCCTGGGCAGTATGGATGATCACATCTGCCGGGCTGCCCGCATAGGTAAGGGCAGAGATCTTTACCTGTTCTTTTTCTGCAAGCTCCCTCACGAACGTAATGCTCTTATCTGCTGCTGCCATCTCCACGCCTGCGATCAGGTCTTTCTGCATCTGCGAGCTGACGACATCAAGCGGCGCCAAAGATTCGGCATGCACCGCAGTCACGACAATAAGTTCCGCGCGGCAGTTCTTTGCCATGCCAACAGCCTCTGTTGCTGCTGCCTCACTGAATTTTGAGCCGTCTGTGGCGACAAGGATATTTTTGCAGGTGAGGACGGCGTTGCGCGGGATCACCAGCACATTGCAGTGCGCATGGCCGATGGTCCTCTTTGCCACACTGCCGACGAGCAGCCGCTTCAGGCCGGTCTTACCGCGCCTTCCCATGATGATCATGTCGGCCTTGAGCTTCGCTGCCTCTTCTGCGATTGCAAGATAGGCGTTCTCGCTTCTTACGACAAAGGCATTGGAGACAAGACCTTCCTTTTCAGCAAGAGCTTTCACTGCACGAACATGGCCTGCAGCCTGTTCCTCCATCTTTTCGAGAAGATCAGGCGCAAGCGCGTCGAATTCCGCATTGAAATCTATGACCGAAAGAGCGGTGACCCGCGCATTGTTCTTCTTTGCAAGGCCGATGCCTTCGCGGACAGCCCCCTCACTATATTCAGAACCGTCTGTGCAGATGACAATATGGGAAATCATTGAATGCCCTCCTTTGTGTTAGGGAGATTATAGCAAAAAGAAAGCCTTAATGGACGGCAAGGCATTGTTAAGAAGATATTCAGTTAGGCACAATAGGTATTATTTTTAGATGCCGGGGCCAGAATCGATCAAGAGCTCCTTTATCATTAGTATTGTTGCCACCTACGGCTGATTATTTAATGAGAATTGATCAATTCTTTTATTCTAAAGAACTGGTCAATATGCTATCATCCAAAGTAAAATTAAAGGAAATCTCAACTGACATGGACCAGGCCGCACATAACAAGATCGTTTCCTTCATATGGGGCATTGCTGACGATGTCCTCCGCGACCTGTTCAAGCGTGGCAAATACCCCGACGTTATTTTACCGATGTGTGTCCTTCGCAGGCTCGATGCAGTGCTGGAGCCAACGAAAAAAGCTGTGCTCGAAACAAAGGAGATGCTCGACAAGGCTGGTATCACCGAGCAACGCGCCGCACTTTGTCAGGCTGCCGGTCAGGCTTTCTACAATACCTCGAAGTTTACACTTCGCGATCTGCAATCCCGTGGCAGCCAGCAGCAGCTCAAGGCCGACTTTGAAGCCTATCTCGACGGCTTCTCTCCCAACGTTCAGGACATCCTTGAAAACTTCAAATTCCGCAACCAGATCTCCACGCTCTCGAAGTCCGATTCCCTCGGCACGCTGATCGAAAAGTTTCTCGATCCGGATATTAATCTCAGTCCTAATCCTGTGCTGAATAACGACGGCTCGGTAAAGCAGCCAGTCATGGACAACCATTCCATGGGTACTGTTTTCGAGGAACTCGTCCGCAAATTTAACGAGGAGAACAACGAAGAAGCTGGTGAACACTGGACACCACGCGACGCGGTCAAATTGATGGCAAACCTTATCTTTCTGCCCATTGCCGACAAGATACAGTCCGGATCATACCTGTTCTACGATGGAGTGTGCGGAACTGGCGGCATGCTGACCGAGGGAGAGGAAACTTTTCAAAGCCTTGCAGTCAAACACGGCAAGCAAGTTATTACGCATCTCTATGGGCAGGAGATCAATCCTGAGACCTATGCAATATGCAAGGCTGACATGCTGCTTAAAGGTGAAGGCGAGAACGCTGACCACATTATCGGCGGCGCCGAATGGTCTACACTTTCGCACGATGCCTTTCCTGCACAGGAGTTCGACTTTATGCTCTCCAACCCGCCTTACGGCAAGAGCTGGAAAAAAGACCTCGAAGCTATGGGCGGTAAAGACGGCATGCGCGATCCGCGCTTCAAGATCACCCACGCTGACGAGCCCGACTACTCCCTCGTGACCCGCTCCAGTGACGGCCAGATGCTCTTTCTCGCAAATATGGTCAGTAAGATGAATCACCGGACCCTGCTTGGCAGTCGCATAGCAGAAGTTCACAACGGTTCCTCTCTTTTTACCGGTGACGCAGGGCAGGGTGAAAGTAACATCCGCAGATGGATCATCGAAAACGATTGGCTTGAGGCAATTGTCGCCCTGCCTCTGAACCTTTTCTACAATACCGGCATCGCAACATATATATGGGTGCTCACGAACCGGAAGCCTGAACATCGTAAAGGCAAGGTGCAGCTTATAGATGCTACTCAGTGGTTTAAGCCTTTGAGAAAGAATCTCGGTAAGAAGAACTGCGAGCTTTCAGAGGAAGACATAAAACGCATCTGCGATACCTATCTTACCTTTGAGGAAACAGAGCAGTCGAAGCTATTCCCCAACGAGCACTTCGGCTATTGGAAAGTTGTTGTGGAGCGTCCGTTGCGCCTGCACAGCCAGCTTACAGTTAAAGCCATCGAATCGCTGCGTTTTGCTTCCGGGGACGAAGAGATCCGCTCTCAGCTTTATGACGAGTTCGGCGATGCACTGTTTGAGGACTTTGCCAGAGTAGAGGAAGCCTTGTCGAAACGGCTGGCGGACTGGGGCGCGGGCGATGAAGAGGACGATGCTGAAGATGGCGCGACTATGACGAAGGGAATTCCGGAAAAGAAAAAGAAGAGACTCATCGATGCAAAGACATGGGAGCGTGATGCCCGGCTGGTGCAGATTGCTACAGACCTGAGGCAGGAGCTTGGCGGTGATCTTTTCGAAGATCATAATGTTTTTCGCAAGGTTGTTGAAACGGCGCTTAAGAATCGTGGGCAAAAAGTCTCTGCAAGTGATTTGAAGATTATCCTCCGTGCCGTAAGTTGGAGAGTTGAAGCTGCACCTCCGGTCATTACCAAGGTGCACAAACCCGGCAAAATTAAAGCCAATCCCTTACACGGCCGATATGAGTCAAAATCAGACGGCAAGAAATGTATTGTCGAATACGAGCCTGACAGCGACCTGCGCGACACTGAGCAGATACCGCTCATTGAGCCTGGCGGCATCGAAGCATTCATTCGCCGCGAAGTGTTGCCATACACGCCCGATGCATGGATAAAGGAAGACGCCACAAAGATCGGTTATGAAATCAGCTTTGCCCGCCACTTTTACAAGCCCCAGCCTTTAAGAACGCTGGATGAAATCCGAGCCGATATTCTCGCCGTGGAACAAGAAGCCGAAGGACTGCTTGATGAACTTCTAAAGGGAGCGACGAAATGATCGCCAATCTCAAACCCTATGCTGAATATAGGGCGTCGGGCACGGATTGGCTGGGTCAGGTGCCGAAGCATTGGGTAGTGAGACGAATGAAATATCTCCTTCGCGAGAAGGATTTGCGATCAACCGGCGGTAAAGAACAATTGCTCCGAGTTTCTCAATATACGGGTGTTACCAAGCGTCTCAGTGTTAACGGAATAGACGAACCAGATACGCGAGCAGAATCCCTTGTCGGCTACAAAGTTGTGCAGCCAGACGAATTGGTCATCAACATAATGCTGGCATGGAACGGAAGCCTCGGTATATCACGCTATGTGGGCATTGCAAGTCCTGCGTACTGCGTCTATCGCTTTGGGCAGGAGGCTCACCCGTGGTATTTCCATCATCTTCTAAGATCGCCGATCTATAAGGGTCGCATCAAGGCTGTTTCAACCGGTGTGGTTGAGAGCCGTCTTCGTCTCTACTCCGACGATCTTTACCGGCTTGAATCACTTCTGCCACCCCTCGACGAGCAAGTCACAATCGTGCGGTTTCTCAACCACGCAAATCGTCGGCTTGATCGTACCATTAGAGCGAAACGGAAGGTGATCGCGCTGCTGAATGAGCAGAAGCAGGCCATTATCCACCGCGCCGTCACCCGTGGCCTTGATCTAACCGTCCCACTTAAACCCTCTGGCATTCCCTGGCTTGGGGATATACCTGAGCATTGGGAATCAAGGCGAGTAAAGCAAACATCAAGGATTCTTCGCGGTAAGTTCTCTCACCGACCTCGTAATGACCAGTCGCTTTATGACGGTATTTATCCATTTATTCAAACAGGAGCGGTGGCGCAAGCAAAGAAGTTTATTGCCAGCTACACTCAGACACTTAACGAAAAAGGCTTGGCCGTGAGCAAACTCTTTCCAAAAGGCACGCTGGTAATGACGATAGCAGCTAATATCGGAAACGTGGCGGTTTTGACTTTTGATGCGTGTTTTCCAGACTCCATTGTCGGATTTGTGCCCTTTAAGGAAATCAACCAGGATTATCTCTATTCGGTTTTCCTCTGTATGAAACCAGACCTGCTTAGGGAGGCACCTGTGAACACCCAAGGCAACTTGAATGTGGAACGTATCGGTGCAATGGGAATTCCTCTGCCGCCAATTGATGAACAATGCGTTATCGTCCGTTATATTGAAGAGACAACAGTTCCTCTCACCGCCGCCATCTCCCGTACCGAGCGAGAAATCGCCCGCCTCCGCGAGTACCGCACCCGGCTGATCGCCGATGTTGTGACGGGCAAACTGGATGTGCGTGAAGCGGCGAAGAAGCTGCCAGCGGAAGTTGAGCAAGAGACTCTCCCCGAAGGATTTGATGAGGTTGAAGGCGCCGATGAAATGGAGGAGATAGTCGAGTGAGCGTAATATCGTGATACTGCTTTGTTGCAGAAGTGTTAAAATTAAACGGGAATTGATAAACGAAAATGATGAAACTTAAAATTATAAAAGCTGAGGCTGATTATAAGGCAGCGCTGACTCGTATTGAAGAGATTTTCGATGCCGTTCCCAATACACCGGAAGGCACCGAGCTTGAGCTGCTCGCTACTTTGGTGGAAGGTTACGAGGCCTGGGCATTTCCAATTGACTTGCCGGAGATAGATGCAGGAACTGAGAACGCAAAGACATGACTACAGACCGCACGCCTGAGTATCTGATCAGCCTTGTTCATGAACTGTGCAAGCTTCCCAGAGAAACAGAATGGGTGGAGTTCAAGCGGAATGACGCTGAACCAGAGGATATCGGCGAGTATCAATCGGCACTGGCTAATTCCGCTGCGTTATGCGGGAAAGCTTTTGCTTATCTCGTTTGGGGCATTGAAGACAGTTCTCATGACATTGTCGGCACAACCTTTTCTCCCTCCGCAGCGAAGATCGGCAATGAAGAACTTGAGAACTGGTTGTTAAGGCTGTTGTCGCCGAAGATCCACTTTCGCTTTTTCGAGTTTGAAGTTAATGGGGCTTCAATTGTATTGCTTGAAGTCGGGCGAGCCTTCAGACATCCCGTCCAATTTAAGGGCCAGGAGTTTATTCGGGTCGGCTCTTATAAGAAGAGGCTGAAAGAGTTTGCAGAAAAAGAGCGTGCATTGTGGCGCATCTTCGACCAAACACCCTTTGAAAAACTTGTGGCTACTGAGGAACTTCCAACCGAGGAAGTGCTTAAGTTGCTGGACTATTCCATATACTTTGATCTCTTGAAAATCCCGCTTCCTGAAGCGCGCGCTGGCATCCTCCAGGCACTGGCTGCTGACGAGCTGATTGTCCGAACAGACAGTGGCAAGTGGAACATTACGAATCTGGGAGCCATTCTTCTGGCAAAAAAACTGGGGGATTTCCATTCCCTCAAGCGCAAGGCTGTGAGGGTCATTGTTTATAAGGGCAACAGCCGTGTAGAGACTATTCGCGAACAGGAAGGCACAAAAGGATATGCAACTGGCTTTGAGAGGCTAATCGGGTTCATCAACGGTCTGATACCGACCAATGAGGTCATCGAACAGGCCCTCCGGAAAACTGTGCCCATGTATCCCGAGCTTGCCGTAAGAGAATTGGTTGTGAATGCTTTAATTCATCAAGATTTTTTCATCACCGGAAGTGGACCGATGGTGGAGATTTTCGGTGACAGAATGGAGATATCCAATCCAGGCAAACCACTTGTTGAAACTGAAAGATTTCTCGACACGCCGCCGCGCTCCCGTAATGAGGCTCTCGCTTCCTTCATGCGGCGCATCGGTGTTTGCGAAGAACGTGGAAGTGGAGTTGATAAAGTGGTATTTCAGACAGAGTATTACCAGCTTCCAGCACCTGCTTTCGAGGTGGTTGACGATAATACTAAAGCAGTGCTATTTGCTCATAGGCCCTTGGCAAAAATGGACAAGGCGGACCGCGTCCGTGCTTGTTATCTTCATGCTTGCCTTCGGTATGTAAATAGGGATTACATGACCAACACGTCGGTTCGGGGTCGTTTCGGCATTGAGCCCTCGAATAAAGCCATGGCCTCACGATATATTAGAGAGGCCTTGGAGGCAAATGCAATAAGACCCTATGACGAAGATGCCGCACCAAAGTTGAGGAAATATGTTCCTTACTGGGTGTAGAAATTTAGTTGACAGGTAGTAGACTGGATAGTCATTACTGTGGGATGGGAAGCAGGAAAATGCTGTAAATTCAATGTGTTAAGTATATGGTTTTTAGTTGACGGGTAGTTGACTGGAGAGGCCTAATCAGGCGGACGCTGAGGCGTAAGTCTTCGTTATTAAAGTAATAATTTACTTGATGGAAATGCAGGAACAGGAGGCAAACTGAACACCGACACCAGCGAAAAAGGCCTCGAAACTCTGATCATGCGTTACATGACCGGGACCGATGGCTTGGCGCCGGAGGCTGATGTCGAAAAGGCAGCTGAGCCTCATATTCCTGCCGCTGGCAGCGGTTGGTTTGCAGGGGATGCCGGCTCCTACGATCGGGCTCACGCGCTTGATCCGGTACAACTCTTTGCCTTTCTTAAGGATACCCAACCTGATGAGTTCCAAAAACTCGGTTTCGGAAATTACAAAGACACAAAGGATATTGCACGTCTGAAGTTTTTCGCTCGTTTAAGCGGTGAGATTGCCAAGCGCGGAGTGATTGACGTGCTGCGGCACGGCATCAGACATGGGGCGCTTTCTTTTGACCTGTTTTATGGCACACCGTCGCCGGGCAATGACAAGGCGGCTCTGTTATTCTCTGCCAACCGATTTAGTATTTCCCGCCAGCTTCGCTATAGCCTTGACGAAACACGCCGGGCATTGGACCTGTGCCTGTTTATCAATGGCCTGCCCATCGCCACTTTCGAGTTGAAAAATAGCCTGACAAAGCAGACAGTTGAGGATGCCATCGAGCAATACCGACGTGATCGCGATCCGAGAGAAAAGCTGTTTGAGTTCGGGCGCTGCATAGTGCATCTCGCTTTGGATGATCACGAGGTACGGATGTGCACACATCTTAAGGGCAGGGGTTCGTGGTTCCTTCCGCTCAACCAAGGGTGGAACGACGGTGCGGGTAATCCTCCTAACCCGGATGGGTTAAAGACTGATTATCTGTGGAAGAAGATTCTGACCCCGCAAGGTATCACCGACATCATAGAAAACTATGCCCAGATTGTTGAAGAGAAGAACGAGAAGACAGGGAAAAAGAGGTTAAAGCAGGTTTTTCCACGATATCACCAGCTCGACGTGGTGCGCAAACTTTTAGCCGATGTAGCGGAACGAGGCGCCGGAAAGCGGTATCTCGTCCAGCATTCTGCCGGGAGTGGAAAGTCGAACTCTATCGCATGGCTTGCACATCAGCTTATTGGGTTACGCAAGGATGAGAAAAATATATTTGACTCGGTGATAGTCATTACCGACCGGCGAATCCTGGATAAGCAGATCAAGGACACGATCAAGGGGTTTATGCAGGTTGCGTCCACTGTTGGACACGCCGCTCGGTCTGGCGACCTGAGGAATTTTATTGAGAGCGGCAAGAAGATTATCATCAGCACAGTGCAGAAGTTCCCCTTTATCCTTGATGAGATCGGGGACGAACATCGGGGCCGAAGCTTTGCCATCATTATTGACGAAGCCCATTCCAGTCAGGGGGGCAAGACATCTGCGGCTCTGAGTGAGGTGCTGTCCGATCCGGAAGACACGATCAACGATGCATTGGAAAAACGCATGGCAGCGCGCAAGATGCTCCCTAATGCGAGCTACTTTGCCTTCACCGCCACGCCCAAGAACAAGACTCTGGAGATGTTCGGCGAGCCCGGTCCGGGCGAGGAAGGCAAGATCAAGCATCATCCCTTCCACAGCTACACTATGAAGCAGGCGATACAGGAGGGGTTCATTCTCGATGTACTCAAAAGCTATACCCCAGTCGACAGTTATTACAAGCTGGTAAAAACCGTCGAGGCTGACCCGGAGTTTGATACAAAGAGGGCGAAAAAGAAGCTGCGTCGGTATGTGGAGAGTCACGCTCACGCTATCCGCTTGAAAGCCGAAATCATGGTAGACCATTTTCATGAACAGATAATCGGCATGAATAAAATCGGCGGTCAGGCACGGGCAATGGTAGTATGCAGCGGTGTCGAACGGGCCATCCAGTATTTCCATGCCTTCCGCGAGTATCTCCAGGAACGGAAAAGCCCCTATCAGGCCATCGTCGCCTTTTCCGGAGAGCATGAATACGGCGGAGCGAAGGTCAGCGAGGCATCGCTAAATGGCTTTTCGAGTAATGATATAACGGATAAGATTCAGGAAGATCCGTATCGCTTCCTCATCTGTGCGGATAAGTTCCAGACCGGATATGATGAGCCTTTGCTCCACACAATGTATGTGGACAAGATATTGTCCGGCATCAAGGCCGTGCAGACTCTCTCTCGACTGAATCGTGCGCTTGGGAATATTAAGCGCGACGTATTTGTTCTGGATTTTATGAACGACACAAAGACTATTACAGAGGCCTTTGCAGACTATTATCGGACTACCGTTCTCAGCGAGGAGACAGATCCAAACAAACTCCACGACTTAAAGATGGTGCTGGATAGCTATCAGGTCTATGCCCCTGATCAGATCGAAAAGCTTGTATCACTTTACCTTGAGGGGGCTGACAGGGATAAGCTGGACCCAATTCTCGACATATGTGTGGCGGTTTACAAAGAGCGACTCGACGAGGATGGGCAGGTGGAGTTCAAGGGCAACGCCAAGGCCTTTACCCGTACATATGACTTCCTTGCGTCGATTCTTCCATACAACAACGCAGGGTGGGAAAAACTCTCTATATTCCTGACATTTCTCATACCGAAACTGCCTGCGCCCAAGGACGAAGACCTTTCCAGGGGAATCCTCGCATCTATCGACATGGACAGCTACAGAACCGAGAAGAAGGCTGCCATGAAAATTGTACTCCCTGACGAGAACGCAGAGATCAACCCTATGCCGGTTGACGAAGGTCGCAAAAAATCTGAGCCTGAAATGGACCGGCTAAGCAATATCCTCAAGGTGTTCAATGAACAATTCGGAACTCTCTTTACCGACGGCGATCGTATTATCCGCCGGATCACCGAAGACATTGCTCCAAAAGTAGCAGGAGATCAACCCTATCAAAATGCAAAGAAGAACACGCCGAACGCTGCTCGAATTGAGTTGGACGCTGCCCTAATGCGCGTGGTCGGCCCTTTGCTGAAAGACGACACTGAATTCTACAAGCAGTTTGTTCAGAACGATTCATTCAAGAGATTTGTGACTGATATGGTTGTTAGTCTGACAGCAGGATAGAACGCAAACAGAATCTCTGCTGCGAGAGCTTATAACAAAAAAGCCCCGACGAACGGGGCTTTTTTGTTATAACAGGTTGATGTAAATATATGTTCAGCTCGGCACGACCAGTATCTTGCAATGCGCATGAGAGATAACCTTGGCGGTGACACTTCCCACAAAAAGTTTTTTCAGACCTTTTCTTCTGCCGTGCTTGCCCATTACGATCATATCGGCCTTCAGCTTCTCTGCCTCTTCGACAATAAAATGAGCGGGGTCCTCTCCCCGGTGTACTATGATGCTGACATCGACCTTCTCGCGCTCGGCGCATTTCTGCGCTGCGTCGAGGAACATCTTTGCTTCCTCGTCAGCCTTTTCTACGACCTGGGGCGCAAGCGCCTCATATTCTTCGTTCACCTCGACCACTGACATGACATGCAGTTTTGTGCCGCAAGACTTGGCAAGATTGATCGCCTCATGCAATGCCTTTTCGCTATGGAGCGACCCGTCGGTTGCGATCAGAATATTCTTGAGTCCGGTTATGGGACATGCATCTGTCATATCAGTGACCTCCTGCTTTAAGTACGCCCGACGCAGCCAGCACCAGCACGAGCACCTCGATGATGGCGAGCACTGCATAGACCGTGTCTTTCTTTTTAAAGAGGATCGGGATGATCCTTATGTAACAGAGGATCGTGACGCCTGAGAGGAAAGCGATGCCCACGAAATTGAGAAAATCTCCCTTGCCCAACAGATGGATCCAGGACCAGCCGGTATGAATGTCTGTTGCCTTGAGGTAATCCTTGACCGGCATGGACCAGTACTTCGGCAGGTCGCCTACCGGCACGTGAGGGGTGAAGATGCCGAGAACGTAGATCGTAAAGGAGATGAGGAGCATGAGCAGTCCGAGCTTCATGCCGATATTGAGAAGTTTTGCATATTCAAGCTGTTCTTCTGTTGCCTGTAATTTATCAGCCATGGTTTTCTCCCTAATTCCAGATTTCAAGACCTTTGAGCAATGCTCTCAGTCCTGCGAATGACAGCAGACCGATGACCATATACCGGATCGCTGCAGGTTTTGTCTTTGCCAGTATCCTTACGCCGACGATCGAGCCTAACATGATGCCGATGATCGAGGGGACGACCATCATCGGCAGCACTGCGCCGTTGTTGACATAGATCCAGGCAGCAGAGGTGTCGGTGATCGAAAGCAGAAATTTGCTCGTTGCAACCGAGACCTTCAGAGGTGCTCCCATCATAAGGTTAAGTACCGGCACATTGGCCCAGCCTGCACCGAGACCGAACATGCCTGCCATCACGCCGATGATAATGAAGGTTGCAAGCCCCTGAGGTGTCCTGTGGATCTGCCAGTTGATGTTTTCGCCTAATGAAGGTTCGTAATAGACGCCGCTGATCCTGAGAGCTGTTGAAAGGTTGTCCGGCTTCTGTACATCAGGATATTCTGACTTCTTTGCCATGAGCATGATAGCCACAATACCGAGGATCGTGCCGCCGAGAGCGATATTCACCACTTTCGCCGGCAGTGCAAGGCCGATCATGGCGCCGACTATGGCGCAGGACGATGCGATCAGCGCAACAGGCAGGGCGAGTCTGAGATCAGCCATGCCTTTTTTCAGAAGACCGGGGCCTGCGGCAAGTGCACCGGCAAGGGCAACCAGAAGGCCTGCTCCTCTGACAAAGTCGATATGGAACGGGAAAAAGCCTCCTATGATCGGAACAAAGAGCACGCCGCCGCCGACGCCCCCTAATACAGCCACGATACCCAGAACAAATGTTACGACGAACAGAAGCAGTGGCCACCCCCACCACGGCATGGATGACTGAACTGCCGCCGGTGCTGCTGCCACCGGTTCGGTCGATGCCATTACAGAGCCGGCCAATACAAGAAAGCCTGTAATAACCAGCAGTAACAGCACTGTTTTTACGTTTTGCTTTACCATTAAACCTTCCTCCTTTATCATGATTTTTATCTTATCCTTTCAAATTCTGTCTGAAACTTGTATCTGTCGCTGCGGCCGATGAAGCGGGTGTACCCAACCGGCGTACTGTCTGAGCTGAGCAGGAGTCTGTGGACTGCAAGCGCAGGGACGCCCGGTTGAATATCAAGATATTTTGCTGAGCTTTCGTCAACATTCAGGATTTCGACGGTTTGGATCATCTTGAAGATCTTCATGACCGCCTTTTCCTGCAGGATGGCGTAGAGCGAGGCATTGATGATGTCAATGCCTTCTATGCCCGGAAGCATGGGATACGGAACATATGACTCATCCAGATACGCAGGATTGCTGTTCACAATACGTCTGCAGAGAAATTGGTATATAGGGTCGCCGGTTCTTAGATATGCCTTGACCTCTGAAGGAGGGTCAATAGTGCCTTTATAGAGCAGCTCTTTCGTGACCTGCACCTCTTCGCCGAACATCTCTTCTGTGAATCGGGTCCTCATGGCAAGACCGACGACAGGCATAACGCTGGTAACAAAGGTGCCCTTGCCCTGGATCTTCATCAGATAACCGTCTGACGTGAGATTATTTATAGCCTGACGAACGGTGATCTTGCTGATATGATAGGTTTTGCTGAGCTCATCCTCTGAAGGTATCCTGTCGTTGAGCTTCCAGTTGCCTGAGCTGATCTGGTCAAGGAGTATTCTCGTGAGCTGGATATAAAGCTTCTCCTGGTTGAAGCGGTCAACTGTTTTATTTTGTAACGCATGCGTTGCATCGTGTAACATAACAACATATTATTATAATGATATGTTGTTGTCAAGCTATTTTCCGCTAATTCCTGATAACTTATAACAAAATAAGCTTGAACGAAGGTCTGATCTGGAGTATTATGAGTCATATTCTATTGTTCGGAGGGGTTATGAAACGTTTTTTTGCAGTAATCATGATCATTGCTGTAACGGTCGGCCTTGCCCTTGCCCAGGGCGGCGTTAAGAAAAAGAGGCCGCAGCCGCCCGAATACGGCAGAGTTATAATTGCAAACAACTCTGAAAAGGCAGGCTTGGCCCCGGTTGTCTTTGATCATTGGGTCCACCGCTCGCAATTCACCTGCAGACTCTGCCATGTGGATATCGGGTTTGCGATGAAGGCCGGGCAGACCGGCATCAAGGCTGCCGATAATATGAGGGGCTTTTACTGCGGGACCTGTCATAACGGCAAAATGGCGGTCAGTGACCGAAAGGTCTTTGAATCCTGCGCCAAGGTGATACTGAATCAGGGCACATGCGACCGCTGTCATTCTCAGGGCAAGACTGTCAAGAAGCAGTATGATTTTTATGCCTTTACCGAAAAATTTCCGAAAGAGCGGTTCGGCAACGGTATCAACTGGGAAAAGGCAGAGGAGGAGGGCCACATCAGGCTCATAGACTTTATCGAGGGGGTCTCGATCAAACGGAAGGCGCTGACGGTGCAGAAGGACTTTTCGCTCAATCCCAAGGTTGCCCAGATGCCGGAGATCATCTTCTCGCACAAGAAGCATACGGTCTGGAACGGCTGCGAAGTCTGTCACCCGGAGATCTTTGTCGGGGTCAAAAAGGGAGAGACAAAGTATTCCATGCCCGAGATATTTAATGGAAAGTATTGCGGTGTCTGCCATATCAATGTCGCTTTCCCCTTACTGGACTGCCAGCGATGCCACACCAAACAGGTTTCATGAGATACGCACTGCTATTTTGCATCCTTGCGGCGCTTGTCCTGCCAACAGGTCTGATGGCTGCGGGCAACTCGTGGTGGACCTTCCCCAATGCCCTGCCGAAGGAGGAATACGGCAACATTCTGATCAGCCGGACATCTGAGAAGAACGGCGTGAAGCCGGCTGCATTTTCTCACTGGGTTCATCGCAGGAAGCATACCTGCAGGGTCTGCCATTTCGAGCTTGAATTCAATATGAAGGTGAATACGACCGAGATCACCGAGGCGGCCAACAGATCCGGCCGGTACTGCGGAGCGGGCGGCTGCCATGACGGCAAGGTCGCTTTTGGCCATCAGGACAAGGCTGACTGCGAGAAGTGCCACAACAATAACAGGGGATACGGCAAAGAGCGGTTTCAGGAGCTTACGAAGACATTGCCCAAGACCGGCCTGGGCAATGGCGTGAACTGGAGACGTGCCATTGATAAGGAGCTGATAGCACCGCTCCACTACCTCACGCTCAAGCCTTCGGATGTCTCCTTTGACAAGAATCTTGAGCTTGCGGCAAATTGGGCCAATATACCGCCAGCTGTTTTTTCGCATAAGGCCCATATCAAGTGGCTCGACTGCAACAACTGTCATCCGGACATATTCAATATCAAGAAAAAGACCACAGAGCATTTCGCTATGGATCGAAATCTGAAAGGAGAGTTCTGCGGAGTTTGCCACCTGACCGTGGCATTTCCGATGAACGACTGCAAGGCATGTCATCCCGGCATAAGACAGTAATGAACCATTTCGTTTTGCACAAGGCAATAATGGCCCTGGTGGTCGCCGCTGTCCTTTGCTGCGGTGCGGCTGCCTTTGGTCAAGACGACTGGAAGGCAGAGTTCGATGATATCTGCGCAAAGACCGATCAGGCCATGACACTTCCGAAGGAGGAGCTTGTATCTCTCGTTGAGCGATGCGATAAGCTCAAGTTAAGGATAGAACAGCTTGAGGAGACTCAGAAAAAGGTCTATTTGAGAAGACTGCAGCTCTGCAGAAATCTGTTTGCCTTCACGATCGATACCCTCAAGAATAAATGACGCAGCGCTGCCGGGAGCATATGCTCCCGGCGAGCGGGCAGGTATCAGGCGGTATCAACTGTTCTCCTGCACGTTTCCTCTATTAGCAGATCTGCTTTACAATATTCCCCCTTATTTGCGGTCAGCATTCCGCCCACATCAATCGTCAATAATAGCCCTTTCATAATTGATTCATAATTATAAGATAAGCTGTATCTGCAATTAATACTATATGCGAAAGGAGGTGAATCAGGATGAAAAAGATGTTATTCGTACTTGTGGGATTAAGTGTATTGCTTTTAGCTGCAGTAGCTTTTGCGCGTCCGTGGGGTATGGGCCAGAATACAGGAACTATCTCGGCTGAGCAAAAACAGTTCTTTGATGCAACAAAGGATCTGAGAAAAGAGATGCATGACAAAAGGTTCGGGCTGATGGAACTTTACAGGTCAGGCGCTGATCAGGCCAAGATCGATGCTCTGGAGAGCGATATTGATGCTCTTCGTGCAAAGATCCAGGCGAAAGCGGCTGAATTCGGTATGGCCGGAGGTCCAGGAGCCTGCGGGAACCAGCAGGGTGCCAACTGTAATATGGGTCAGGGCCGTGGCCAGGGAATGGGCTGCAATGGCAATGGACCTTGCGCTAACCAGCAGGCCAATGCGGGCTGCGGAAAAATGGGCAGATGCGGACAGCAGTAATGAGCCATTGCGTTCAGGTGTTACAGGGTGGGCTGTTTTCCACCCTGTAACCTTCAGATCATCCGGGTCTCCGGCGATTCTTATTTATTCCATGAAAGAATTATACTAACAGCATGACAAGGAAACAGGTAAAGGTCTTTTCGATAGCGCTTCTTGCATTGAGTGCCCTGCTTTATGGATGGCTGGCAGAGAATGCTGCGGAGGCGAAGAAGCGTGATGAAAACAACGCTGTATACATTGAAAAGATCCTTGACGGCGATTCGGTCGAGGCAAATGTTCGCGGCAGGAAAGAGCAGATCAGATTGATCGGCATTGATGCGCCCGAGCTGAGCCAGAAGCCTTGGGGAAAGCGTTCGAAGAAATTCCTGGAAGAACTGATCTCAGCATCCGGCTGGCAGGCACGCATCGAATATGATGTTGAGAAACGGGACAAATACGCCCGGGTCCTTGCCTATCTCTGGAGCCGTGACAATAAGCTGATCAACGAGGAAATGCTTCGCAATGGGCATGCAGTGCTTTTTACTCTTCCACCGAATGTGAAGCACAGTGACCGCCTGGCATCTGCCCAGGTGATCGCGCGGGAGAATAAACGCGGCATCTGGGGCAAGGGCGGTCTGAAGCAGCTTCCTTCGGATTACCGCAAAGAACACCCGAGGAAGTGAATGACCCAACACTTCAGGGACGTTGTTGAATTAGTTGACTTGTTGCTGCCATTCCCTTGCGGGCAGATAGAACGCTTCTCTCTACCAATCGATAGGGAAATAATCTTTCAGAAATTTGCCGGACCAGTGCTTGCCGGTCAATATCCCGTCAAAGAAGGGATCGCAGACCCGGGCGGCTCCATCGACAATATCCAGGGGCGGCTGGAAATCATGAACCCTCTGTTTCCATTGCGAGAGCTCAAGAGGATCTTCGTCCGTCACCCATCCGGTATCGACTGCATTCATATAGATGCCGTCCCTGGCAAGATCCTCCGCTGATGTGTGCGTCAGCATATTCAGGGCTGCTTTGGCCATATTCGTATGGGGATGGCGTGGATCTTTCCTGAATCTGAAGAACTTGCCTTCCATGGCGGTCACATTCACAATATGCTTCTGCCCGGTATGATCACGCCTCATAAGATCTGCCAATCTGTTGCATAAGACAAACGGTGCCACAGAATTCACTAACTGCACTTCGAGCATTTCTGCTGTCGGTATTTCGCCCAGACGCAGACGCCAGCTGTTCGTCCTGCGCATATCCACCTGCTGAAGATCAGCATCCAGCCTTCCTGGCGGAAACAGTTTTTCAGACGAGAGGGTATTATCGTGGCTGTACGGGACCTGCGATAACCGCGCAGACTCACGCAGTCCTATCCCGGGGTTCTGATTATGCCAAGAGACCGGAAGTGATGCGCTCTGGCCGTCGTGATCCTTGTAAAGGGTTCTGATCTGATTTTTGCAGTGTTCATGGTCAGCAAGAAGTTTTGAAGCCTCCTTAGAGAGAGCATTCAGTCCTTTATTTTCATTTTCCATAAGATGCGCATAAAAACCTGCGGGCCTTCTTACGGTCTGGGCCGCATTATTGATCAATAGATCAAGCCTGCCATAGTGCTCTTCTATATAGCTCGAAAATATTTCAACGCTCGGAATATGCCTCAGGTCAAGACCATGTATATGCAGCCGGTCTCCCCACGCGGCGTATCCTTCCTCCCGGGAATACCTGCTTGCCGCATCAACAGGAAATCTGGTTGTTGCTATCACGGTAGCGCCGGCACGCAGCATCATCAGAGCTGCCTGATAACCTATTTTAAGGCGTGAACCGGTGATCAATGCGACCTTCCCATGGAGAGGAGCTGTCTGAAAGCGTTTCCGATAATTCAGGTCGCCGCATTTCCTGCACATGGTGTCATAAAAAAAGTGCAGTGTCGTAAACTCTTCCTTACAGACATAGCAGTTGCGCGGTGAATTCAGCTCCTCGCTTTTTGCAGAGGCTCCCTCAGGATTGAATTCGATCTCAGCGGGTGCAGTATATACCTCGTCAGTTCGCGCATTACGGATGCCAGTCGTATTCCTGGCGCGCCGGTCTTTTTCGAGCCTGGTCAGGCCCTGTAGCTTCTTGACAGCCTTATTTCTCTTCTTTGCTTCAGCTCTGTCAGGGCGGGATAGCTCCCCTGCCGCTTTCATGAGTGAGATCCTTTGCCTTTCCGGCAGCCTGGCAAGCTGTCCCGAATCGTTCGTAAGATCTTCGAGCAGGGCAAGGCATCTCTCAATTTCTTCAGCAGAGTGTTTCACGCAGCCTTTTCCCTTTTGATCGCATCAACGACCTTTGCCACCCTTGCCATTTCCTTTACATCATGCACACGGATGATATTGGCGCCTTTCATGATCGCAACAGCAACTGATGCTGCTGTGCCCTCGAGCCTGTCTGAGGCAGGGACGCCGCCGAGAAGTTTGCCCAGAAAAGCCTTGCGGGAAGGGCCGACGAGGAGCGGTTTTTCAAGAAGGGTGAACTGCTCGAGATTGTTCAGGATCTCGAGGTTATGGTCAAAGGTCTTGCCAAAGCCGATCCCGGGATCGAGGATCATCAGTTCGTCAGGGATCCCGAATTTTCTCGCCAGCCGTATACTGATCCTGAAGTAGTCCATGATCTCCGGGATCAGGGCATCATACACGGGGTTTTGCTGCATCTCTCTCGGCCGTCCCTTGATATGCATGATGACTACCGGGACTCTATAGTGAGCGATGACCTTCGGCATTTCAGGATCGAATCTCAGTCCGCTGATATCATTGACGATCGAGGCGCCTGCAGCAAGGGCCTGTCGGGCAACCTCGGCTTTGTACGTGTCGATCGAAATGGGCACTGTTACTTTCTTTGCGAGTTCCTTGATGACCGGTATGGTGCGTCTGAGCTCTTCTTCAAGGGACACCGGCTCAGCGCCGGGCCGTGTTGATTCTCCGCCGATATCCAGAATGTCAGCACCATTATTGACCATTCTGATCCCCTGTTCTACGGCTGCAGACGCATCAAGGTGAAGGCCGCCGTCCGAGAACGAATCAGGCGTAATATTGAGAATGCCCATGACATGGGTTTTACTCGAGAGGTCCAGGTCATAGCGCAACCAGGAAAGTTTCATAAAATCTCCCCTTGCCCCTCTTTGTCAAAGAGGGGTATTTCCCCTCCCTTTAACAAAGGGAGGAAAGGAGGGATTTTAAAATTAAATGTCTTCATGCGCGTGAAATTTTTAGTAAGCGTCATTATAGGACATGTTTCAAAAAAGAACGGCGGGAACCAGTCCCGCCGTTCATAAACGTCTTGATCGTGCTGTCAGGCCAGACCGGTGCAGCTCGTGTCTCCGCATTCAGCAGCCTGAGACTCTTTCGGCTTGTGGACCAACGCAATCATGGCATCAATATCAGGGCCGTCCATCGTCTCTATTTCGAGGAGCTTCCTGGCAAAGGCCTCAAGGATATCGACATTTTTTTCAAGGAGTCCTTTTGCAACCACATAGGCCTCTGACACGAAACGCCTTACCTCATCATCGATATCAACAGCTGTCTTTTCGCTGTAATCCTTATGCTGGCCCATCTCCCTGCCGAGGAAGATATGCTCTTCTTTCTTGCCGAAGGTGACCGGGCCGAGTTTTTCGCTCATGCCCCACGAGGTCACCATTTTGCGCGCCAGGTCAGTGGCCCGTTCGATGTCATTGCCTGCGCCGGTCGTCATCTGGTTCAGCATGATCTCTTCAGCAGCCCTGCCGCCCAGCAGCACATAGAGCCTCTTCATAAGATAATCCTTCGAATAGGTATATTTGTCATCCATGGGCAGCTGCTGAGTAATGCCAAGCGCACGGCCGCGGGGAATGATACTTACCTTATGCACTGGATCGGTCCCCGGCGTGAGCTTAGCCACCAGCGCATGACCTGCCTCGTGATAGGCAGTATTTTTCTTCTCCTCATCGCTGATGATCATGCTTTTTCTTTCGACGCCCATCAGGACCTTGTCTTTCGCCGCCTCAAAATCATCATTCTCAACCGTTGTCTTGGATACCCGGGCAGCGAGTAAGGCAGCCTCATTTACGAGATTGGCAAGATCAGCGCCGGAGAAACCGGGCGTGCCCCGGGCAATTTTATCAAGATCGACATTCTCGCTGAGCGGGATCTTCCGGGTATGCACCTTTAGTATCTCAAGTCTGCCCTTGACATCAGGATGAGGCACGACAACCTGGCGGTCGAACCTGCCCGGTCTCAGCAGCGCAGGGTCAAGCACATCCGGCCTGTTCGTTGCCGCAATAATAATGATCCCCTCATTTCCTTCAAATCCGTCCATTTCGACGAGGAGCTGGTTGAGCGTCTGCTCCCGCTCGTCGTGGCCGCCGCCGAGACCTGCACCCCTGTGCCTGCCGACCGCATCGATCTCGTCAATGAAGATGATGCAGGGGGCACTTTTCTTTGCCTGTTCAAAAAGATCGCGCACGCGGGATGCGCCGACACCCACGAACATTTCGACAAAATCAGAGCCGCTGATGCTGAAGAACGGCACGCCTGCTTCGCCGGCGATTGCCCTTGCCAGCAGGGTCTTTCCTGTTCCCGGAGAACCGACAAGCAGCACGCCCCGGGGAATTTTTCCGCCCAGTTTGGTGAATTTGTTCGGGTCTTTCAGAAAGTCGATGATCTCCTGGACCTCGGTCTTTGCCTCGTCCACGCCTGCAACATCAGCGAAGGTGATCTTTACCGATTTTTCCGAAACAAGTCTTGCCTTCGATTTTCCAAAGGACATTGCCTTGTTGCCGCCGCTCTGCATCTGACGCATGAAGAAGATCCAGACAACGGCTATGAAGATGATCGGCCCCCAGGTGAAGAAAAAATTAACATACCATGGGCTTTGGTCCGCAGGTTTGACCGTAGTTTTTACTTTAAGGGCTCTGAGGCTCTTGTATACTTCAGGGTCATCAGGGAAATAGACCTTGAATTTCGTCCCATCTTTCAGCCGGCCGGTGAGCAGCCGCTCGCTTTCCTTGATGACGACCTCTTCCATCTGGCCTTCCTCAAGTTTTGTCGTGAACTCGGAAAAGATCATTTCTTCCTGTGTTTTCTTTGGCGTATTAAGCAGATTAAAAAGCAGTATGATCATGATGCCGATCAAGAGCCATATAAATAGACTTCTGTAAGCGTTCAAAGTCACCTCCGTAAATTCTGCATATTTTACCACAGGGGAAGACTTAATTTCAGCCATAGAAATGGGTGTGAAAACCGATCAATAGTTGTATTTCAGGGTAACCATTAAGAGTTATGATGCACCCGTAACTTAAGGATTACTATTTCGGCGTTAATCTTCTACTGAGACACTGATAAGGCTTCTGACCGCAGAAGGTCATTCTGAAGTGCGATGAGAGTGCCGATGCCCTGTTTTGCAAGACCCAACAATTGCTCCATGGTCTGGAAAGAGAAAGGTGAACCTTCAGCGGTGCCCTGGACCTCGACGAGATTGCCGTTCCCTGTCATAACAATGTTCATATCCACATCTGCGGCAGAGTCTTCCTCATAGCAAAGGTCTAAAACAGGCTGCCCTTTGACCACCCCGACGCTAATGGCAGCCAGAGAGTCTTTGATCGGATGTTTTTCAATCAGGCCCTTCTTCACCGCATACGTGAACGCGTCATGCAGGCATACATAAGCGCCGGTAATGGCAGCGGTTCTGGTGCCGCCATCAGCCCTGATAACATCGCAGTCTATCCAGAACGATCTCTGGCCGACTGCGCCAAGGTTGACAACGGAACGGAGCGCTCTGCCGATAAGACGCTGGATCTCATGCGTTCGTCCGCCGACTCGGCCGGTCGAAGACTCCCGCGTTGTCCTCGTTGACGTTGCCCGCGGCAGCATGGCATATTCAGCGGTCACCCAGCCGGTGCCCTTGTCCTTCAGGAACTGCGGAACCCTCTCTTCGATCGATGCGGTACAGATGACCCTTGTCTTGCCCAGCTCGATCAATACCGAACCTTCGGCAGTATCAATAAAATTTCTTGTTATCTTAATGCTTCTCAGCTGGTCGTTCTTTCTGTTGTCAGGCCTCATCTCTAAACCTCCATCTCAAGTTGTATCTTCTCAATGTTCTCTATGGCCCTGCCGAGGAATCGTTCCCCGACAGAGAGAAACTTCTGAGGAGAGTCTGTTACATAGAACTCATGCCTGACCTGCTGCCCCTGCATGTTCAGCAGCCCCTGAGCATCAAGAATAGCGCTGATCGTATCAGCTGTTTCGATCGCCGAGTCGATCAGGCTCACCCTGTTTCCCATGACCCTTGAAAGCACCTGCTTCAGGAGCGGGTAGTGCGTGCATCCCAAGACCAGCGTATCAATATCCTTTTTCTTCATATCAGACAGATAACGCTCAGCGATCATCTCTGTTATCTGATCGTCCATCCAGCCTTCCTCCACAAGCGGAACAAACAGAGGGCAGGGAATGCCGAACACGTCGATCGATGCATCGATCGCCTTGATCGCCCGGGTGTACGAGCCGCTTCTGACCGTGGCATCTGTGCCGATCACGCCTATTTTTTTCTTTACGGTGGCTGCAACGGCAGCCTTTGCTCCTGGCTCGATAACGCCGACCACAGGAACCGGAAAATTCCTGCGAACAGCGTCAAGACTGACAGACGATGCAGTGTTGCAGGCAATGACGAGTATCTTTACATCCTTTGATGACAGGAATCTGGTGTTTTCGAACGAATAGCGGGTAACCGTCTCAGGCGAACGGATACCATAGGGGACCCGCGCGGTGTCGCCGAGATAAATGGTGTTTTCGTTCGGGAGCTTGCTGAATATCTCTTTTAATACGGTAAGGCCGCCGATCCCTGAATCAAAAATACCGATCGGCCTCTGTTTCTCAGTCATGAGCAGGCTTGCCTTCTGCCCTTGGTTCGCCGAGGAGGGTGCTTTTCAGAGGATACTTCAGGTAAACGTGGCTGCCGAAGGACTCGATCTCTTTTCCCTCAACAAGGATCTTCAGATCCTGAAAATCCTGCAGATTTGCCAGCAGACTGTCATGCATGCCTTTCAGGACAAGAAACTCGGCGAGGGCATCGCCCTGGAAGTTTCTTCTCAGTTCATCAGAAAGATCAAGATAAAGATTCAGATCTGCATCCCGGTATATACCTAACACCTTCACGCCCTGCGGAACAGGTGAGCCGTTTGCCGGTGTCTTGAAAAATTCCTCGATCACCGCCTCTGCAATGGCAATGTTCTTAGTCCTTTTCGGGAGTTTCTTCTCAATCATCTCAAGCTTTCCGCTCATCGGCAAAAAGAGTCTGATGACCATAAGATCCTGCCCCTCAACTGACCCCGTCTGAGCTTCGTTCTGCAAAGGCTGGTTTTGCGCGGGTCCGAAATATCTCATGAAAACGTAGCTGCCTGCAGCGCCGACCATGAAGAAGACGACGATCAGGACTATCCAGACAGTCCTGTTATTCATATCCGGCCAGCCCCTTTATTATGGCATTGATAAGTCTGTCACGCTCCTTTTGATCATAGGTCTTTTGTCCGGCCAGGGGGTATTCTATGAGAACTGCGGCCGCATCGATAGACGTAAGGATCGGCAGCGGAAGCTCTCTCGCGATGGTCTCGGTCTTGAATTCCGTCTTCAGGGCTTCAGCAAGGGCTTTTGCCGCGGCCCTGCTCTTGTCAAGGTGACGGGTTTGGCGGGCAGAGAGCTTGTAGGGCCTGATCGCCGCATCAACAGGACCCTCGTCAGCAGTTGCCGTTGTGATGACGAACTTGTCAGACAGCGTGGCATGGATCGTAATGAAAAGGTCTGGCGGCTTGCTGTTGCTGATATTGATCCGCTCTCCAAGAGGAAGGGCCTGGTCCACCCTGCGCGTCAGGAGAACCTTAAGCCCTTTTTTCTGAAGCGTGCCGGCAAGGTCTTTGGCGATGTTCAGGCTGATCTCTTTTTCCTTAAGCTCCTGTTTATCTATACCGTAATCATAGCCTCCATGACCGGGGTCAATGACGAGCGTGCTGAACTTAAGTGCCCTGTCCGGCGTCTTGACCGGCTCAGGCGACTTCTGTGTTGATTGCGGCTGTCCCTGTGGCTTGCCGGCATCGGCTGCTTTTTGCGTTGACTGCTGCGGTGAAGGAGGCAGGGTCTTTTGAGGTGCAGTGCCGGTATCTTTCTGCTGTTTCTGCGGCTCATTCTGCCCCTGCTGCTTTTGCCCCGGGTCCTGGGGCTTTACCTTTAACTCAAGGACGATCCTTGCTGGCGAAGAGAGCTTATATGTTTTTGCATCAGTAACATCTTTGAATTTGATCGTCAGTGTGTGTGCGTCTCTTGCAGTCTCGAACATGAAATCCTGTGGTTTCTTCAAGTCAAAGGGAGAGATGAAATCAATCTTTACGCCTGCTGCAGAGGCTGTTATGTTTGCATTACGGATCACGTTTTCATCTGATTCGAGCACGATCTTTATGACAGTATCCTGCCTGCTGAACCTCAGGAGCACCTCAGCCGTCCGCTCGGCAGCAACGGATGCCGATACGCACAACAGGATTAGCGTGATATATAAGCCCTTTTTCATAATACTATACATTTTCCATATAACCACGCGGTTTTGCAATATTCAGACTTTGCGCCACAGCGAGTATCTGCAGATTTTTATTCATCTTGAAAAAAACGCTGAAGGCAGCGCTCAGGGTTGGTTTGTAATGAAGAGAGAGGCGACAGAGAGATGGAAAACTATCCCTGCATCACCGCACGGACAGCCTTGCTGAAGGTGCCGAGATTAGAGGGTTTTATTACTGGTGGAGGCGGCGGGAATCGAACCCGCGTCCGAAAGTACTACTCTCATGCTTCTACATGTGTAGTCAGTCATTTTCAGCTTCAGGACCCAGTTCGCCGGCTGACAGGCTTCCTGAATCCCTATCTCCCTTCGTCTCGCCTTCAGGCAGGGAGCGCACCTGAAGGCCAGCCCGCTGATTGACGCTGTCTAAGGGTCGCAGACAATCCCAAAGGAGCGTGCTGCTTAATTAAGCAGCGAGTGCCAGTTCGTTATTGGCGTTTGTGTTTGTTCCATCTTTTTACGTGGGGATGGAGCCACGACATGCAACATGAGTCTCATAACCCCCGTCGAGACCATTCGCCCCCGTATAAAACAGGTTAAGGCCAAGGTCGAGTTACTGAACTCTTTGATCATATATAGTATAACACAGCGGGTCATGCACAAGCTTGCCCTCGGCCTTGAACCCAAACCTCGAGTCATGCACAAGCTTGCCCTTGGCCTTGAACCCAAACCTCGACCTTAATCTTGACCTTGATCTTGCCTCAGCCTTATCTTTGCCCTCAGTCCTTGTTCCTCGATCGCATGGCTCGCTGGATCTCGCGGTCAGCCTCTTTCTTCTTTATCGTCTCCCGCTTCTCATACTGCTTCTTGCCCTTGGCCAGCCCGATCTCTGTCTTTGCACGGCCATTCTTGAAGTAGATCTTGAGCGGTATGACGGAATATCCCTTTTGGGCGGCCTTTGCCTGCAGTTTCGCCAATTCTTTCTTGTGGAGCAGGAGCTTGCGCGTTCTTACCGGATCATGGTTCATGATATTGCCGTGCGTGTAAGGACTGATGTGGCAATTGAAGAGGAAAACCTCATTATCTTTGATCAGCACATAGCTGTCCATCAGGTTGGCCTTTGCATCTCTAAGAGACTTGACCTCAGTGCCGGTCAGCACCATCCCGGCCTCAAGGGTCTCTTCTATGAAATAATCATGAAAAGCCTTCCTGTTCTGTGCGACGATCTTCATGTCTGAATAATACCACGCATGGCTTTACTTTGTTTCAAACGCCTGATTCTGGCGCCTCAGGCTCATCTGTTTCTCAGAATATAAAACGTGTTCATGATCCCTGATTCTGTCGTATAATGAGCTATGGCTGAGATCATATCAGGTGAGGACAAGGCGTGGGAGATCCTTGCAGGACTTTTGCCTGATGATGTCTGCAGACGAACCGGTGCACAGTATAACGATCGCAGTAAGATATACGATCTTCCGGCCTTTGGTACCCTGTTTTCCGTAGATCCCCAGAAGAAGATCATCCTGAATCTTGAGCCTGAGGGCGAGATCTTTCTGACGCGTCTGCGCTATTTTTTTGTGCTTTCACTGCTCTGGTATATGGTGAAGGCCTCTGATGTGAGGCCTGCCGGCATGCTGGTCAAGCCGTCAGGCATGACGGGTGGTGATATCTTCTTTCGCGGATCTCATGTCCTTCCTCTGGACAGTATTGCAAAGAAATATGCTCACGACAGGAGGGCGTTCAGGGAGCGGGGGCTCTTGCATGGGGGCAGGGCGGTTGAATACGGCGATGTCGCGATCGAGCTCTTGCCGTTTGCTCATATTCCGGTTACGCTCATCCTCTGGCTTGCTGATGATGAATGGGAAGCAAGGGCAGACCTTCTGTTCGATTCAACGGCACTAAATCATCTGCCGATAGACGTGCTCTGGTCAGTTGCCATGATGTCAGTTCTGATATTTCTGTAGAACTTTGCAACGGTCTTTTTCCCGGATCAGACAGCTGCGGCCGACCGGTTCTTCCGGTAAATGGTCACACCCGGGAAACTCATCGGCTCAAAAAGATCGTCCCTCTTTCGTAAGGTCTCTGACTGGCCGATAAAGAGATATCCGTCATCAGCAAGCGCTTCCCATAAACTGAGTGCTATCTGGTCTGCCGCCTTTTTTGACATGTACATCAGCAGATTTCTGCAGAAAATAAAATCGAGGTTGCTGATCCCCTTGAGTACCAACGGCTGCAGGATGTTGCCGTGCATATACTCAATGCTGCTGATGATCTCAGGCATCAGTCTGAAACATTCTTTCGGTGTTTCACAGGTCTCCGAATAGGTTCTTTTGAAATACTTCTCAATGAGGTCGATGTTGGAGCCGCGGAGGGAATATGCGCTGTAGACCCCACTTCTGGCCTTTTCAAGTGCCAGCACGTTAATATCGAGTCCCAATATCCTGACGTCCCATCCATGCAGGGGTTCAGGCTGGTTTCTGAGCAGCATGGCTATGCTGTAAGGCTCCTGTCCTGCTGAACAGCCGGCAGAAAGAATGGAAAGCGATTTGTCTGATCGCAATACCTTGTTCTTCCTCTTCTGCCGGTAAAGGTCCAGAAAAAGCTCGAACTGAGCAAATTCCCTCAGGAAATAGCTCTCGGTGTTCATCACAAAGCTCGGCAGGTCATGCAGCTCGATCTTCGAAAGCGGATCGTTGGCGAGATAATGGAGATACTCTTTCATGGAGCTCATCCGGAGGGCCTCAAGGCGGGGCTTTATCTTCCGTGCAAAGCTCTCCCGGGTATGCGCCTTAAGAGAAAGTCCGAATTCATCTTCCATAAGCGTTTTCAGCGCTGCAAAGTCATTATCATCCATAACAAGTTGCATATGTGATTATCTCTGCAATTAATATGCCATTGTCAGTTCAGTAACATATGTATGAATCAAGTATAATGATTCAGCGGGAATGTGCAACATATTATGAACAGAAAGCTGAAAGATAAAGCAAACTCATTGATATCACAGGAAAAAGGTGTGATATTCAAGGATCCCGGCGGCAGGATAAATATTGGCCTTTGCTACCCCAACACATATTCCGTTGCCATGTCGAGTCTGGGATTTCAGGGTATCTATGGCTTTTTCAACAGTTTGAGTGATGTCGTCTGCGAGAGGATTTTTTTTCCTGACAAGGAAGATCTGGAGGAATATCAGAAGTCAGGTTCTGAGCCCTTTTCCCTTGAGTCAAAAAGACCCCTTTCTGCCTTTGATATCATCGCATTTTCCGTATCGTTTGAGAACGATTACCCGAACCTGCTAAAGATGCTGAAGATGGCAAGGATCCCTCTGCGGCGTTCTGATCGGTCGTCGCATCATCCTCTGGTGATCATGGGAGGCGTAGCTGCTTTTTATAATCCTGAGCCGCTTGCCGATTTCATGGATGTCATATTCGTCGGCGAGGCAGAGGAGATGCTTGAAGAATTTCTTTCACATTATCGTGGAGCAGGTGGGCGGGAAGAGCTTCTTGAGAAACTGACCGCAGTCAAGGGCATTTATCTGCCGGAGTTCTATACTGTGCGTTATGACGAGGCAGGAAAGATCACGGGAAGGGATGTGTCTCATCATGCTCCGGAAACCGTATGCAAAAGGACCATAAAGGACATTGCGCGGTCTTTTCTCAGGTCAACGATCCTGACTCCCCACGCTGAGTTCTCTAACATGTTTCTCCTTGAGGCAATGCGGGGCTGCCCCTGGTCCTGCCGTTTTTGCGTTGCAGGCCATATTTATAACCCGCCGAGAAAGAAAGACTTTGCAGAACTTTCTGCAGAGATCAGGGCCGCAGTTCAGCGAACGCAGAAGATCGGCCTTATCGGGCCGTCCCTTTCCGATTATCCGCATGCAGAAGAAATACTGCAGATGGAGGGCGTTGACTTCTCTATCACCTCATTGCGGGCAAGTCCGAAGAGTGCAAGACTTGTACGGCTGATGAAGGGACACAGGAGCATATCCATTGCACCTGAGGCCGGGACGCAGCGCCTGAGGGATGTGGTCAACAAAAAGATCGGCGAGGAGGACATCCTTGAGACCGCAAGACAGATACTGGAGTGCGGTGTCGAGACGCTGAGGCTCTACTTTATGATCGGTCTGCCGACAGAGACCATGGCAGATATTGACGGCATGATGGATCTGGTCAGGACTATTCGCAGGAATACGCGCAAAGGGCAGATCCGTTTGAGCGTCAGCACCTTTGTGCCGAAACCCTTTACGCCGTTTCAGTGGCATCCCATGGAGCCGCTGAAGAGCATCAAGGAAAAACTTCAGATGATAAAGAAGGGACTTGCCCGGGAAAAAGGCGTCAAGGTGCTCCATGATATACCCAAACAGGCGCACCTGCAGGGACTTTTCGCCCTGGGGGACAGACGTGTCGGCCGGGTAGCAGAGCGCATTGCCCTTGATGATATCGATGTCATAAAGAAAGGTTCTGCAGATGTCGATATCGCTTCCTTCATTTACCGTCAGAAGGATTTCGCTGAGCCCCTCCCCTGGGACTTCATCGATGCCGGAGTTACCAAAGAGCATCTCTGGGCGGAATACCAGAAGGCTTTGAACGGATGAATCTTGCCGTCATAGCGGTTTCTTCATTCATGATCGCATTGTCAGGAGCTCTGGTGCCGGGACCGCTCTTTACGATCACGGTAAGTGAGTCAGTCCGGCGGGGCGCATCCACCGGTCCTCTCCTGATCCTTGGCCATGCAATCCTTGAGATTCTGATCATTGTGCTGATCCTGGCAGGCCTCTCGCCCTTTTTGAAACACGAAACAACGAGATATGTGATCAGTCTGGCCGGCGGCGGTATGCTGGTGTTTATGGGTATCATGATTCTGAAGGACCTGCGCAGCGTCAGGCTTGATCTGTCGGCAGAGAGCGGCATAAAAGAGATGAACCTTGTTCTGACCGGCATTGTCGCAAGCCTTGCGAATCCGTACTGGGTCATCTGGTGGGCCACGATCGGTCTCGGTTATCTGGTGAGTTCCATGAAATACGGCATAGCCGGTGTTGTTGTGTTCTTCCTCGGCCATATCGCTGCAGACCTTGTCTGGTACAGCCTTATCTCCTATGCTGCTGCAAAAGGGAGAAAGATCATGGGGGAAAAGGCATATAAGATCGTGTTGGCGGCCTGCGCAGTTTTTCTCATCTTTTTCGGCGCCTGGTTCATCAGGGCTGCATGACAAGTGCTGCATTGTATTTTCATCATGCTGCTGCCCTATAATTAATGCCAATGAACAGCGGTTCTGTTTTGGAAAATATACAGAAAGTATGCAGCATTATCTCCCGGGGAGCTGTGAAGGCTGACCGCAGCCCTGAGGAGGTACGGCTCATTGTGGTTACCAAGACGGTCGGCGCAGGAGCTATTCGGGAAGCTGTTGACAGCGGCATGCGGCTCTTTGGGGAAAACAGGATTCAGGAGGCCAAAAAGAAGATCATGAGCGATGAGATCCGGGCTCTCCCCCAGAAGCTCGAATGGCATCTGATCGGCCACCTTCAGAAGAACAAGGCAAAGGACGCGGTGCAGCTCTTTGAGGTCATCCATTCTGTCGATACGATCGAACTGGCAGAAGAACTGGACAGACAGGCGGAAAGGTTTGGCAAGACGCAAAGGGTCCTGGTCCAGGTAAAGCTCTCCGACGAAGAAACAAAAAGCGGCGTATCAGAAGAGGGCCTGCATGAACTGCTGGAAAGAATTATGCAGCTGACGCATCTGCGGCTTGAGGGGCTGATGACCATTCCCCCCTATCGGGAGAATGTCAGTGATGTTGTGCCATACTTCAGACGGCTGAGGGAGCTGCGGGATGAGGCAGAGAAGGACGGGTTCAGACTTCCTGAGCTTTCGATGGGCATGTCCCATGATTATGAGGCAGCCATAGAGCAGGGCGCTACTATGGTCAGAATAGGAACAGCAATTTTTGGAGAGAGGTGTTGATATGATCGGATTTATCGGCGGCGGAAATATGGCAGAGGCCCTGATCAAGGGTATGACAGCAGAAGGCATGAAGGATATCGTTGTCTCGGAGCCCCGGCTGGAGCGGCGGCAGGAGCTTGAAAAAACGTATGGGGTGAAGACGCTGCAGTCGGGTAGGGAGGTCGCTTCTTTCTGCGATATCATCATACTGGCAGTGAAACCGCAGAACATGGAAGTCGTTCTTGATGAGATAGCAGATGTTATCGATGATACGAAAACGGTTGTTTCGATCGCCGCAGGCATCACGCTTTCTTATCTGCAGTCCAGGCTGAAGACGGGTAAGATCATCAGGGTAATGCCGAACACGCCTGCCCTTATTCAGGAGGGCATGTCCGTGTACTCGCTCTGCGAATGCTTTACCGGCAGCGAGATCAATATCGTCAAGAGCATCCTGATGTCCGTCGGCAGGGTGATCGCGCTTCCTGAACGGCTTATGGATGCAGTGACTGCGGTCTCGGGCAGCGGCCCTGCCTTTATTGCGCTGTTCATTGAGGCGATGATCGAGGCCGGCGAGAAGCTCGGACTGAACAGAAATGATGCAGCAGAACTGGCTGTCCAGACCGCTCTTGGTACAGCAAAGCTGCTTGATACCGGCATGTCGCCGGAAAAACTCAGACAGATGGTCACCTCGCCGGGCGGCACCACCGCCGCCGGCCTGAAGGTTTTTGAGGAAAAAGGATTGAAACCTATGGTTCTGGATGCGCTGTCTGCCGCAAAAAGCAGGGCAGAGGAGTTGGGGAAGAAAGCCTGACGGCGATGTCTGCAGCCTGGCGCATCTCTTTGCCTGCATAGATAAAAAAGAGCATGCCGTTGTAAAATAGCCTTCAACATCAAACATCGAGGTAAGAATGCTTATTGTCGGGAACCTGTTAATGGCGGTCGGAAGAATAGCAGACATGCTGCTGGAGATCTATAAATGGATCGTGATCATTGCTGCACTGATAAGCTGGGTCAGTCCTGACCCGTACAACCCGGTTGTCCGTTTTCTCAGAAATGTTACAGAACCGGTCTTCAGGCCTATTCGGCGGCTTTTTGGCAATAAACTTGGTCCTATAGATATTTCTCCGATTGTAGTAATACTCGGCATTCTGTTCATCCAGATGGTGCTCATACGTTCACTTGTTGAGATCGGCATTAAAATCAAAGGGGGAGTCGTCATATGAGAATCTCGCCGCTGGAAATCCAGCAGAAGCAGTTCAAAATGAAGTTCAGGGGATTCGATGTCGAGGAGGTGTTCGGTTTTCTTGAGATCGTCCGTGAAGAGATGGAGGACCTGCTCAGAGAGAACTCGAATCTCAAAGAGAATATCCAGAGGGCGGAGAGTCAGATCAGGGAATACCGCGACATGGAGATAACGCTCAAGGAGACGCTCATGACCGCCCAGCAGATGGTCGAAGACTACAAGACGAATGCGCGGAAAGAGGCAGAGCTCCTGGTGAAGGAAGCAGAGGCCAAGGCTGATATCATGATCAAGGAAGCGCATGAGAAGGTCATAAAGATCCACGAGGACATAACGGACATGAAGGGTATTCGCCGCCATTTCCGGGAAGAGCTGAAGAGGCTGGTCGAAGGGCATCTGAGGATGCTTGAAACCGATGAGCGCTGGGAGACCAGCGACAGGGAAGTAATGCCCGAGTGAGCAGCCTGCAGTACAAGACCCTGAAGGGCATGCAGGATATCCTGCCGCCTGACAGTTTTATTTGGCAGAAGGTCGAGCAGACTGCCCGGCAGATCTTTTCGACCTATGGTTTTCAGGAGATCAGAACACCGATCATGGAATCCACGACGGTCTTTTCGCGCTCCATCGGCGAGAGCACGGATATTGTCGAAAAGGAGATGTACACCTTCACGGATAAGGGAGACCGGAGCGTTACCCTGCGGCCTGAAGGCACGGCATCTGTTGTGCGCAGCTATGTGGAAAATCATCTCGATAAACTTGCGGCGCCGCAGAAATTCTATTACCTTGGCCCCATGTTCCGGTATGAACGGCCCCAGTCCGGGAGATTCAGGCAGTTCTATCAGATCGGTGTTGAAGCCTTTGCAGATCCCGGCCCGGGCATGGATGCAGAGATCATTGCGATGCTGGGACGTCTGCTCACCGGCATAGGGCTTGAAGGTGTCTCATTTCAGGTCAATTCCATAGGCTGTGAGCAGTGCAGGCCAGGTTATCGTGATGCCCTCCTGGGCTTCTTTGCTGATAAAAAAGAGCACCTGTGTGATGACTGCAAAAGAAGATATGACAAAAACCCTCTGAGGATCCTTGATTGCAAGGCAGGCACCTGCCGGGAGCAGAGGCAGGGCGCTCCGAAGATAACCGCCCATCTTTGTGAAGGATGCCGCTCTCACTTTGAAAAACTCCAGGGATTCCTGACACTCCTTCAGGTGCCCTACTCCCTTAATGCTGATATGGTGCGGGGACTTGATTACTACACCAGAACCACTTTTGAGGTAACGAGTCAGAGCCTTGGAGCGCAGAATGCGGTGGCAGCCGGCGGCAGATATGACCGGCTGGTAAAGGAGTTCGGCGGGCCTGAGACGCCTGCTGTCGGTTTTGCCCTGGGCATGGAGAGGGTGATCGAGCTGTTGAAGAAGACCGAACTTCAGAAACCTCCGTCTCCTGCTGTTTTTTTTGCTGCACTCGGCGATGCAGCAGGCAGCGCCTGTCTTGTTCTTGCTGAACAGTTGAGAAGACAGGGCCTCTGGGTTGAAGTCGGTGATGCCGCAAGCTCGCTGAAGAGCCAGATGCGCAGGGCTGACAGAATGGCAGTGCGCCATGTCTTTATCATGGGAGACGATGAACTGCGTTCCGGAATGGTGAAGTGGAAGAACCTTGCAGAGCCAGGCCAGGGAGAACTGAGGATTTCCGACATGGAATCGTTTCTTGCCGGACAGCCCTGAGCGCGTAATACAGCGGCTCCTTCTTATCTTGATCTTGCCGCCTCTTTTTTTATGGTAAAATACACGCGGCTATGAACTTAAAAAATTACATGCCGGGAGCTTTTCTTCTGACCGGTATCGCCTTGTTGTCCATCTATCTGGCCTCGCTGCATGCATCTTTTGATGCGCTTGTTATTTCGATCATTATCGGCATGGTGATCGGAAACATGGCCGGCGTGCGGAGATCGTCGGCGCGCGGCATGGATATCGGGACGCAGGTGCTTCTGCCTGTCGGGATCGCTCTTTATGGCATGCAGCTTTCAATAAGCGCTCTTCAGCCCGGTCTTGTTCTCAGTATCTTCCTGGTCTTTTCAGCGCTTTTTGGCGGAACGATGCTGCTTTCGCGCGTTTTTTCCCTGGGAAGCAATCTTACTCTGCTCCTTGCCTCCGGACTCTCGATCTGCGGGGCCTCGGCCATTGCGATCATCTCGCCGCTTATAGGGGCAAAGCGGGAGGAGACGTCCATCTCGATACTTTCTGTAATGATGCTCGGCCTCTTCGGCATGATCTTCTATCCTCTTGTCTATGACTTTTCCCCCCTGAGCAGGGAAGAGTTCAATTTCTTTGCCGGCACAACGCTCCCCATGGTAGGTCAGGTAAAGGTTGCTGCAGGCAGTGTCGCTCCTGAAAGTCTCGAAAGCGCGCTTCAGATCAAGCTGGTCCGCATCGCATTTCTCTTCTTTGTTCTGCCCCTGGTAGTATTCAGGGCAGGGGTATCAGGGGCCAAGGTCAAGATCCCCTGGTTTGCGGCTGTTTTTCTTGTCCTTGCCGTCCTGGTAAATACGGTTCCCCTCCTGCGGCAATTGCAGGATATCAGCCGTACGGTCAGCACCTTCTGTTTTGCCGCCGGGCTTGGCGCTATCGGTTTCTCTGTTGACTTTGACGCTATAGTGCAGGAAGGCATGACCCCCCTGGTCGTCATTCTTTCTGTTTGGGCTGTTGTTCTCATTGCCATTTATCTCCTGAAGGCAGTGGTCTGATGTTCAAGACGAAGATCCTCTATCGTTTCGTTTCCGTGCTTCTGATCTTTGCACTGATGATCGTCATCCCTTTCTCCCTGTCTGTGGTCAAACAGGTGCAGAAGATGATCGAAAAGGAAGAGTCTCTTGAACCGGTCAAGTCCGAGGAATACAGTCTTATGCATAAAGAATTTACCGCTAAACTGGTCGAGCAGATGCTACCCTTTGTTTTTTATATTCTCGTTCTCTCTTTTATCATGGCCATTTTTTTCCTCAGGAAGATGCTGATCTCGCTCAAAAATCTGCAGGAAGGGTCGCATGCGCTGCAGGAAGGCAGGCTTGCTACGAGGCTCCCGGTCATTTCCGATGACGAACTGGGCGATGTGACGCGCACCTTCAACGCCATGGCAGAATCGCTCGGGGCCAAGACAGAGGAGTTAGGCAAGAAAGATATGTATATCAGCGCCATGCTCGACCCTCTTTGGGTCGTTGATACGGAAGACCGCATAACAGACATCAACCCTGCTTTTACACGGCTCTTCGGATACTCGCGCGAAGAAATGATCGGTTACCCGGTTTATGATTTTGTTGACGACAGGAATATTGCAATCCTCAGAAAACAGGTCGAAGAGAAGCGGGACAAGGGAGAATCCTCCATCTATGAGATCAGTATCCTTTCGAGAAGCGGTGTCCAGATACCGGTGCTCATAAGCGGTTCGCCTATTTTTGACGGTGACAGGATTGTGGGCAAGATCGGCATTCTGAAGGATTTCAGAGAACAGAGCAGCCTGCGCAGTGAACTTCAGCAGTCTCTCGATTATTTCGAGACGATCATGAACAGCATTCCGGACGAGATCGTCGTGATCGACAGGGATTACCGCATTATAACGGCAAACAGGGTTTCCCTGATGCACGCTGAGCGTGATCTTACCGGAGAGTTCTGCCATCATGCCCTGCACGGGTCATCGGTGCCCTGCTGGTCCGATGGTTTCGAATGTCCGACCCAGATCGTATTTGCCACAGGCAAGACGCACCGGACCGTTCACCAGCATGTTGAGCCTGACGGCAGGAAGAAATACCACGAGATCACTGCAAGCCCGGTCACTGATCCTTCAGGCAAGGTGCTTCATGTCATAGAACTGCTCAGCGATATTACGGACAAGATGAAGAGCGAAGAACAGATCGTCCAGAAGAACAAGGAATTGATCTCGCTCAACAGCATTTCGAGCATTCTCAACCGGTCGCTCAAACCTGATGAGATATTCAGCAAGGTCCTGGACAAGATGATCGAGATGCTCGGCATGGATGGCGGCGGCATCTTCTTTCTTGATGAAACGGCCAAAGAGATGACCTGCCAATATCATAAAGGCATATCAGAGGACTATGTGAAGATGCTCGGCAGAATACGGCTCGGCGACGACATACCGGGCAAGGTTGCGGTTACCGGACAGATCCTTACCACGTCGGACATCTCAAAGGATGAGAGAATAGAGCGTTCGGTCATGAAACATTCCGGCATGCGGGGGTACTGCTGCTTCCCGGTCAGGGGCAAGGAGAGGATCATCGGTGTCTTCTGTCTTTTCAGTTTTAACGCGCATCTATTTACTGTCGAAGAGGAGAATATTCTTTCATCCATAGGTGAAATGACCGGTATGGCGCTTGAGAACATCAGGCTCTATGACCGGATGCGTTCCCTGTTTGAGCAGCAGAGAAACAGATGGGCTGACGAGCATCAGCAGCTTCTGCATATATCGGCCAATCTCGGGGCTGCAGTTGATATCGGGGACAGCATGATGCAGGTGCTTGACTTCATAAAGAAGGTCTTCCGTGCGGATTTTGTCTGGATGCTGTCTCATGACCAGGCATCCAACCTGTTACTGAGATTTGCCACTGAATCAACAGGCAGGGAAGGGACGGCCATATACCCTGCCGATGTGAGCTCTCTCGAAAAATACGCGCTCAGCAAGCGACACCCCATCATGGTAAACGATATCCGGTCAGAGGAGAAGTTCTATATCTCACGGGATGTCTCTGCATACCATTCGGCATTGGCTGTGCCGATGTTCATAGGAGAAAAGCCTGTCGGCGTCTGCACGTTGTACTACTCGCTGTATAGGGAATTCAGAGAGGAGGACCTTCGCTTCATGGAGATCATTACCAATATGATCTCCGTTGCCGTAGAACGTTCAGAGTTCTATGCCCGTGCCGGTAAGGCAAAGGAGCTCGCCGATACGATCCTGCAGAGTGTGCAGGAGGGCATCATAACCGTTGACCTCGGCGGCCGCATCATAGCTGTTAATCAGGCCTTTGAGCGGATGACCGGTATTCGGCCGGAGCGGGCGATCAACCTGCCGGTCTGCGAGGTTTTCCGGTTCAGTGACGAGAATATTTCCTTCCGTCTGCAGCTCGGCGAAAGTGTGGAAGAGGCAAAGCAGGGCAGATCGATGGCTCGGCCTGCTGTTGTGACGACTCTCTATGGCAGCAGGGTGCCGGTCACGATCACGAGCTCGCCTATCCTGGATAAGAACAGTGCGGTCACCGGGATTGTGAACCTGGTGCGTGATGTCAGCAGGGAAAAGGAACTGGACAAGATGAAGACAGAGCTGATACGGTCTGTTTCCCATGAATTCAGGACACCTCTTTCCGCAATTGTGGGAATGACCGAGATGCTGCTCCACGGGGATGTGGAGGGCGATAAGGTGAATAAATACCTCAGCACCATACGGAATGAGGGGATCCGGCTCACCAATATGGTTGCGGAGCTCCTGAGCATTGCCCGGATCGAAAGCGGCAAAGAAACGCTGAAATTCAGCTCCCTTGATCTCGGTGAGCTCATGAAGGGAATTGCCGAAACATTGGGGCCCCTGCTCGCGAACAAAAAAGCAGTTCTTAATTACGACCTTGGGGATATCAGGAGCATTGTGGCAGATGAAGGGAAGCTGAAACAGCTCCTGATCAACTTTATTGATAACTCGTTAACATTCTCTGACGAAGGGTGTATTATAGAGGTGTCGGCCAGGCGGAAGGATGCCATGCTTGAGATCACCATTGCTGATAACGGATGGGGCATTCCTGATGAGGACATCCCTCATCTTACCGAGCGTTTTTACCGCGGCAGACACGGCGACAGGGTAAAAGGCACCGGTCTTGGACTTGCGCTCTGCCATGAGATCCTCAGCATGCTTAATGGCAGCATGAACATTGCAAGCAGGCTCGGCGAGGGAACAAAAATAACAATGAGCATTCCATACAGGGAGGTTGTGTGAGCAAGGTTATTGTGATCGATGACGAGCCCTTTATTCTGATGATGATAGAGGACAAGCTCAAGAAGGCGAAGATCGATGTCATGACACTGCGCGAGAGCAGAAATGCCCTTGCAGTGATCAAGAATGAGAAGCCTGAACTCATTATCCTCGACTGGATGATGCCCGAACTGAGCGGCATAGATCTTTGCAGGATGATCAAGGCAGATCCTGAACTGAAGGCCATACCCATTTTTATGCTGACGGCGAAGGGACAGGATTCTGATGAGCAGCAGGGTATCCAGTGCGGCGTGAGCCGGTACATTACCAAGCCGTTCAGTCCGCGGTCGCTTCTTGAGATGGTGCAGGAGATCGTTGGAAAAGCCTGACTACCAGCAGGATCTGACGGCGACGATACAGGAGCTCAGCATTGCCTACGAGGAGCTCTCGCTCCTTTATCGGGTGTCCGGGATCTTTTCGTCCCTCAGTATCGATGACATCTGCAATCGCATGATCGATGAGGCCATCGATACCATTGGTGTGAGTACTGCGGCAATTCTCTTTCATGATGAAAAGGACGACCTTCTTTTTACCAAGACCTTCAAGGGCGCATGGGACACTGACAGGACATTTCCGAGAGACCAGGCGGTCATATGGAAGTCGATAGAATCGAAAAAGCCTTCAGCCTTCTGCAGGGTGGCAGATTCGGAATACCGCGACTATATTCCCGGCATCAGGTCGATCATGGTCTGTCCCATTCTGGGCAAGGCCAAGACCGTCGGTGCTATTGTTGTTGCTGATAAGGAGGGTGATCAGGAGTTCTTTTCTCATGACACCAAGCTCCTGATGGCAATCACGTCCCAGGCAGGCCTTGCCATTGAAAATGCTTTTCTCTATACGGAATTGGAGGTTTTGCTTGTCGGTGCGATCAAATCGCTGGTAAAGGCCCTTGAAGCAACCTCATACTGGACCGCCGGTCATACGGAGCGCGTCACTGAATACGCAATTTCCATCGGCAGATTGCTTGATCTTGACGGCGATACGCTCGAAAAGTTGAAGATCTGCTCGCTCCTTCATGACATCGGCAAGATAGCCACGCCAAGAGAGATATTAAACAAGAGCGGGGAGTTAAGCGAAAGCGAATGGATAGAGATGAAGAAACATCCCGGCGTGGGTGCTGAAATATTAGGTGAAATGAAACAGTTCAAGGATGTTATCCTCGGCATAAAATATCATCACGAGCACTGGGACGGCAGAAAGAGCATCTTCGGCCTCAAGAATGAAGAGATACCGCTGCTGGCAAGGATCCTGTCTGTCGCAGACACCTTTGATGCGCTCACCTCTGACAGGCCTTACCGGCCGAAGCGGTCAAGGGAGGAAGCGGCAAAGGAGATACAGAGATGCGCCGGTTCCCAGTTTGACCCTGAGATCGTAAAGGCATTTCTCGGGTGGGCCTGTCCATCTACCCAACAACGTCAAGTTCTCTGACCCTGAATCTTGCACCCAGCTCTTTTGCGAGCTCTTCGCATTTTATCAGATCAACTTCGGGCAGGTTTACGACCGTTACCTGAACATCAGGCACTGCTTCCTTTATCCTTCGCGTAAATCTGACAACCTCTTCGTACGCATCCGGGAAATAGGGCCTGCAGATCCTGTTATAGGTCTCTGCATCATGTGCATCAAGGCTTATGGAGACGCTGTCGACAAGACCCTTCAGTTCCGGAATGATGTCCCGCTTATGGATCAGGTTCGCATGGCCGTTCGTATTGATCCTGACCCGACCTCCGCCTGCCTTGATCCACCCGGCGATCTCTTTCACCAGATCGAGCCGTTGCAGGGGTTCACCATACCCGCAGAAGACGATCTCTCTGAAGCGCGAGGGATCACCGATCTCTGTCTTCAATTCCTCTGCAGACGGCTCATGTGAGAGTCTCAGTCTGTGGCCTTTTACAAAATCCGAGTTGAACTTGACGCAAAAAGAGCATTTGTTCGTGCAGCGGTTAGTGATATTCAGATACAGGCTGTCCCGTATCTGATATGTTATTTCTCCTTTTTCAGGGAGTGTTCCTATACTGAAAAGCCTCTTGGCGTTCAGGGTCGTGATACGTGACAGGTCCTGCAGGCTGATGCCTCTCAGTTCAGCGATCTTTTTTGCGGTGTTGAGAATATAAGCCGGTTCATTGCGCTTGCCCCGGAAGGGTTCAGGCGTAAGATAGGGAGCATCTGTTTCGACCAGGAGATAGTCGTCAGGAATGCTCCGGGCAACCTCCTGCAGACCCGTTGCCTTTCTGAAGGTCACCGGCCCTGCGATCGAGATATAAAAACCCAATGCCATGACCTGTTCCGCCATTGCCGCATCACCGGAGAAGCAGTGGAAGACGCCGCGGCTGCAGCCTGATTCCCATACGATCCTGAGAGTGTCTTCATCTGCCTCACGGCTATGAATGATAACCGGCAGGCATGTCTCATTCGCCAGTTCAAGCTGTTTCCTGAAGACTGTCTGCTGAAGCTCTCTCGGAGAATGATCGTAATGATAATCAAGACCGGTCTCTCCTATTGCGATCACCTTCTGTTTTTGCGCAAGATCCCTGAGAAGTGAATAGGTCTGATCGGTAAAGTCTTTTGCCTCATGGGGATGTATGCCGACAGAAGAGTAGATGCAGTCATGCAGTTCGGCAAGCTTCACACCCTGCAGCGTTCCCTCAAGGTCAGAACCTATAGTGATCATGGCCTCAAGGCCTGCCTCCCTGGCCCGCTTGATGACCTCGTCACGGTCAGGATCAAATTCCTTCATCTCGATGTGGCAGTGGGTGTCGATAAAAGACGGTGATGGGTGATGAGTGATGAGTGATGAGTCGGGGACAGCAATATCCTTGTTTTTACTGTTCACCGATCACTCATTACGCGTTACGGTCGTTACGCGCCGAACTTCTTGAGGCGCAGGGCATTGGCAAGCATGAATGACATAAGCTGAACGGTTGGAAAGATCCCCAATTCTCCCTTTGTGCATTCGCGCTCTGAGAATGAGGAGCAGAGGCCCCCAAGCACATACGGCGACTTCAAAAGCATCGGCACAGGATGCCAGCTGTGTCCCTCCATGAGAGCGGGTGTTGAGTGATCGCCGGTAATGGCAAGGACATCAGGATTCAGTGCCATGATCTTCGGAAGGAGAACATCGAATTCTTCGATCCTCCTGGTCTTTTCGGAAAAATTGCCATCCTCACCGTATGAGTCGACCTTCTTGACATGGAGAAAAAAGAAATCGTAATTGTCATACTGATCTTTGAGAAATGCTATCTCATCCTCAACTGAACCTTCCAGGGCCGGAGCATGCATACCGACCAGGGTTGCAAGGCCGCGGTACATGGGATAGGTCGCAATGGCCAAGGCATTCAGGCCATATGCCTGATCGAAGGTCGGTATATCGGGCATGCCGGAAAATCCCCTCATAAGAGCGAAATTTGCCCGTTCCTCATTTTTTAATGCCTCATGTATCTGTGCTATGATCTTTCCGGCGACAGCAGCGACCTTTTCAGAGCTCTTTGAAAGTGGCTGTGGGTTAAGAGGTGCCTTGCCTTCCTGCTGGGGGTCTGTGTCGGGGATCTGTGCCGCGTCCTTGGCAAGATCTTCAGGGAACCTCATGATCACGGCAAAACGGTGCTCCATGCCGGGCGCAAACGTTATCTCCGCATCGTCGATCCTTGTGATCTCTTTCTGCAGCCGTTCAGTCAGTTTTCTGCTCTGGTCAGTCGGTATTCTTCCTGCTCTCCGGTCAATAATCAGCCCATCCCTGATGGTCGCATAGTTGCATCTTACCGCCACATCAGTTCTCCTGATCTCGATACCAAGACCGAGCGCCTCCAGTATTCCTCTGCCGATCTGAAACTCAAGCGGATCATAGCCGAAAAGAGAGAGGTGGCCGGGGCCGCTGCCGGGTGTGATGCCCGGTGCAACAGGCGTATGCAGGCCGCAGGCCGATGCCCGGGCGAGGCTGTCCATGTTCGGTGTTGACGCGGTCTCAAGTTCGGTCCTTCCGTTGACAGGAAGGCCGCCGAGGCCGTCAAGAACCACGAGCACGATCTTTGATCTGTTCTTTTGAACCAGGCTTTTCAGAAGTTTCTGCATGGGTTGAATATTACTGTAAAGTAAGGTATCTTTTCAAGAATTACAGGAGAAACATATGTGTTATAGTAGTGCCGGAGTGGATGCAGAATATGAAGATGCATAGTCTCGCAGGTAATTTCCTGATAGCCTCGCCAGGCCTGGATGATCCGCATTTCAGCCAGTCTGTTGTGCTGATGTGCGACCATACGGATAACGGGGCCTTTGGTATCGTGGTCAACAGGGTGCTCACCGAAAGTTTTCAGTCGCTTGCCTTCAGATTCGACCTTAAAAAGGGTCCGGTTGACATGCCGGTATATTATGGTGGTCCCGTTCAGCCCGAACAGGGCTATATCATTTATGCCCCGTTCAGGAAAAAATACGGTTTGCTGAAGATAACGAAGAATATCGGTGTGTCATCATCCCGGGAACTGCTTCAGGACATTCTGAACGGCAAGGGGCCTGACAGCTATCTCTTCTCGCTCGGCCACTCAGGGTGGGGCGCCAATCAGATAGAGGAAGAGCTCATGACAGACAGCTGGCTCGTTGTGCCGATGGCAGAGGATATCATCTTCTCGGTAAAGCCGGCAGAGCGGTGGAGATCTGCTGCAAGGCTTATCGGTGTTGATTTTCACCGCTATTCCAAAAGATCAGGAAACGCTTAATAATATTCTCAAAAAGGAGTAATGCCATGAAAGTAGTGGCCTTGAACGGTAGTCCGAGAAAAGAAGGAAATACCCGAGATGCGATCAACATTGTTTTTGAGGAACTGCAGAAGGAAGGGATCGAGACAGAGTACCTTCAGCTGGGCGGCACAGACATCAAAGGCTGCAAAGCCTGTTACAAATGCTTTGAGCTGAAGAACAAACGCTGCATTCAGACAGATGAACTCAATACATTCGTCGAGAAGATGATCAGCGCGGATGGGATCCTTATCGGTTCCCCGACCTATTTTGCGAACGTCTCGACCGAGGTGAAGGCTCTCATTGACCGTGCCGGTCTTGTTGCCAGGGCAAACGATCATCTCTTTAAGCGAAAAGTAGGGAGCGCTGTTGTGTCGTTCAGGCGTGCCGGAGGGACAGATGTATACTCAAGCATCAACTACTTTTTTGGCATCAGCCATATGATCATCCCCGGTTCGAGCTACTGGAGCATAGGCCAGGGCAGAAACCCCGGAGAGGTCCTGAAGGACGAAGAAGGTGTTACGACATTCAGACACCTTGGCCAGAATATGGCCTGGCTTTTGAAGAAGATCCACGCATAATCAAAGATCCAGGTTCTCAAGGAGTTGGACGATTAGGGTATTTGCGATATAACGACCTTTTCCGGTAAGGCGGAAATGGGTCTTTGTGATCGCCGCAAAACCATCTCTGACCATATCAGCTCCGGCGTCATGAAGCTTGAGCTCAAGATCTGCGGCATCTGAGAGGCGGATACCTTCAGCTTTCCGCAGACCGAGAAAGATAAACTCCCTGAGTGCATCTTCACACGATATCTCGGTCTTCTCGATCTCTGGAATAATATCCAGTTGCAGCTTCCCGATGTAGTCTTTGATATCGCGGGTATTGCTTGTCCGGAATCCCCTGATGAAGCCATGGGCGCCGGCGCCGATACCAATATAGTCGCCGCGGTCCCAGTAGTTCATATTGTGAGTGCAGCGATAGCCGGGCCGGGCATAGTTCGATATCTCATACTGTTCATATCCTGCCTGCGCAAGCATATCGATTGTGAGGTCGGACATCTCAAGGATCGTCTCTTCATCAGGCATTTTCAGATCTCCTGCCTCAATGAATCTCTTCAGCTGCGTCCCCGGCTCTGGTGTCAGCTCATATGCGGATATATGTTTTGGAGAAAGGGCGACAGCCTGCTGTAAAGTATGCTTCCATGTTTGCATGTTCTGTCCCGGGATGCCGTATATAAGATCAAGGGAGAAGTTTTCGATGCCTGCAGCGCTGATCATTTCTGCAGACCGTATTGCCTCATCTGCGTCATGGATCCTCCCGAGGGTTTTAAGTTCTTCGTTCTGAAAGGATTGAACCCCAAGGCTCAGCCGGTTGACACCGAGGTTGACGAGGGCAGTGACCTTTCTTTCTGTTAAGGTCCCGGGATTTGCTTCAACCGTTATCTCTGCTGAAGGTGCAAAAATGTAGTTCTCCCTGATCCGATTGAAGATATCATGAAAGCAGTTTTCGGAAAGGATTGTCGGCGTGCCGCCGCCGAAGAAGATTGTTTTCAGTGTGTCGGCAAGACCTTTTTTCAGATCCAGTTCCCTGCAGAGTGCGTGGGTATAGTGCTCTGCGAGGGACTCGTCATAAGGGATCGAGAGAAAGTCGCAATACACACACTTTCTTGCGCAGAACGGAATATGGATGTAAAGAAATTCGGCCATGGGATATTGTAGGGCATTCGGGGGCAAATCTGTACTATTGTGATATCATAAGACCCTATGAACCTTGAAGAACTGGTAAAGATCATGGCTGCGCTGAGGAGTGAGAAGGGCTGTCCCTGGGACAAGGAACAGACGCGGGAATCGCTCAAGCCCTTTATTATTGAAGAGGCATACGAGGTGATTGATGCCATCGATCAGAAAACCCCCGATGAGGTGAAAGAGGAATTAGGCGATCTCCTGTTCCAGATCGTGTTCCAGAGCCGGATAGCAGAAGAGAATGGCGAGTTCAGGCTTGAAGATGTCATTGACGGCATAGCAAAGAAAATGATCTCCCGTCATCCTCATGTGTTCGGTGACTCGGACATCAGAACATCAGAAGAGGTTTTGGTCAAATGGGACGAGCACAAGAAAAGGGAAGGCAAGCAGAAAGAGTCGATACTGGAAGGCATACCAAAGACCATGCCGGCGCTTCTGCGTGCCAAAAAGCTCCAGGACCGGGCTGCGAAGGTCGGCTTTGACTGGGAAAAGATCGACGATGTCCTTTTGAAGCTGGACGAAGAGGTGAGCGAATTCAAGCAGGCCGTGAAAGAGAGGAAGGAAGCTCCGATCGAGGACGAACTTGGCGATATCCTCTTCATGATCGTGAATATCTCCCGTTTTATTGGAGTGAATCCTGAAGAGGCGCTCAGAAAAACGATCAGCAAATTCATATCCCGCTTCCGGTATATCGAGATGGCTGCGGCTGAAAACGGTGATAAGCTCTCTGACATGAGCCTTGCAGAAATGGATGCGCTCTGGGATGAGGCGAAACGGCGGCAGCGATCCTGAAGCGGCTTGGGAGCAGAACCGCAGTATTTGCAGGGCTGAATTTGGTGTAAGGTCAGCTGTTCTGAGCCGTTCTGAGAAGCTTTCTTGATACTTTCAATTATTCTTTGTTTGCAGTAAAATAAAGGACTTTAAGCAGGAGAGGTGCAGGAGATGGGACATGTAAAAGGACTAAAATGCAGGGAATGCGGCAGGGAATATCCGGTTGACCCTATTTATGTCTGTGAGTTCTGTTTTGGCCCGCTTGAAGTCGCCTATGACTACGCGGGCATAGCCGCGGCGATAACGAGAAAAAAGATCGAGCAGCGTCCGGAAAACCTCTGGCGCTACCGGGAACTCCTCCCCATAGACGGCGAGCCTCAGGTTGGCCTCAATTCCGGGTTCACACCGCTCATTAAGGCAGACAGGCTTGCAAAGACGCTCGGCCTTGATGCGCTCTATATCAAGGACGACACGGTTGTCCATCCTACACTTTCATTCAAGGACCGCGTTGTTGCGGTTGCGCTTACCAAGGCAAAGGAGTTCAGGTTCGATACGGTTGCCTGCGCATCCACCGGCAACCTTGCCCATTCCGTATCTGCTCATGGCGCGCGCGCAGGCTTCAACCGTTTCATTTTTATTCCGGCAACGCTTGAGGCCAGCAAGATCGTGGCATCTCTTGTGTACGAACCGAATCTCATAGCGGTTGACGGCAATTACGATGACGTGAACAGGCTCTGCAGCGAGGTTGCGAACAAATACCGCTGGGCATTTGTGAATATCAATATCAGGCCATTCTATGCAGAGGGGTCAAAGACGATCGGTTTTGAGATCGCAGAACAGCTTGGATGGAAGGCTCCTGACAATATTGTTGTGCCCTGTGCAAGCGGTTCGCTTCTGACCAAGGTATGGAAGGCGCTCAAGGAGTTCAAGGAAATAGGCATCCTGAAGGAGCTTGATACGAAGATCTTCGGCTCTCAGGCAGCAGGCTGCAACCCCATTGCTGCTGCGGTCAAGGCCGGCACGGACATCATCCGGCCGGTGAAGCCGAACACGATCGCAAAATCGCTCGCCATCGGCAATCCTGCGGACGGTTTTTATGCGTCCCAGGTGATCAGGGAGACGGGCGGACATGCTGAGGATGTTTCTGATCAGGAGATCATCGATGCCATAAAGCTTCTCGCAAGGACCGAGGGTATCTTTGCCGAGACGGCAGGTGGCGTGACCCTGGCAGCGACCCGAAAACTGATCGCAAGCGGAAAGATAAAGCGCGACGAGATGACGGTCATCTGCATTACCGGAAACGGGCTGAAGACCCAGGAAGCGCTGCAGGGACAGACGACATTGCCGCACTATATAAAGCCGAGCCTCGCCTCATTCGAGGAAGTGCTCGAAAAAATAAACAACGCCCAATAACAAGGAGGGACGTGATATGGCAGTGAAAGTAAGAATACCCACACCGCTGCAGAAACTGACACAGGGAAAGGAAGAGGTCGACGGAAACGCAGGAACGATCATTGCATTGGTGAACGAACTTGACAAGGCTTACCCCGGTCTTGCAGAAAGGGTCTCAGAGAATGGCAAGATCCGCAGGTTCGTCAACATCTATCTTAATGATGAGGATATACGGTTCCTGAATGCTGAAGAGACGCCCGTCAAGGACGGCGACGAGGTCTCCATTGTCCCGGCCATCGCAGGCGGAGCCTGTTAGGAGTCTATGATGAAATCACGCGTGAAGCTGACCTTTCCGCAGAACCTTATCAAGGAGCCGGTTATCTTCTCTATGGCAAAGCAGTTCAATGTTATGCCGAATATCAGACGGGCCAGGATCACGGAAACAGTAGGAGAGATGGTGCTTGAGCTCGAGGGAGCCCAGGATGATCTCGATCGCGGCATAGCTTTTCTGAAGGAAAAAGGCATCGAGGTCGAGATGGCTGTAGGCGACGTCATCGAGTAGTTCCGGCAGAGCAAGGAATTCCTGTGAAATATATTGTGATCGTTGGAGATGGCATGGCTGACAGGCCCCTGGCGGAGCTTGGCGGTAAGACGCCGCTGCAGAAGGCCTATACGCCGAACATGGACCGGCTTGCTGCGACAAGCAGCCTGGGGAAGGTGCGAACTGTTCCGGAAAGCATGCACCCGGGCTCTGATGTTGCCAACCTGAGCATCCTCGGGTACGACCCTGCCAAATATTATTCCGGCAGGGCCCCGCTTGAAGCGGCCAGCATCGGTGTTGAACTTGGGAAGGACGATGTTGCCTTCAGGTGCAATCTTGTTACGCTCAAGTTCAACCGGGACAGGACCAGTGCAGTGATGGAAGATTACAGCAGCGGCCATATCTCTTCAGGTGAAGCGGCGGAATTGATCAAAGAGGTGAGCGGTCAGCTCGGCACCGGGAAGATCGCGTTTTATCCCGGGGTCAGTTACCGCCATCTGATGGTCTGGGCTGAAGGATCAGTCGAGATCGAATGTGTCCCTCCCCATGATATGCTCGGCAAGGAGATCATCGATTATCTTCCGGTCGGCAGGGGCGAAGAGGTGATCAGGAAGATCATGATGGATTCTGTTGATATTCTTGAGAGCCATCCCGTGAACAGGAACAGGGTCAGGGAAGGGAAGAACCCGGGCAACAGTGTCTGGCTCTGGGGGCAGGGCAAAAGACCTCAGATGCCGACCTTTCAGGAAAAATACGGCATCAGCGGCGCTCTTGTCTCTGCGGTTGATCTGACCAAGGGGCTTGGCATCTATGCAGGATTCAGAATTCTCGAGGTCCCGGGTATGACCGGATATCTTGATACCAATTATCAGGGAAAGGCTGATGCCACGATCGAGGCATTGAAGCAGGTAGATTTTGTGTACCTGCATGTCGAGGCCCCTGACGAGGCAGGCCACTCCGGAAAATGCAAGGATAAGGTCCGGGCCATTGAGGATTTTGACAGGTTTATCGTAGGGGCTGTTCTGGAGGGGATGAAGGCCTTTGATACATACCGGATCCTTGTGCTTCCTGACCATGCGACGCCGGTAGAGCTCAGGACCCATTCGGCAGAGCCTGTTCCGTTTATGCTCTATGACAGCCGGGCTCAGAAGAATAATGCGGTGCATGCCTATGACGAGGCTATTACGGAGAGAGATGACATTATGGTTTTTGAAGAAGGATATAAACTGATGGACTTTTTTATCAAAGGATAACTTGGTCTTGTTAAGATTCTTATTCCAGGACGCATTCAAAATGATAACAAGGCGGCAAGAAGGAAGCGACGCAGGCATACTGAATGGTATGTTGAGGAGCTGACGACGAAGCCAACGCAGTTTGCGTTTGAATGCGTCCTGGAATGGACAGGTGGAGGAGAGAGTGGCACTCATAGTTCAAAAATATGGCGGCACCTCGGTCGGCAACATAGAAAGGATCAAGAATGTTGCCAACCGTGTTGCAAGAACAGTTCAGGCAGGCAACCAGGTTGTTGTGGTAGTCTCTGCCATGTCGGGCGAGACGGACAAGCTTATCGGTCTTGCGAATCAATTATCAGCAACGCCTGCAGAGCGCGAACTCGATATGCTCCTGTCGTCAGGCGAGCGCGTTACCAGTGCGCTTACCGCCATGGCAATCGATGCACTGGGCCATAAGGCAAAGTCTTTTACCGGACGTCAGGCAGGCATTGTTACGGACGCGGTCCATACAAAGGCGAAGATCGAGCGGATCAACGGGGAGCGGATCAGTAAGGCGCTGGACGAGGGGTTTGTGGTGGTGCTCGCCGGGTTTCAGGGAATTACTCCGAACGAGGACGTTACCACTCTTGGCAGAGGCGGGTCTGATCTTTCTGCTGTTGCGATCGCTTCTGCCATCAATGCTGATCTTTGCGAGATCTATACAGATGTTGACGGCGTCTATACGACCGACCCGAACATCGTGCCTGAAGCGCGCAAGCTCGACAAAATATCCTACGAAGAGATGCTTGAGCTTGCAAGTCTCGGCGCAAAGGTCCTGCAGACGCGCTCCGTTGAATTTGCAATGAAATATAAGGTGCCTGTTGTTGTCCGGTCCAGCTTTAATGATAATCCGGGAACACTGGTTGTTGAGGAGGATAGGGATATGGAGAATGTTTTTGTTTCAGGCATTGCATACGACAAGAACCAGGCGAAGGTCACGATCGTGAACGTGCCTGACAGGCCGGGCATTGCTGCAAAGCTTTTCGAGGCCATAGCAGCTTCGAATATCGTGGTTGACATGATCGTGCAGAATGTGAGCAGCGACGGGAAGTTTGCAGATATTTCCTTTACCGTGCCCAAGACCGATACACGCAAGGCCCTTGAGGTCTCAGAGGCCATTGCAAAGGCGCTGGGTGCAGAGCGTGTTGACAAGAGGGAAGACATCAGCAAGATCTCTGTCATCGGTGTCGGCATGAGGACGCATTCCGGTGTTGCCTCGAAGATGTTTCAGACCCTTGCTGCGAATAACATCAATATTGCCATGATCAGCACATCCGAGATCAAGGTTTCGTGTGTCATAGACCTGAAATATACCGAACTTGCTGTCCGGGTGCTTCACGAGGCATTCGGACTTGCAGGATAATGTATATGAGCTTTCGGCCATCAGCGGTCAGCAATCAGCGTAGACAGGTTGAATCCAGGATTCTGGATACATAATTCTTATGCGCAAAATCGAAATATACGATACCACATTGAGGGACGGCGCCCAGTCAGAGGATGTCTCTTTTTCCCTGGAGGACAAGCTCAGGATTACCGAGAGGCTTGACGATCTCGGTGTTCAGTTCATCGAGGGAGGGTATCCCGGATCAAATCCCCGTGACATTGATTATTTCAAGAAAGCGGCGAAATTAAAACTGGTCAATGCAAAGCTGGTTGCCTTTGGCAGCACGCACCGGCCAAAGAAAAAAGCCTCCAGGGATGAAACACTCAAGGCCCTTCTGGATGCAAAGACCCCGGTCATAACCATTTTCGGAAAGACCTGGGACTTCCATGTCAGAGAGGCACTGAAAGTCCCGCTTAAAGAGAATCTGGAGATTATTTTTGATTCCGTAGCCTATCTGAAAAAACATGCTGACAAGGTCTTCTTTGACGCAGAGCATTTTTTTGACGGGTACAGGACTAACCCTGACTATGCGCTGAAATGCCTCGATGCTGCCCAGGATGCGGGCGCAGACTGTCTGGTGCTCTGTGATACGAATGGCGGCTGCACGCCGACGCTTATCAAAGAGATTGTCAGAAAGATGAAGAAGCATTGCACTGCTCCCCTCGGCATTCATGTGCATAATGACAGTGACTGCGCGGTCGCCAACTCGATCGTTTCTGTTGAAGAGGGCGTGACTCAGGTGCAGGGCACGATCAACGGCCTTGGCGAGCGCTGCGGCAATGCGAACCTTATATCGATCATTCCGAATATTCAGGTCAAGCTCGGCATGCGCTGTATCAGCGACGATCAGCTTGCAAAGCTTCGGGACGTGTCCCGGTTTGTGACCGAGATCGCCAACCTCAGACATTTCAAGCGCCAGCCGTACACCGGCGACAGCGCGTTTGCGCATAAGGCGGGCATGCACGTGAGCGCCATACGCAAGCGTCCCGAGACCTATGAGCATATCAGGCCGGAGCTTGTAGGTAATTCGCAGCGCATTCTCATATCTGATCTTGCCGGGCGGGCGAATATCCTGCGAAAGGCAGAAGAATGCGGCATCAGGCTCACCAGTGAATCAACGCAGCTTCAGGACATCATTACACAGCTCAAGGATCTTGAGAGCCAGGGTTTTCAGTTCGAGGGGGCAGAGGCTTCTTTTGAACTGCTCATGAAGAAGGCGCTCGGTCTTCATAAACGGTTCTTCGACCTGATCGGCTTCAGGGTGATCATTGAGAAGAGAAAAGAAGGTGAGGAGCCGCTGAGCGAGGCGACGATCATGGTGAAGGTGAGCGGTCATACGGAACACACTGCTGCCACAGGCAGGGGCCCGGTCAATGCACTTGACAATGCGCTCCGCAAGGCGCTGGAGAAATTCTATCCCACGCTCAGGGATGTGAAGCTCCTCGACTACAAGGTCCGCGTACTCACTGCCGGCAAGGGCACTACTGCACGGGTTCGCGTTCTTGTTGAATCGGGAGATAAAGATAACCGCTGGGGCACGGTCGGAGTATCTGAAAATATCATTGAGGCGTCCTACCAGGCTATCGTCGACGGTATTGAATACAAGCTCCTTAAAGAAGAACGCTGAAACAGACATAATGCCGGACGTTGTTCTCGATGTTACAAGTCTGCCCTGTCCCCTGCCGGTGCTGAAGACCAAAAAGGCGATCGACAGCATGCAGCCCGGTCAATTGCTTGAAGTCAGCACCAAAGATGCTGCGGCAAAGACCGACGTTGTCTATCTTGTGCAGAGGCTGAAGCTGGAGTTGGTCGATATCAGCGAAGAGGACGGTATCAGCAGGATAACGATAAAAAAATAGCGGTATGCACGATAAAAACACTCTCCAAAGGCCGAGAAAATCAGGCCTTTTTCGGTTATAATCCATTTTGACAGCATGCCGTTTTTTGTGATAGCATTACAAACTTTCCTACCTGCTTTGCCGGAGTGGTGGAATTGGCAGACACAAGGGACTTAAAATCCCTCGGGGGCAACCTCGTACCGGTTCGAGTCCGGTCTTCGGTACCAACACCTTGCCCTGTAATAGTGAGCAGTTACAGGGGAACCCTGAAGTTATTCCCTGTGAGGATCAATGAGCTCAGGGCGCACCGGAGTTCTACCTGAAAACCTGGCCAAATCCCCCTGTTCATCTGTGGTATAATGAAGAAATTTCTCTGTGAGGTAGATATATGTCTGATGATATAAAAAAGGCGATATTCCCTGCTGCCGGTCTCGGCACGCGGTTTCTGCCTGCAACCAAGGCGTCTCCCAAGGAGATGCTGCCGATCGTGGACAAGCCGATGATCCAATACGGCATTGAAGAGGCGATAGCCTGTGAAATATCCGAATTTATTATCATTACCGGCAAGCATAAGAGAAATATCGAGGACCATTTTGACTATGCCTTTGAGCTTGAGGATAAGCTGAAGAAGAGCGGCAAGGAAAAGCTCCTTGAGGAGATCAACAGACTCAGCGAGATCAATATTGCCTATATCAGGCAGGGGTATGCGCTCGGCCTCGGCCATGCCATCCTCTGCGCCAAGCCCTTTGTAAAGGATGAACCCTTTGCCGTCATTCTGAGCGATGATATCATCCCTCCTGAAGAGACGCTGCTTCCCGACATGATCAAACTATACCGGAAGCTCAAGAGCCCGATCCTTGCGCTTGAGAGGGTGCCGACCAATGAGGTCAATCGTTATGGCATTATCAGCGGCACGAAGGAGCGGGACAATGTCTTCAGAATCAACAGTCTTGTTGAAAAACCCGATCCTGAAAAAGCGCCGTCCAATATGGCTATTATCGGGCGGTATATCCTGACCCCTGACATATTTGATATCCTCGCTAAAGCCAGGCCGGGCAAAGGCGGGGAGATCCAGTTAACGGATGCGATCAATCTGCTCCTGCAGAAGAGGCCGGTATACGGGTATCTTTTTGAGGGGCGCCGGTATGATGCGGGCGACAAGCTTGGTTATCTTAAGGCGACCGTGGACTTTGCCCTCAAAAATAAGGAGCTTGCAAAGGATTTCGGAAAGTATCTGCTGGAAGTTGCGAAGAAGCTCAAACATTAATTCAAGGAACAGATAAGGAGAAGCAATGGCGGAGAAAGAAAAAGATAACGATAAAGAGACCGAGATCCCGGAGATCATTCCGGTCCTGCCGGTCAGGGATATCGTGGTTTTCCCCTATATGATCATTCCCCTTTTCGTCGGCAGGGAGATGTCCATAAAGGCTATTGAACAGGCCCTTGCCGAAAGCAGGATGATCCTCCTGCTTACACAGAGGGATATGAGCATCGAAAATCCTGCTGCTACCGACCTGTATGAGAGCGGGACGGTCGGCATGATCATGAGGATGCTCAAGCTGCCGGACGGCAGGGTGAAGATCCTGGTGCAGGGCCTCTCAAAGGCAAAGGTGAAGAAGTTTCTTCGCGCAACGCCGTATATGGAAGCTGAGATCTCCAAGATCGAGGATATGAAACCGGAAAAGGTCACTATCGAGGAAGAGGCCCAGATACGAACGGTCAAGGAGCAGCTGGACAAGGCAGTTTCTTACGGCAAGACCATACTCCCTGATATTATGGTCGTGATCGAGAACCTCGACGAGCCGGGAAGGCTCGCAGACCTTGTCGCATCCAACCTTGGCCTGAAAACAGAGCAGGCACAGGAAATACTGGAGCTTACAGATCCGGTAAAGAAACTGAAGCGGGTGAGCGACATTCTCGGCCATGAGATCGAACTGCTGATCGTGCAGCAGAAGATTCAGTCTGAGGCCAGAGGAGAGATCGACAAGACGCAGCGCGAATACTTCCTGAGGGAACAGCTCAAGGCCATACAGAAGGAGCTCGGTGATATTGACGAGCGGGCCGAAGAGATCAGGGAGTTCAGGCAGAAGATTGAAGAAGCAAAAATGCCTGAAAAGGTTCTGAAGGAAGCAGAGAAGCAGCTGAAGAGGATCGAGAAGATGCACCCTGACAGCGCGGAAGCTGCGACGATCAGAACCTATCTGGACTGGCTTGTGGAGATCCCCTGGGCCAAGAGCACCAAGGACAATCTTGACATCAAGGCAGCAAAGAAGGTCCTCAATGACGATCATTATGACCTCGAAAAGGTGAAGGAGAGGATCCTCGAATATCTCAGTGTACGCAAACTCAAGGAGAAGATGAAAGGACCGATCATCTGTTTTATCGGACCTCCCGGCGTCGGAAAGACGTCGTTGGGCAGATCTATTGCCCGCTCATTGGGCAGAGAGTTCGTGCGCATGTCTCTGGGCGGTGTTCGCGACGAGGCGGAGATCCGGGGCCACAGACGCACCTATGTCGGTGCACTGCCGGGAAGGATCATCCAGGGGATCAAGACTGCAGGCACGAACAATCCGGTTTTTATGCTTGATGAGATCGACAAGATCGGTATGGATTATCGCGGAGATCCCTCATCAGCGCTGCTTGAGGTGCTCGACCCTGAGCAGAACTTCGCTTTTGCCGATCATTACCTCTCGGTGCCGTTTGATCTGAGCAATGTCATGTTCATCACAACGGGCAATCTTGCTGATACCATCCCGGGCCCCCTCAGGGACAGGATGGAGATAATATATCTCTCGGGGTATACCACAGAGGAGAAGCTCGGCATTGCAAAAAAATATCTGCTGCCAAAGCAGCTTGAAGAGCATGGTCTAACCAGCACGATCCTCTCGATCACGGACCAGGCGCTGAACCTGCTGATCGCACAGTATACCCGTGAGGCAGGTGTCCGCAATCTTGAGCGTGAGATAGCCAATCTCTGCCGGAAGGTGGCGAAAAGGATCGCTGAAGGCAAAGAAAGGAAGTTTATTGTGACCGCCAAGAATCTTCAGGGCTTTCTCGGTGTGCAGAAGTACCTGCCTGAAGAGGAGATGGCGAAGGACGAGGTCGGCGTCTCGACAGGTCTTGCCTGGACAGAGGCCGGCGGAGACATCATCTATATAGAGGCTACCACCATGAAGGGCAGGGGCAATCTTACGCTTACCGGACAGTTGGGCGATGTCATGAAGGAATCCGCGCAGGCAGCGCTCAGCTATGTCAGGTCAACGGCCAGGTCTCTCGGCATCAAGGATGACATCTTTTCAAAGACCGATGTTCACATTCATGTGCCTGCCGGCGCGATCCCGAAGGACGGTCCTTCCGCCGGTATCACGATAGCTACTGCCATAGCATCTGTTTTTAACGGCAGGCCGGTGAACAAGAATATTGCGATGACCGGCGAAGTGACGCTCAGGGGCAGGGTGCTGCCGATCGGCGGTTTGAAGGAAAAGACCCTGGCAGCCAAGCGCATGGGCATCATGAAGATCATCCTTCCGAAGCGGAACAAGAAGGACCTTGAAGATATCCCGAAGTATATCAAGAAGGACATGGAGTTCATCTTTGCCGAGACCATGGATCAGGTATTGAAAGCGGCTCTCAAGGCCAAGAAAAAATCCTGATCCCGCTATCATGAAACTGTCTCAGGCCGGCGAGCTCTCTCTCCTGGAGATTCTCAGAAAGCGCTTTGGAAAGAGGTTCCCGGGCGTTATGGTCGGCATTGGTGACGATGCCGCTGTGATCAAGGCCGGAAAGAATGTCCTCCTTACCACGGACATGATGGTGGAAGGAGTGCATTTTGACCTTTCCTGGACAACACCCTTTCAGTTAGGTTTTAAGCTGGTTTCCGTAAATGTCAGCGATATCTTTGCCATGGGCGGCATGCCTCAATATGTTCTTCTGAACTTCTCAGCGCACGGAAACAGTCGTATGAATTTTTTTGATCAGTTCTTCGACGGCATTGAGGAAGCGCTGAAAACGTACGGCATAAGCCTTATCGGCGGTGATATATCGTCTGCTGACAGGATCATGCTTTCTCTCACTGCGGTTGGAAGTGCGGAAAAGGTTCTAAAACGGAAAGGGGCCGGGATTGGTGACGGGATCTACGTGACCGGTCCGCTCGGTGATTCAGCATGCGGATTGGCACTATTGAAGAAGATCCGAAGGACGATCGATTTTTCTAAATCCGCAAGAAAGGGACTGCCTGTGGCATGGGATGTTGCCGCTCCGCTGCTGCGGAGGCATCTTATGCCGTTAGCCAGAGATCCGAAAAAAATCTCATCCACTGCCACGGCAATGATCGATATCAGCGACGGTCTTCTGATCGATCTCTCACGGCTCTGCAGGGACAGTGGGGTCGGCGCCAGGATCAGGGCCATGGACATACCTCTTTCAGACGAGATGAGGGAGACATCTGCATGGTTGGGGGTCCCGGCTCTTGAGCTGGCATTGAGCGGCGGCGAGGATTATGAGCTTCTTTTTACGGCCCCCGCAGCTTCTGCGGTAAAAGCTTTTTGTATCGGGGAGATCACGCATTCGGGAATCTCGGTGATTGACGATAAGGGGAAAAAAATAAAAGTCTCTGCGCGGGGGTATCAGCATTTCTCATCTCAGGGATAAGTTCAGGCAGATCCTCACTATTAGGGAGTCACCGCACAGAATTGCGCTGGCATTTTCTGTCGGCGTATTCATCGGGATGTCCCCGCTTATTGGGCTGCATACCGTCCTCGGTCTTCTGGTGGCATGGGCCTTCAGGCTGAATAAGTTTGTGAGTATTGTCGGCATTTACGTGACCAATCCCTGGACCATTGTACCGATCTATTCGTTTGGCATATGGATCGGCGCTAAGATCCTCTCCCTGAATCATATCATCCCGGATATTGACTGGGCGCATCTGTCCATGAAAGAACTGCTTCACACGCTGGGGCCTCTTCTCATGCCATTTCTCCTGGGTACAACGGTCCTTGGCTCAGTATCTGCGCTGCTGAGTTACGCTGTCGTCTACAGAACGGTGAAGAAGAGCCGTGCCTAAGATCTCCCTGGTAAGTCTTGGCTGTCCGAAGAACCTTGTCGATTCGGAAAACCTTCTGATGAAGCTTGCCTCAAAGGGTTTATCCTACACGGAACATAGTGAGTCTGCAGACCTCCTGCTGATCAACACCTGTGGATTTATTGATGCGGCAAAACAGGAGTCGATAGAAGAGATACTAAGGCTGGCAGCGGGCAAGGAGGCCGGGAACAAGAAGCTTGTGGTCTTCGGATGCCTTGCCAAGCGCTTTGGCGAAGACCTGAAAAAAGAGATCCCGGAGATCGATGTTCTGTACGGTGTAGGCGATGATGACAAGATCGTTGATTACTGTGCCAGTGTAGTGCCTGCCACTGCTCCTGCAGAAACGAATATTCGGCTCACTGATACGGCCTATGCATATCTCAAGATAGCGGAGGGCTGTGACAGGGGCTGCTCGTACTGTGTTATTCCGGATATCCGCGGCAGCTTCAGGAGCAGAATGCCTGAGGAGATCCTGAAAGAGGCTGAGGCCCTTATCAGGGCAGGGCGGCGTGAACTGATCATTGTTGCCCAGGACATTACAGCCTATGGCAGCGATCTTCTCCATTACGATCTCTCCAGGCTTTTAAAGGATATAGCCTCGATCAACGGAGATTTCTGGATTCGTCTTCTCTATCTCTATCCCACCGCAATTACGGATGAGCTCCTCGAAACGATAAGATCAGAGGAGAAGATCTGCAACTATCTTGATATACCGCTTCAACACACAGAACAGAAGATCCTCAGTCTGATGAAGCGCGGCGGCGGCAGCGACTATTACGAGAAACTGATACAGAAGATCAGGGATATCGTGCCGGATGTGGCACTCAGGAGCACCCTGATCACCGGGTTTCCCCAGGAGACAGAAAAGGATTTTGCAGCCATGCTTGCTTTTGTCCGGCGCGTGAAATTGGACATGCTTGGTGTCTTTACCTATTCGCGGGAAGAGGGAAGTGCTGCTTATGGGCTGAAGGGTCAGGTGCCGAAACATATCCGGATGAAGCGGCGCGACAGGATCATGGAGGCGCAGTCAGCGATCTCTCTTGAAAGGAACCAGAGGCTTGTCGGAAGGACTTTCAGAGCGATTGTGGATGAGATCGATGACGGGGTCGGGATTGCACGGATCTATTCCCAGGCGCCTGAAATAGACGGGGTCGTGTTTATAAAGGGATCAGATTTTGACAGACATGAATTTGTCCAGGTCAGGATCGATCAGGCATTTGACTATGACCTGCAGGGAACTGTTGTTGCATGAGGCGATCGCCGCTTCTTAATCTTGTGCTTTTCCTTCTCACATTTGCTTCAACGCTTGTGGTCGGGGCCATCCATGCCGGTGTCGATCTGCTGAAAGAACCTCAGGACATTCTGCGAGGGCTGCCGTTTTCCCTTACGCTGCTTTCGATACTTTTGGTCCATGAGTTTGCTCACTATATAACGTCACGTCATCATGGTATTGATGCATCGCTTCCCTACTTCATACCTGTGCCTCCCCCGCTTTCCCTGTTCGGAACGCTCGGTGCCTTTATCAAAATGCGCTCAGCCATAACCACGAAAAATGCGCTTATGGATATCGGCGCATCAGGGCCGATCGCCGGCTTCCTGGTCTCTATCGTCGCCGTTGTTATTGGTCTGCATTATTCAGAAGTGCATGCAATGCCCCGTCAGACAGGCGAGATGATAGTGTTGGGAGATTCCCTCCTGTTTATCGCGCTGTCAAAGGTCGTCATAGGCTCTATTCCCGATACCTATGAAGTTTACCTGCACCCCGTTGCCTTTGCAGGCTGGATCGGTTTTTTTGTCACTTCACTGAATCTGATCCCGGCCGGTCAGCTTGACGGCGGTCATATTGCGTACGCTGTTTTAGGAGAAAGGCACGGGTCGTTCTCAAAGTTCATGATCGGACTGCTTGTCCTGCTCGGCTATTTTTTTCAGGGCTGGCTGGTATGGGCTTTACTGCTCTTCTTTCTTGGCACAAAGCATCCGCCTATCCTCTTTCCTGATATGCCGCTCGATCCAAGGCGTAAGGCGGTAGGGTTCATTGCACTGGTTATCTTTGTTCTGACCTTTATCCCGGTCCCGGTAAGTATTAAATAGAAAGGGGCCCGGGCATTGAACCCCGGGCCCCTTTAACAGCAGTTGAATAGGTCTTTAGCCTAGAATTTCCAGGTGTATCCTACCGTTGCTTCCCACTGGTTCATCTTTATGCGTAATTCCTGCAGTGAGGGAACTTCCATTGGGTTAGGTCCGCTGACGGACTTTGAGAACGCATGCACAAGCGAAAAACTGAGGTCCTGTGTCTTTGACATGGCTCTTGTAAAACCGACCGTTGCATGCTGCTCTATGACGCCGGGAGCAAGGATGTTAAACATCACATCTTCACTGCGAATAGGCTGCTTGCCATAGGAATAGCCTGCTCTCCATGTCCAGACATCACTGCTTTTCCACTGTACGCCTGCCTTGTACACAGTCATGTCATGCCAGCCAAAGCCTGCTCCGCCGTTACTGCCCAGTGTGGTTGTCATTAAATTCGGCATCATCGGATTGCTGATAGAGGCAATGTCACTGTAGTAGATCTTCTGAACGTCAAAGAGGAATGCCAATGCCGGAGTCGGTTTAACGGCAATACCGATCGTCCAGTTCGCCGGAATGTCAAAGCCTCCCTGATCAGCAAAGAGCCCGGCATATTTGTCAAATTTAGACGTCCAGATCTTTGTCTGGTATGATGCACCTACGCTCAGAGAGGGCAATAGCTCACCATAGTAACCGATCCTGCCGCCCAATCCAAAAGCATGGTCGTGACCGTTATTGGTAAGATCATTCGGCTTGCTTGAAAAAGCACTAAAGGCCTGAAGGCCGACCACTTCAAAGCTCTGATAGGCGATAATCGGACTGAAGCCGAAAGAGTGCTTCGGCGCTACTTTTACCGAAAGAGTCGGAACGACAAATAACTGCATCAGATCAACGCCAGTCGGCCTTGTCCCATAGAATGTGTTCTTGTCGTAGTCGGTGTTCATACCGCCATTGCCGTATACTGAAATGCCGACTGAAGTAGTATTATTTAATACCCAGTTTGCACCCATGGCAGGAACAAGAAAATAGCTGCTGTCACTGTTGACCGTCCCCGGCTCCAGGCCGAATGTTCCCGGAAAGCCGGAAGGATTTCCCTCAACAGTATATTCCCTGTTTGGATTAAAAATACTGAGGGATATATCAGCACGTTTGCCCACAAAAGCCATCAGCGCAGGGTTTACCGATGCATCAAGTGAACTCTGTGGCAACGCAACTCCGGCGCCGCCCAGTGCCTTGCTCTCAATGCTGTATCCATGCGCAAAATAGCCGTTTGTTGCTTCTGCACTGCCTGTCATAAAGCCTGCCCCTGCCAGAAGAGCCACGAGCAAAATGATACGGTTAGCCCATTTACTGTCTGTCTTCCTCATTTAATACCCTCCTTTTTGTTGTTGAAAAGATTTATACATGGAATGATCCCGCGTGACTTGAAAAGTCGAAAATCCATAATCAAAGATATACTGATAGTTTTCCTCCTTTTGCGAGGCTGATTTCCCATACAGTTTCATAGATTGTAAACAATCTATTCATGTAAATTCAAGCAGTTTTTCTCATGAGAGGGACAAGGAATTTTTTGTAATTATTGTGGTATCGTATTACAAAAATACGAAGGAGATGCATATCATGAAAGTAATTCTCAAAGATGATGTAAAGGGTCTTGGTCATATGGGTGACGTTGTCAATGCTTCAGACGGTTACGCACGGAACTATCTGATCCCCAAGAATCTTGCTGCAGAGGCAAGCACAAAAAATATAAAGGAGCTTGAGCATACCAAGAAGATCATCATGGAAAAGGCTGGCAAGATCCGGGATGCCTCGAAGGCGTCTGCCGAAAAGCTTGCGGCGCTGACGCTTGTCATCAAGGCAAAGGTTGGAGAGGAAGAGAAGCTCTTCGGCAGCGTAACAAGCATGGATATTGCCGAGGCCCTCGCTGCACAGGGGTTTGATATCGACAAGAAAAAAATTCATATTGATGAACCGATAAAGCGCATAGGCGAATACGTTGTTCATATCAAGATTCACGCGGAGGTTTCAGCTCCGGTAAAAGTGCATGTTGTTTCTGAATGAGAGATTCTGAAATCCAGAAAGACCGCGTCCCCCCGCAAAGCATAGAAGCGGAGCAGTCTGTTCTGGGCGCCATTCTGCTTGATAATGACGCGCTTTTCTCCGCGGTGGAGATGCTCGTGGCTGATGATTTCTATCGGGACTCTCACAAGAAGATCTATCAGGCCATGACAGACCTTCAGCGGAAACCTGAGCCGGTCGATATCATCACCCTGACCGAATTCATGAAGGTCCGCGGAGAGCTTGAGGCTGTCGGCGGGCTGCAGTATCTCTCCTCCCTTGCATCTATCGTCGCGACCTCTGCCAATGTGCGGTATCACGCCAGGATCATCAAAGAAAAGGCGCTTGTCAGAGGGCTTCTCACTTCAGTTACCGATATCGCGAAGAATGTCTATGAAAGCGAGCAGGATGCTGATGAACTGATCGATTTTGCCGAGAAGACCATATTCCACCTGCATGACCGGAAGGTAAAGACCGCCTTCTACCCCATGAAGGATTTGATAACCGACACCTTTGTGACGATCGAAAGGCTGTATGACAGGAAAGAGTCGATCACAGGCGTACCGTCAGGATTTAAGGACATTGATGACCTGACCACAGGCTTTCAGAAGGGAGATCTGATCATTATCGGCGGAAGGCCGGGCATGGGTAAGACCGCATTCTGTCTGAACATTGCTCAGCATGTAGGCATAGGCATGAACGAGCCTGTCGCGATCTTCAGCCTTGAAATGGCGAAGGAGCAGCTGGTGATGAGAATGCTCTGTTCCGAGGCGAAAGTGGATTCGAACAAGGTGAGAAAAGGATTCATCAATAAGCGGGAGGACTGGAACAAGCTGACGAATGCTGCAGGCAAACTTGCAGAGTCCAAGATATTTATCGATGATTCGTCCGGTCTTTCGGTGCTCGAGATGAGGGCCAAGGCGCGAAGGCTGAAGCAGCAGCACGGCCTGAGCCTCATCATTATTGACTATCTTCAGCTTATGAAAGGAACCGGCAAGTTTGAGCGGCGGGAGCAGGAGATCGCTGATATATCGCGTTCTTTGAAAGCGCTTGCCAAGGAACTTGAGGTGCCGGTCATTGCACTGAGCCAGTTGAACCGAGGTGTTGAGACGAGGACCGGCAGCAATAAGAACCCGACGCTGGCTGACCTCAGAGAGTCCGGAGCAATCGAACAGGATGCCGACGTAATCATGTTCCTCTATCGAGAAGCAAAGGACGAGAAAGAGGGCAGGGGAAGCATCGTGATCGATATAGCAAAACAGAGGAATGGTCCCACGGACAAGGTTAATCTCACCTTCCTTGCTTACTGCACGCGGTTTGTCGATGCCACTGACGTCGAATATCAGGAAATGGAAGAAACTTTTTAGCAATGCACCGCACACCGGCAGTTGCAGGCAAATTCTATGACGGCACCGGGGCCGGACTCAGGAAACAGGTTGGGCAGTATGTTGTACCGGACCAGCCCCGCATGGACGCTGTCGGTATTATGGTCCCGCATGCCGGCCTCATCTATTCGGGATCTGTCGCAGGGCAGGTTTACTCCTCTATTACCATGCCAAAGACGTTTGTTATGCTGGGGCCAAATCACACGGGCCTTGGCCCTGCGGTTTCACTTATGGATGACGGACCGTGGGAGGTTCCTACCGGAAGTTTCAACATCGACAGAAGACTTGCAGGCAGGATACTTCAGGGGACCACGTTAGCGGTGAGCGATTCACAGGCTCATGTGTACGAGCATTCCCTTGAGGTGCAGCTTCCCTTTATTGCCTTTTTTTCTCCTGCGGTCTCTATTGTTCCCATTGCCGTGATGAATGCATCTTATGACAGCTGCAGAGGGCTTGCAGAGGGCATTGCTGAGGCAATTCGCTCGGTGGATTATCCGGTCACGATCCTTGCGAGCTCTGATATGAGTCATTATATATCTGACAGGGCAGCGCGTCAGAAGGACAGGAAAGCGATAGAGAAGATACTCGGTTTTGATCCCCGCGGACTCTATGATACGGTGATGCATGAGAGAATATCGATGTGCGGTGTACTTCCGGCAACAGTGATGCTTATTGCAGCGCAACTGCTGGGAGCGAAGAACGCGCGGCTTGTTAATTATATGACGTCAGGAGATGTGAGCGGCGATTACGACAGTGTTGTCGGATATGCCGGGATCGTGCTGACCAGGTAGCGTATGGTTCCCAATGCTGCTGCCGGTGGACAAGATGAGGGAGGCATGGTAGAGTTTAGATACTATGGCAAAGGATAGTTCGGAAAACAGAAAGTTCAGGCGCTACGAGGTTGACAGCGTCCACGGCAAGATGGCCTACCTGTCTGATATCAATATCCTGAATATCAGCATGGACGGCGCTGCTATTGCGACGACGCAGAGGTTGTCCCTTGACCGGGAATATGCGCTTAAACTGAACTACGAGAGCAGCAGTCTGACACTGAGGGGAAAGATCGTATGGTCTGTGCTCAGCCACTCAAAAACTCTGAAAAATGGCGAAGTCGTGCCGGTCTATAAAGCTGGCGTCAAGTTTACCAATGTCCTGACCAATGAAGCGACGAACCTTATCACCTATATTGAGAAGAGCAGGACAAGTGATATGGAAAAAAGGATCCTTGGCGTCCGGTTCAAGGTGCAGCAGCCTGATAATGCCATGATCAACATGCCCTGCGAATACGATATCAAGAAGATCAGTCTTGCCGGCATGCTGATCGCGTCAGATATCGCACATGAAATAGATTCAGAGCATGAGATGGAGATACACCTTGACGGCACTCCCATCACGGTATTCGGACGCATTGCGAACCGTTCTGAGATGAAGGGCGAGGGCGGCGTGAAATATGACATCGGCATCGAGTTTATCAGGATCCCCGACGAAGAACTGAAGATCCTCACCTCATATATTGATGCCATAGAATCCAGGCGTTAGCATTCACTGCCGGGGCGTCAGGAAAAGCTGCCGCTTCTCCTGGCCACCCTTAAGATCGTAGTATTCGGTCAATCCTCCTCAATAATGCGGTAAGAGAAGCTGATCCTGGCAGAACCTTCGAGAGTGGCCTTGACCGAACAGTATTTGTCCATCGAAAGTTGAACTGCTCTTTTAACAGCCTCCTCTGCCACACCTTTGCCGGTGACAATATATTCTATGGCTATCTCCGTGTATTTGTGGGGATAGTCGTCTGCCATGGTACCGTTGACTTGAGCCTCCAGCCCTGTTACATGCTGCTTCTTCTTTCTGAGGATCGAGATAATGTCCATGCCTGAGCATCCCCCGATGCCCATGAGGAGCAGCTCCATAGGACGCGAACCGGTGTTGTTTCCTCCTGAATCCGCAGCCGCATCCATTACCACTGCATGCCCTGAATCTGCCGATGCCACAAACTGCATCCCGCCGGTTAATGTAACCGTTGCTTTTGCCATTACGAACCTCCTGTGATGTTGAGTTCCTCTGAGTAGTTATTATCTAAATTATATCCGAAGCAGTCGGATATAATCGGTCTTATATATATTTGCAATTATTATCCTCCCTGACTTCGTAATTTGAACTCAAAATAGAGGTTGAATATATTTGAGTTCTGAGTAATATAATAGACATAATTTATGGGTCTATTAGAAAAAATCATTAGTCGCATGTGCTGAAATGGTTCAGTATGTGAACAGAGATTATCGTGCAGGCAAGAATGACATCCACAGGAAAAGAAGGGGGAAGGCAATGAAGGAACTTGAACTTATCGCTAAGGAAGAGGAGACGATCTGCGGTTTTTCCCGCAGGGATTTTCTGAAGTTCTGCAGCACCGTGGCAGTCGGCATGGGGTTGCCCGTCGGGATGGGGGCGGAGATCGCGGAAGCGGTCGCGACCCAGAAGCGTCCGCCCGTGCTCTGGCTTTCTGCACAGGAATGCACCGGCTGCACAGAGACGCTGTTGAGGGCGAGCCATCCTACCCTCGAAAAACTTATCCTTGAGCTGATCTCGCTTGAGTATCATGAGACGCTGCTCGTCGGATCAGGCAAACAGGCTGAGGACTGGCGCGTGAAGGCGATGAAGGAGTACAAGGGCAAGTATATCCTCGTGGTCGACGGCTCTATTCCGGTCAAGGACAATGGCATCTACTGCAAGATCGGCGGCAAAACAGCTCTTTCCCTGCTTGTTGAAATGGCTTCTGACGCCGCTGCCGTTATAGCAATGGGTTCCTGCTCATCATGGGGCGGTTTGCCTGCATCGGATCCCAATCCCACAGGGGCGACGGCTGCGCATGAAGTGCTGAAGAGCAAAGGGATCAAGACACCGGTTGTAAATATCCCGGGATGTCCGCCTAACCCCTATAATTTTCTTTCTACCGTTCTTTACTACCTGACATTCAAGAAACTCCCTGAACTGGACGATCAGGCAAGACCGAAGTTTGCGTATGGCAGGATCATTCACGAGAACTGTGAACGCCGTCCTCATTTCGATGCCGGAAGATTTGCCCAGCAGTTTGGTGACGAAGGCCACAGAAAAGGATATTGTCTTTACAAACTCGGGTGCAAGGGGCCTGAGACCTTTGCAAACTGCCCGGTTCAGCTCTTTAATGACGTCGGATCAGGTGCATGGCCGGTCGGCACAGGTCATCCCTGTTTTGGCTGCACAGAGAAGGGCGTCGGATTTACTGTTCCCCTTCATTCCCCTGCGCGGCCGAAATACATTACACCTCCGTCGCTCTTTACAGAAGTTTTTCCCGGCAAAGAGGGCGTGGCTCCCGGGACCAAGGCGCTTGCTGCCGGCGTGGCAGGCGTAGCGATCGGCGCAGCCGGAGCTGCCGTGCTGTCAGGCCTTGGCAAAAAGGACGACGACAAAAAAGACAAGGGGGAGTAAGCCATGAGCATGAACAGGCGAGATTTTCTCAAGACAGCGGCTGCCGGCGGCGGCATGCTGCTTGCCTCACAGGCAATGCCGGTGAATGCGGCCATGTCAAAGGAGCTTCCTCCTGAGGCGGTCGGTATCCTCTACGACGCAACACTCTGCATCGGCTGCAAGTCCTGCATGGTCAACTGCAAGACCTATAACAGTATGCCTAAGGGAGCACTCTCTTACGGTAAGGAAGCGGTAGAGCCTCCCTATGAATATTCTACTCCGGAAAAGATCTGGGACGATCCTCATGATCTTTCGGCGAAAACGCTCAATGTCATCAAGGTTGCCAAAAAAGGGACCGGTGCAGCCAAGGATATGCCTGAAAACGGGTATTCTTTTGTAAAACAGCACTGTATGCACTGCATCACCCCGGCCTGTGTATCTGCCTGCCCTGTGGCAGCTCTCCAGAAGGATCCGAAGAACGGGGTTGTCTATTATGAAGAGAATAAATGCATAGGCTGCAGATACTGCCAGCTTGCCTGCCCCTTCAGGATACCGAAATACGAATTCAGCAAGGCGTTGCCGCAGGTCAGGAAATGCCAGCTCTGCAATCACCGCTATGCAGAAGGAAAATATTCCGCCTGCTGCGAGTTCTGCCCGACAGGCGCTTCCATCTTCGGCAAGGTGCTTGATCTCCGCAAGGAGGCGCAGAAGAGGCTGACCCTTAAGACCGGTGATCAATACGACTTTCCGGTACAGACCGTGGACTCGAAGAATACGAGCAGGCGGACCGTATCAAAATATATCAGCCATGTGTATGGCATGAAGGAGGCCGGGGGTACCCAGTATCTTCTTCTTGCCGGACTGCCTTTTGAGATGCTGGGGTTCGATAAGAACATCAAAGACGAAGCCCTGCCTGACCTCACCTGGGCATACATCTCCAAGATACCTGCTGTTATAGCCACCGTGCTGATCGGTGGTGCAGCAACCTGGGCCGTTACCAAGGGCAGAAACAAGGATAAGGGGGAATAATTGCGATGAACCATAAAGACATTAAGATGATGACTCCCATGACCCTGGGATTGGTTCTTGTCATGGCAGCGGGAGGAGTGGTGGCACTGTACAGGATGGTGTTCGGGCTCGGCGCTGCGACCAACCTTAATGACATCTGGCCCTGGGGATTCTGGATCGGCTTTGATGTGCTGGGCGGCGTGGCAATGGCTGCAGGCGGTTTTATCATTGCCGGTGTTGTATACATCCTGAACTGGAAGAAATACAAACCCATTGTAAGGGCTGCCGTCCTGAACGCTTTTTTCGGATACGTTCTTGCTGCCACTTCGATCTTCTTCGACATCGGGCAGTCGTTCCGCATCTGGCATCCCATGGTCATGTGGCAGGTCAATTCAATCATGTTCATTGTTGCCATACATGTTGTGCTCTATACGACAACGCTTGCGGCAGAGTCCAGCCCGATGATCTTCGAGAAACTGAAGATGACCGGGGCGTACCGTTTTATCAACGGGATCATGCTGCCGATCGTCCTGTTCGGCGTGCTTCTTTCAACGCTTCACCAGTCCTCGCTCGGTGCGGTCTATCTGATCATCCCTTCAAAGCTTTCGCCGCTTTGGTACAGCAGTAAACTGCCGTATCTGTTCCTTGTCTCGGCAGTTCTGATGGGGCTCTCTATGGTGAGCTTCGAGACGATCCTGAGCGCAAGGATTTTCAAACACAAGCCCCCCATAGATATCCTTACCGGCATGGCGCGGGGATCGCTGATCGTTGCGGCCCTTTATTTCGTGCTCAAGATCTGGGACCTGCTGTCCGGTCCCGGCATCGGCGCGGCATTTACCGGAAGCTTCACGGCTAACATGTATCTTCTGGAGATGCTGATCGGTGTTATTCTGCCGCTTATTCTGCTGGCCGTTAAGGACTTCAGGACAAGGCTGAGCAGCATCTTTGCGATCAATATCCTGGTGATCGTCGGCATTCTTCTTAACAGGCTGAATGTCGGCATCTTCGGCCTGGCTGAATATGCAGGGAGATTCGGCGTGGATTATTTCCCGTCGCTGATGGAGATCATTCTTACGGCTGCCATGATAGCCTTTGCGTTTGTCGGCTTCAAATTTTCGGTAAAATATCTGAATGTTTTTCCGGAAACCGAGCACTGAAATGAGATCCATGGATAAAGAAAATTCTATAAAATACTATCTGTCAGGAGGACTCTATGTCTAAAAGAATTACGATCGACCCTATCACCAGGATTGAAGGTCATCTGAGAATTGACTGCGAGATCGACAACGGCAAGGTCACGAATGCCTGGTCGTCAGGCCAGATGTGGAGAGGCATCGAGACGATCCTGAAGGGACGTGATCCCCGTGAGGCCTGGATATTCACGCAGCGCTTCTGCGGCGTTTGAACGACCGTTCACGCACTGGCTTCAGTGCGTTCGGTCGAAAATGCACTTCAGATGGAGGTGCCGCTTAACGCCCAGTTCATCAGGAATATCATGATGGGCGCTCACGCTACTCATGATCATATCGTGCATTTCTATCACTTGGCAGCGCTTGATTGGGTTGATATTGTATCCGCGCTGAAGGCTGATGCACGTGCGGTCGCAAACCTTGGACAGAAGCTCTCCTCCTGGACCGGCAACAGCTATGACGCAGTTAAAGCCTCCCAGGACAAGCTCAAGACCTTCGTCGGTTCCGGTCAGCTCGGCATCTACGGCAGCGGTTACTGGGGCCATCCTGCGATGAAGCTTGCGCCTGAAGTAAATATGCTTGCAGCTCATCACTATCTGCAGGCGCTTGAATACCAGAGGGAGATCAATAAGGTCGTTGCGATCCTCGGATCAAAGACACCGCATATCCAGAACGTTGCGGTCGGCGGTGTATCCAATCCGATCAATCTCGACAGTCAGTCCACGCTGAACATGGAGCGGCTCTATCTCATCAAGACCCTTATCGATAAGGTCGGCGACTTTGTCGAAAACGTGCTCCTCGTTGACACTGCTGCGGTTGCCGCGTTCTATGCCGATTGGACAGGCCATGGAAAGGGAGTGACCAATTATCTGTCAGCCCCTGATATGCCAATGGACACCAAGGGCACAAAGTTCGCACTGCCGGGCGGTTATATACCGGACGGGGACATAACAAAGTTCAAGGCTATAACCAGTTATAACGATGAGTTCTTTAAGACCAACGTAAAGGAGAGCATCAAGCACTCCTGGTATGACGGTGATTGGGACAGACATCCGTGGGATGGAGAGACGATCCCGAAATATACGGACTTCCAGGATAAAGGGAAATATTCCTGGGTCAAATCACCGACCTTCATGGGAAAACCTGCCCAGGTCGGACCGCTTGCAAATGTTCTCTGCATGTTCGCAGCAGGCCATGAGCCGACAAAGAAATACACAACAAAGATGCTCGATACGATCAGCGCACTTGCAGGTGCCAAGGTAGGTGTGGGAGCGCTGCATTCAACGATCGGCCGGATCGGCGCCCGCTCGATCCGCTGCGCCGTGCTTTATGATACGCTCAAGGACCAGTGGAGTGCCCTTGTCGAAAATATCGCAAAAGGTGATACAAAGACCTTTAATGTGCCGAGCTTCCCTTCGGGCATCCAGAAGGGTTTTGGGTATCACGAAGCGCCGAGAGGCATTCTTTCTCATTGGATCGTCATAGAGAACGGCAAGATCAAGAATTATCAGGCAGTTGTGCCGTCCACCTGGAACGCAGGCCCGAGGAACAGCCAGGATGCACTCGGCCCTTATGAATCTGCGCTGTTGGGTACCCCGGTGAAGGACCCTGAGAAGCCGCTTGAGGTACTGAGGACGATCCATTCCTTTGATCCCTGTCTTGCATGCGCGATCCATGTGCTGGACAAGAACCGGAATGAGATCGTAAAGGTAAAAGCTGTCTGATGGAAAACCCTTTGTCATCATCAGGATCGCAGCCGAAGATCCTTGTCCTGGGTGTGGGCAGTATCCTGATGATGGACGAAGGGATCGGTATCAGGGCAGTAGAAGAATTAGAGAAGCGGTATCGGTTCCCGGAGAACGTCGAGATCCTTGACGGCGGAACTTCAGGGATCGAACTTCTTTCCTATATTTCGGGCAAGGACTATCTCATCATTATCGATGCGATAAAGAGCGGGAACCCTCCCGGCACCGTGCTGAGGGTTGAAGGAGAGGATGTGCCTGCCCAGTTCCTGACGAGGATCTCGCCTCATCAACTCGGCATCTCTGACCTTCTTGCCGCCGCGACCCTTACGGATGAGATCCCGAAGAAGCTGGTGCTCTTCGGCATCGAACCAAAGGAGATTGTTATGGTCATCGGCCTGTCCGATGAGGTGAGGGCGAGCATGGGCCATCTCGTTGAGGTGGTCGTTGATGAATTAAAGAGATTGGGCTGTGATGTGGTGCCTCTTTTACCGCATGAGATCTCCCGGACAGAGAGTGTCTGGGGCAAGATGTAAGGTATAATAGTCCATGTGTCTTGCCATTCCGTCAAAGATCATCGAGAAAGACCAGTTCAGGGCTGTTGTCGACGTATACGGTGCACGCAGGGAGATAAATCTTATGCTGATGGCCGAGGACGTTGAGATCGGAGACTATGTGCTGGTGCATGCAGGGTTCGCACTCCAGAAGGTTGATGAAGCAGCCGCCCAGGAGGCCCTGAAGGTCATATCTGTTATTATCGATGACGTCTCAAAAGAGATGGAATCCGAAGTAATTACCGCCGCTACTCCACCAATCTGTAGTTGAACTGTCCGACGGAAGTTCTACGGATAGGTAAGTTGTATCCTCTCTATTCCGTTTGCCTTTCCTGAATCCTTGTCAATATCAATAACTACCGCTGATAGAATTGCCTGGCCCTGGGCTGTCTCGAACCTGTCAGGCATGCCGGTTAAAAATCTCCTGATGATCTGGTCAACATCAATGCCGATTACCGAATAAGCAGGTCCGGTCATTCCAACATCCGTAATATAGGCAGTGCCGTTTGCGAGTATCTTTTCGTCAGCTGTCTGCACATGCGTGTGTGTTCCTATGACAGCGCTCACTTTGCCGTCAACGAAGTACCCGAAGGCAACCTTTTCTGACGTAGCTTCTGCATGGAGGTCAACGATGATGATCTTTGCGTCCTTCTGCAGGGTCTCAATTTCTGTCTGGGCAGTACGAAACGGACAGTCTACGGGTGTCATGAATATTCTGCCGGAGAGGTTCAATACGCCGACCTTGGTGTTGTCAGGCAGACTGTATATAACGCTGCCGTACCCGGGGACACCCGGTGCAAAATTGGCCGGCCGGATTACGCGGTTCTCTTTTGAAATATATCCGACGAAATCTTTCTTGTCCCAGACATGGTTGCCGGTGGTTATTACGTGTACGCCCATCCTGAACAGGTCCTTTACAAGGCTCTCAGTGAGGCCGAAACCGGCAGCGACATTTTCGCCATTGGCGATCACCAGGTCAATGTTCTGTTTATCAACAAGGCCGGGGAGACAGGCGCTCACTGCCTGTCTCCCGACCTTGCCGACAATATCACCGATAAATAAAACCTTCATGCTGATAAGTGTCTCATTGCCATTACTGAATTCACCAACAAATCCCTCCTAACCTCCCTTTGCCAAAGGGAGGAATAATACCCCTCTTTGGCAAAGAGGGGCGAGGGGAGATTTGTAAAATAATATTCGTTCAATTTTCAGATCCTATACTTAGCTATTTTGCATATTCCACATGTCTTGATTCTCGTATGACCGTCACCTTGATCTGTCCGGGATAGGACATCTCAGCCTCGATCTTTTTCGAGAGGTCACGGGCGATAAGGGCAGACAGTTCATCGTTCACCTCTTCAGGCTTGACAATGATCCTGATCTCTCTTCCGGCCTGGATCGCATAGCACTTTTCCACGCCCTTGAACGAGAGTGCCAGTTTCTCAAGGTCCTCAAGACGCTTCAGGTAATGTTCAATGCTTTCACGCCTCACGCCCGGCCGGGCTGCTGAGAGCGCATCTGCAGCTGCAACCAGCGCCGCCTCAACGGTCAGCGGGTCGGCATCTCCATGGTGGGCGAATATGGCATTTACCACCTTGTAGTTTTCGCCGAATTTCTTCGCAAGGTTCGATCCGATCTCCTGATGAGAGCCTTCAACATCATGGTCTATCGCCTTGCCAAGGTCATGCAGAAGGCCTGCGCGCTTGGCGAGCTTCTGATCTGAGCCTATCTCTGCAGCCATCATGCCTGCGAGATACGCCACCTCCCGTGAGTGCTGGAGGATGTTCTGGCCGTAAGAGGTCCGGTATTTCAGTCTGCCGAGGGTCTTGATAAGCTCCGGGTGGATGCCGGAAAGGCCGAGGTCAAAGACAGCCTTTTCTCCTTCTTCCCTGATGTTCGCATCAACCTCTTTCTTTACCTTCTCGACAACTTCCTCGATCCTCGTAGGATGGATCCTGCCGTCTGCGATCAGACGCTCAAGCGACTGCTTCGCGATCTCGCGCCGAACCGGGTCAAAACCCGAAAGGGTCACCATTTCCGGCGTGTCGTCAACAATGAGGTCAACGCCTGTTGCTGCCTCAAGAGCCCTGATGTTCCTTCCTTCACGGCCGATGATCCGGCCCTTCATCTCATCGCTCGGCAGACTCACTGCGCTGACGGTCGCATCAGCAACATAGTCGCTTGCATACCGCTGCACTGCAAAGCCGATCACCTCTTTTGCCTTTTTCTCAGCGGTTTCCTTTGCTTCGTCCTCGATCTTCTTGATAAGTTTTCCGACCTCCAGGCGTGCTTCTTCCTCGGTCCGTCTGAGTATCTCCTGTTTTGCCTCCTCAGAAGAGATGCCTGAGAGCTTTTCGAGTATCGCTGTCTGTTCCCTGAGGATCTCCGTATACCTGGTCTCTTTTTCCTGCACCGAACGTTCTTTTGCCGTGCAGTCACGTTCGCGTTTGTTCAGCTCCTGATCGCGCTTCTCGTTCTGGTCAAACTTGCGGTCAAGCGTCTCCTCCTTCTGCCGAAGGCGCTTTTCCAGCTGGTTAACTTCATTGCGGCGCTCCCTGAGCTCCTTTTCTGCGTCACTCTTGGCCTGGTAGACAATATCCTTTGCCTCCAGGGTCGCTTCTTTTTTGATGTGCTCAGCTTCTTTCTGTGCGATCTCAATGGTCTTGCCCTTGTCAACATCAATGGTAGCCTTCTGACCTTTCAGCGTGCTCTTATACACAAGGCTCATCACGAGACCAACAGTAATGCCGATTGCGATGGCAATACCAACATAGAACATGCTATCCATCTGGTGTTTCCCTCCTTTTTTTCATTCTTTCCTGTATTATTTTTTCGAGGCCCTCGGAAGAGGGGGTGTAAAAGGTTTTGTGATCAGGCAGATAAGCCTGCTTCACATAATGTCCTGCAAAACTGTGGGGATACAGATACCCGGCTCCTGCACCGAGCTTTTTTGCGCTTTTGTAACTGGTGTCCCTGAGGTGATCCGGCACGTTCCGGGCAGGTTCATTTCTGACTGCCTCGATAGCACTGTCGATCGCAACATACGCTGCATTGCTCTTGGGTGCGGTCGCAACATACAGGGCTGCCATGGAAAGAGGGATCCTTCCCTCAGGAAGTCCTATCTTTTCGAAGGCCTGAAGCGCCGAGACTGCCACGACAAGAGCCTGAGGATCTGCATTGCCGACGTCTTCAGCTGCACAGATAACGATCCTGCGGGCAATGAAGAGCGGATCTTCGCCCGCCTCCAGCATCTTTGCCATCCAGTAGACCGTGGCATCCGGGTCAGAGCCGCGCATACTCTTGATAAAGGCTGAAATGGTGTTGTAATGTTCGTCTTCATCGTAATAAATCGATCTGTTCTGCGTGACCTCTTTCACCTGCGCCAGGGTTATGGCCGCCCGGTGTATGGCTCCGTCTCCCGAAAAATCTTCAGGACCGGTTCCGCTTCCAAGCGATGAAAGGAATGATAGTTCAAGGATATTCAGTGACTTTCGCGCATCACCTTCACTTACCGAGGCGATATATTCAGCCGCCTCTTCCTGAAGCGATATCTCATATTCCCCGAGCCCCTTTTTGTCAGAGATCGCGCGGTAGAGCAGCTTTTTCAGCTCTTCTGCCGGTAGGTGTCTGAACGGGAAGATAAGCGAGCGCGAAGAAAGGGCAGGAACAAGCGAGAAGAAGGGATTCTGCGTCGACGCACCGACCAGGATGATCTCTCCCTTCTCGACATGGGGGAGCAGCGCATCCTGCTGTGTTTTGTTGAATCTGTGGATCTCGTCCACAAAGAGGATCGCCCGCTGTCCGCGAGATGAGTCAACTGCCTCCCTGATGTCCTTGATCCCGGCTGTTACGGCATTGATAGAGATGAAGCGGGCCTTTGTTTTACGTGCAATGATGTGAGCAAGTGCGGTCTTTCCGGTGCCGGGGGGGCCGTAAAAGATGACCGAGACGATCTTGTCATCCTCTATGAGGCGTCTGAGCGGCTTGTTCCTGTCAAGCAGATGCGACTGGCCGAGAAAATCCTCGAAATCCTCAGGTTGCATCCTCCAGGCGAGCGGAGCGGCTTTCTTTTCGGTCTTAAATAGTTCCAATTCCTATAGTCCGGCGCCGGACTATAGTCACAAAAGGCCTTTTGGTACAGAGAAAACAGCGTCTTTGGGGAAAGATGTTTGCAGGGAATCTATGAAAAAGCCCGAAATAAAAGACTTGAACCCATTGTTTTCTCTATTATTTTTTTTGTTGTGCGTAACCAAAAGCTCCAGGACCATAGTCATCAGCATTGTTATTTTGGTGAATATAAGCCCGCCCTGTCGTGTACGTGAAAAATTAGATCCGCCTAATAAATAGGTGGGTGCCTTAAATACACCTTCAGGCTTTTGGCAGATGGCCAACATGCACACCAGTGCATCACACAGGCTCCCGAAAGATCTAATTTGCCGGATTAAGTTTTTCACATATCACCTACAGGGCAGGTAATCACCATTTTCATGCTTTTGTTATACCAGAAATTGCATGGAATGAGCAAGGAAAAAATCTTTTACTAATCATAGTTTTAGCTTGTATTGCATGCATTTTTTTAATAGACTATCTGAATATATTCTTTATGGATGCGCTCATACTTGCGCGTGGTGAAAACAGTCGTTTTTTGTCTTGCAAGGCCCTCGTTGAAGTTCGGGGGGATGACTCATCGCGAGAGCGACAGAGGTCTTCAAAATATACTTTAATAAAGTCATGCAACTGCTTTATGCGTAAGATTTTTTATCTTGGAAGGCTGATACCGGACGATCTGATGCAGCAGAGGTGTCCCATGACAGAAACGTCTTGATAACAATTGAGACTGAAGAAGGAGGCTTACAATGTTTGGATTAGGTATGCAGGAACTTATCATTATTCTCGTCATTGTTCTTGTTCTTTTCGGGGCGAAGAGACTCCCCGAGCTGGCAAGCGGCATGGGCAAGGCTATCAAGAATTTCAAGAAGGCGACGAATGAGCCCGACGAGATCGATGTGACGCCCAAGAAGAATGTGGAGGGCGAAGCAAAGAGGGACGAAGAGAAAGACAAGAGTGCATAGAGGCCCTGTTGCTGAGATAGACCTTTCTGTTCTGCAGCACAATTATCGGATCATGCGCAGCAGGGCAGGAACGAGAGCCGTGATCGGTGTTGTCAAGGCTGATGCATACGGCCACGGCGCAGTAGAGGTTGCGAGAAGCCTCGTGGCAGCAGGCACGGACCTTCTTGCGGTAGCCTATGTTGATGAAGCAAAACTCCTGAGGGAGGCAGGCATCACCGTGCCGGTCCTGGTATTTATTGACCAGGAAGTTCCTGATGATTATTTCCGGTATGGTCTGGTGCCTGTGCTGAGAGACATGAGAACTGCCGGGATCTTCTCTGACGAGGCAGTGAAAAGAGGATCGCGTATCCCCGTGCATATCAAGATCGACACCGGCATGGGAAGGATCGGTTTCAGGCCTGAGCAGGCTGTTGAATCAGCGCTTGAGATAGCAGGCATGGAAGGGATCAGGCTGGAAGGACTTATGAGCCATTTTTCTGACGCTGATCTTGCGGACAGGACCTATGTCCGGCAGCAGCTGCAGTTGTTCGGTGGTCTGCGGGATGCCGTACAGTCGCGCACCAGGCTGAGCCTTTGCTGTCACATTGCTAACAGCGCTGCGCTTCTCTCGCTGCCTGATGCATTGTTCGATGCTGTGCGGCCGGGCATTGCCTTATATGGCTATTCCCCCCTCAAAGAGGGCTTCGGGCTCAGACCGGTCTTGAGCCTCAAGACAAAGGTCCTTGCCGTGCGAAATCTCCCTGCCGATTCTCCGGTCAGTTATGGGAGAACGTTTATTACGAAACGGGACAGCCGCATAGCGGTCGTGCCTGTTGGTTATGCGGACGGTTACAGCCGGCTTTTTTCGAACAATGCAGATATGCTGGTTAAGGGCCGCAGGGTGCCAGTGGTCGGCAGGGTCTGCATGGACATGACCATGATAGACGTTACTGATATCCCTAATGTCTCGGAAGGGGACGAGGTGATGATCCTGGGCACACAGGGTGAGGCGATGATCACTGCGACAGAGCTTGCAGAGAAGATCAATACCATTCCGTATGAAATTCTGACTGCCCTGGGAACGCGGGCCAGAAAGGTATTTCTTAATTGATCCGTCTTGTCGAACGCCTCGGCGGCTTCATGATATCTCTTCTCAGAAAAGGTGCAGCTGTTGCCGAGGAGACCGGCAGAATACTCCTTCTTCTTCTGGCCACGCTGAAGCAGCTGGTGCGTCCTCCTCTCGATATCCCGAATATATTGAAGCAGATGCTCGAGGTCGGCGTGCGGTCAGTGCCGGTGGTTGTCGTTACCGCAATATTCACCGGCATGGTCTTTGCCCTTCAGACCTATACGGGCTTTAAGCGCTTTGGCGCAGAGACGCTTGTCGGAACAGTAGTTGCAATGTCACTGACAAGAGAGCTGGGCCCGGTGCTGACCGGGCTTATCGTGTCGGGAAGGGCCGGCGCTGCCATGGCAGCCGAGCTGGGGACCATGCGGGTGACCGAACAGATCGATGCCCTTGAGACGCTCGCAACGAATCCGGTCAAGTATCTTATCGTTCCGCGGTTCGTCGCCGGGCTGATCATGATGCCTGCACTTACGATCTGCGCTGACATTATCGGTATTATCGGCGGTTATTTTGTTACCGTGGTTCTCTTCAATACCAGTTCGGTCGTGTACTGGAAACAGTCCTGGAGCTATCTCGAAAGCGCCGATATTTACAATGGTCTGATCAAGGCCTGTTTCTTTGGTGGGGCCATATCGATCATAAGCAGTTACAAGGGGTTTTATACAAGCGGCGGAGCTGAAGGGGTTGGCAAGGCCACTACCGGCGCTGTTGTGCTCTCTTCCATGACGATCCTGATCTCCGACTATTTTCTCTCGAGCTGGTTGTTCAGATGATCCGTCTGGATGATGTGTATAAGTCATTCAACTCGAACCATGTGCTCATGGGTACCAGCTTTGTGGTGAAAAAAGGCGAGAGCAGGGTTGTGATCGGCGGCAGCGGTTCCGGAAAAAGCGTGATTCTGAAGCATATTGTCGGTATCCTGAGGCCTGACCGGGGAAGGGTGCTGATCGATGATCTCGATATTGCCAGCCTTACAGAACACGAACTGTATGAGGTCAGAAAGAAGTTCGGCATGCTTTTCCAGATGGCAGCGCTCTTTGACTCCATGAGCGTCTGGGAAAATGTCGGATTTGCCCTCTCCCGTAAAGGGACGCTGAAACCCTGGGAGATTAAAGATATTGCCGTTGAGAAGCTGAAACTGGTCGGTCTCATGAATGTGGAGAACCTGATGCCTTCAGAGCTGTCGGGCGGCATGAAGAAGCGGGTCGGCCTTGCGCGGGCCATTGCACATGAGCCGGAGATCCTCCTGTATGATGAACCGACCACGGGTCTTGATCCGATAACTGCGGACGCGATCAATGATCTTATCGTTGACCTGAGGGAGCGGCTGAAAGTGACCTCCGTTGCCATTACCCATGACATGCACAGTTCGTATAAAATAGCAGACAGCATCTCGATGCTGTATCAGGGAACGATCATCGAGACCGGGACGCCCGATGAGATACGCAATACAGCCAATCCGGTCGTGCGACAGTTTATTACGGGCAGTGCCGTGGGGCCCATCAAGGCAGAAGGAGTGAATAATGAAAGAACTGTCAACAGAGCTTAAGGTCGGTGCATTTGCTCTGATCGTGCTGGCTGTTCTTACGTTCATGACATTTAAAGTCGGCGGTCTGGACTGGGCAAAAAAGAAGGGATATGCCGTTCATATCGTGTTCAGTTCAACTGCCGGGCTTGATGAGAAGACGAGGGTGAAGATCGCCGGCGTGGATGCAGGTGTTGTCGAGGACATCGGGCTCTTTGAAGGGAAGGCTCGTGTCAGGCTGAAGATCGACCCCGGCGTCCGGATCTACAGGAATGCCCAGGCATCTATCCGGTCAGCGGGCCTGCTCGGCGATAAATACCTCGATATCCGTATCGGCACGCCCGAAGCGGTCCCATTGAAGGACGGCGATACCATAACAGATGTGATGGAAGTGGCGGACATGGATGACCTTGCGAGGAATCTTATCAATGTTTCGCAGAGCTTTACCAGGCTTACAGAGGCAATGAATGACGTGTTCGGCGATGATAAGACAAAAAAATCTTTGAGCGAGACGATCGCCAATCTCAGAGAGATCTCTTCAACCCTTAACAGGACGATCACGCTGAACGACCAGAAGCTCAGAAACGTTCTTGACAATATCAGCACCCTGACAGCCTCTCTGAACGGACTGGTTGACAAGAACAGGGACCCGCTTACTGCTTCCATAACGAACATGAAGGATTTCTCTGCAACCCTCAGGAACACAGGGCCGGAACTGATCGAGAACCTGAACAGGGCTACCAGGGACCTGAAGTCCATCCTTGAAGAGAACAGGCCGGGCATCAGGAGCGCCGTGGATTCCTTTGACAAGATCGCCCGGCAGGTCGAGAAGGGTGAGGGCACGCTCGGCAAGCTGGTCAGGGATGACCGTCTCTATGATTCGATCAGCAAGACTGCCGACGAACTGGGCAAGACGCTTTCGGCTGTGGATCGGTTTAGGGCTTATATCACCTTCCAGGCCGAATACCTGGCCCGCAATAAGGACGGCAAGGCATCTTTTGATGTGACGCTCCAGCCGGATAAGGATCAATCCTATATTTTCGGCGTTGTCGGAGGCTCTCCGAGGACGTCTCTTGTCAGGGACGTTACGAAGACGCCGCCGGAGATGACGGTCAGGGAGGAAGAACTCAGCAGCAAGATCCGCTTCAATACACAGTTTGGAAAGCGTTTTGACAATGCCGCACTGCGGTTAGGTCTTTTTGAAAATACCCTGGGCGTGGGCGGCGACTATTTTTTTGGTAATGATAAAGGTAAAATATCAATTGATGTCTGGGACTTTCAGAAGAATGAGGAGAATGCCAAGACCGTGCATCTGAAGGCCGGTGTCAGTTATTTCCTTTTCAAAAATCTTTTTCTGAGCGCCGGCGGGGACAATCTTATGAGCAGACGGTATCGCGGAGGATATGTTGGCATGGGCGTGCGGTTCCAGGAAGAGGATTTCAAGTAATGCATGAAGTCTTACGGGGATATGAGCAGAACAACTATGCATAAAATGATAGGACAGATATTGTTGGAATCGGGCAGCATATCAGAGGATATGATAAGCCGCACGCTTGATCTGCAGGTTCAGGAAGGGCATACGCGCAGATTCGGAGAGATCCTTGTAGAGGAAGGGATAGCCGAAGAAGATGTATTCAAGGCCTTATCGATCCAGTTCAGGATGCCCCTCATGGCGGCGGAAGATTTCCCTGAGCAGACTCCGCTGGATCATGTTTCCTTCAGTTTTCTCGAAAAGAACCTTATCGTACCGCTGTCGCTTAAGAACAATACGCTCAGTATTGCATTGGGCGACCCGACGAATAGTGAGGGCGTGGATGCCTTGCAGTCTTCCTATGACTATGAACTTTCGCTAACTCTGGCAAAAAAATCGGATGTGCTCCAGCAGCTTCAACTGCTTCAGGGATCGAGGACTGCGGTTATGCAGAGGCTTATCGAAGGTGCTGCCGAGGACGACCTGCCGACTGCCGATCTTACCGGAGAGGTCAGTCATCTCAGGGATCTTGCCCAGGAAAAGGGCATAATCCAGCTGGTCAATCTTATTATAGAAAATGCGGTCAGGGACAGGGCGAGTGACATCCATGTTGAGCCGGGCGAGTTCAGCGTACGCGTCCGGTACCGGATTGACGGCGTTCTTTATGAAAAGGAGACCCTTCCTGCGCGCATGTATTCAGCGGTCTCTTCAAGGATCAAACTTCTTTCCCAGATGAATATTGCGGAGAGAAGGCTTCCCCAGGACGGCAGGATTAAGGTCTCTTCATCCGGCAGAAACGTTGATATCAGAGTATCCACGATTCCGACCGTGTATGGCGAAAGTGTTGTAATGAGGCTGCTGGATAAGGCAGCCTCATTCATTACCCTTGAGGATATCGGTTTTGACAAGACCATTCGTGATATCTACGAAGAGGTGATAAAAAAACCCTACGGCATGATCCTGATCACCGGCCCGACGGGCAGCGGGAAGTCAACAACGCTGTATGCGTCTCTTGCGGAGATCAATTCTTCTGAAAAGAAGATCATCACAGTCGAGGAGCCGGTAGAATACCTGATGCCCGGTATCAACCAGATTCAGGTCCGCCCGAAAATAGGTCTTACCTTTGCGTCCGGCCTGAGGCATATCGTGAGGCAGGACCCGGACATCATCATGGTCGGTGAGATCAGGGACATGGAAACAGCGAGCATTGCAATCCATGCCGCGCTGACAGGACACCTGCTTTTCAGCACGCTTCATACCAACGATGCTCCGGGTGCTATCACAAGGCTTATGGACATGGGTATCGAGAACTACCTTGTCGCTTCGACCCTGGTATGTGTTATGGCCCAGAGGCTTGTAAGAAAGATATGTCCATCCTGCAAGGTGAAGGACGAGGTTCCGCAAGACGTTCTCGACCGGATCAGTAAGGACATCCGCGAGGTCTGGACCGGAAGAGGCTGCGACGAATGCTCAGGGACCGGATATAAGGGAAGGATAGGCATCTTTGAAGTTCTGCCTATCGGCGGGCCGGTCAGGGAATTGATCATGAAAAGGGCTACCATCAAGGAGATGAAGGACCTTGCCATCAGTCTCGGCATGAGGACGCTCAGGGAAGACGGCATCGAGAAGGTGAAGAAGGGGATTACGACACTTGATGAGGTGCTGAGAGTCACGCAGGTGGAGATGTGAGTAAGGCAGGTATCAGTTATGAGTTATCCGTTATCGGTGAAGGAGAGAATTGCCCCGGCTCATCACCCTTAACTCATCGCTCATTATTGTCTTCTAACCGCGGCATTGCTTTGATGATGGTGCTTTGGGTGCTTGTGTTCCTGAGTATCCTGTCGATGAATTTTCTCGGGTCAACCCGCTGGGTCACCGGAAGCACCCACAACCTGAAGGAAGAGACCCTTGCATACTATCAGGCATTGTCAGGATACCACGAGGCTCTGCAGTATATTGCCTCTGATAAAGATCCGCAGGTGGATTTTCTGGATGAAGAGGGAAATTTCTGGATCGATAATGAGACCGTTCCTGTTACCGGAGTGAGAGACACTGATGCCGGGGAACTTGAGATCCGGATAACGGATGAGAATTCGAGGATCAATATCAACTTTGCGCAGCAGGACCGGCTCCATAAACTGCTGGAGCGCACCGGCGTTTCTGAAGAAGAGATTATAGTCATAATGGATTCTATTATGGACTGGAAGGACCTTGACAAAGAGCATCATCTCTCAGGCGCTGAGGACGAATACTATGAGGCGCTCAAGGAACCGTACAAGACCAAGAATGCCCTTTTTGACATACCGGAAGAAATGACTTTGGTCCGGGGAATGAAGCCCGAGTATTATTATGGAGACGGATCCGGCAATACCGGGCTGCATTCCCTGATAACCACGTTTGGAAAAAATGCGATCAATATCAATACCGTGTCACGCGAGGTTATGCAGTTCCTCGGGCTTAACGAAATCGAGATCGAGACGATCATGAAACAGAGGAACAAGGCATATGGGGGATTCAGATTCATACCGCAGCAGTTTTCTGCGCGGGGCCTTAATGCCATGGCAACACAGACATACAGGATCGAGGTTACCGCGAGGGCGAAGAACAGCCCCATCGGTTCCCGTATAACGGGAATCGTAAGCAGGGAGGCCTCGGCAAAGGGAAGCGAATTAAGAACGATCTATTGGAGAGAACGTGTCGAGACTGTTAGGACTTGACATAGACAGTAAATATATACGCATGTCTGTTGCCGACAGGCAGCTGAAGCGCATTACCTATCTGCGTTCGGAGGGTATCAGTCTTCCTGCGGACAGGGCGGAGGGGAATAATGCGCTTTCAGAAGCGCTTCAGAAGTGGAAAAGTGCCTATGACCCTTCAGGTGTCGTTGTAGGGCTTTCGCTGCAGCTTTTCACCTGCAAGCTCCTTGATATGCCGGTTATGGGCAGGGAGGATATGAGAAGGGCTCTGCTCTTTGAACTTGAAAAACACCTGCCGCTTGCTGTTGATGAATACCTCTTTGATTTCCTCATGATCAGGACAGACAAGGGCATGAAAACCCTTGTCTTCTCGATAAAGAAAGAAACGGTCAGTGCAGTCGTGAAACTGATCATTGCTGCCGGACTGGAAGTCCTTTCTGTCCGCTGCCGGGTAATGGATGTGCTGAACAGCATGCTCGGGGTCAGCGGGGAGAAGAATATGAAGGGTATCTTTATTCTGGCGACGGACAGCGGCTATGAAATGACAGGCATTGAGGATTCCCTTCCTCATGCGATGAAGAGAATTTCTGGAGGCACTGACCTTGCCGAAACCCTCGAGACCTTTAGAAAATCCTATCCTGGAAAGGTCTTCTGTTCGGGGACGGTTGATCAACTGGTTGCTGAGCGTTTTGCCATGACGAAATCACAGATTACGGTGCCGAATGCGCTGATCTTTTCCTTTGTCCAGAGAACACGGCTGAATCTTGAATTCATCCCGCAGGAGTTGATCAGGGAGAAAAAAGATCTTTATCCGTATATCATCGGAGGTCTGGCAACAGCAGCTCTCTGTCTGTATTTGCTGACAGGCTTTGTTGCCTATGCCAAGGATGCCCGCGCGCTCCGCAGGGTCGAGTCGCGGATCGAAACTATCAAGAGCCAGGCCTCTGGCGTCATTGAAGCCCGAAAGAAGCTTGAAGCGCTTCAGGATGACAGGAAGACTCTCCTCACCTTTCAGGCCCGTTCCAATATGGCGATCAAAGTGTTGAAGGACCTGACAGTGGCAGTTCCCGATAACGCATGGATCATCAATCTCGTCATCGATGAAAAGGGGCTTGTGGAGATAGAGGGTTTTTCGAGAAAGACCTCGGACCTGGTCACGGCATTAGACAAATCGAACCTTTTTAAAAATATCGCTTTTGCTGCCCCGATCTTATCACGCGACGGCGAAGAGCGGTTTTCTCTCAAGTTTGAGGTCAGGGAGCCATGAACAGAAAAAAATATATTCTGCTTGCCGCGGCGCTGGTTATGACGCTGCTTCTTTTTCAGACATACGTGGTGGCTCCAAAATCCGAAACCATGCGCGATGAGATTCAGGTCAAATCGGCCACCTTGCAGAAATACGAAACCTATCTGGAGGGATCGTCCATCACCAATGCCGAGATCAGGACGGCCGGGGAAGAAATGAAGGCTGTTGAAAAGAAACTGGTGATGGAATCATCTGAATTTCTTGCAGCCGCACGTGTTCAGAAGGAACTTGCAGAACTCACGCAGAATGCAGGCCTGAACCTGCAGACCATCAGACCGCTCAATACCGTGAAGGCAAAGGGCTTTTTCTTCATCCCGGTCTATTTTGAGGGAAGCGGAACGATCAAGCAGATAGGCGATTTTTTGAATGAGGTCGAGAAGCACACCATGCTGCTGAAGGTAGAGAAACTGTCTGTTAATGTGACAAACATACAGAACCCCAGAGAGCTGCGGTTTAAGATGCAGATATCGGGTTTGGGTAAATTATGAAGGAGTTCAGGAGCATGAAACGATTGATTGAAAAATCCCTCCTATCCTCCCTTTGTCAAGGGGAGGTAATATGCCCCTCTTTGACAAAGAGGAGTGGGGGGAGATTTTTGAAGGGTGTAAGTTTACCTATGGACTTATCAGCATGATACGGAAAATAGCTATGCTTATCATTGTCGGATCGCTGTTCCTTGTTGTCAGCTGGAAGTTTACGGTCAGCGCAGTGCTCTATAATCCCCTGTCTGACCAGTTGGTGAAAAAGGCGAAGATCAAGGAGTCCGAGCCGATAAAGGCAAAGTACGCAGCGGCGTGGGACAAGATCATCTATGAGAAAAATCTTTTTAACACCCTGCGGACGTACAAGGAGCCGAAACCGGTGCGCGTAGAGGCTCCTCCCCCTCCGCCGCCAAAGAGGCCGGAGCTTGCCCTTAAAGGCATCATCCTCGACACGTTCGGTGACTACGTTGCCTATGTCGATATAAATCAGGCAAAGACAACACAGCTGCGCAAGGGAGACAAAGTGGAGGACATAGAGGTTTCCGATATATCAGAAAAAGCAGTTGTGTTAAAATGGTTGGGTGAGACGATTACGCTTACCATTGAAAAAGTGAAGACTCTATCCAGTAAACCGAGGACAGGAAAATGAACCTGAAGTTATTAAGTTTATGTCTCATTATTGTCTTTATCAGTGCCTGCGGAGCAAAGCAGACGGTACAGCCTGATGAGCCCATTGCCGGTCCTCCGAAAGCGGAGGAAGTGAAGCTCCCTGTGGCCCCGCCGCCGGCAGACGCAAAGGCTGAACTGAAGAAAGCGGAAAAGACCGTTGCGGAGAAGAAGCCGGATGAACAATATATCATGCTCAACTTCGAGAATGCTGATATTGAAACGGTTGTCTCGACGATCTCCGACATGCTGAAGATCAATTACATCCTTGCTCCCGGTGTCTCGGGAAAGATCACGATCCAGTCGCATAACAAGATACCGGTCAGCGAACTCTTCGCTACCTTTCAGACCGTCCTGGAGTTTAATGGCTTCACCGCGGTAAAGGAAGGAAGTTTTTACCGCATTGTTCCGATTGATACCGCAAAACAGCAGCCGGTCCCGATCCAGATGGGGAAGAAGCCCGGGCTGCCCAAAGATTCGAGTTTTGTGACGCAGCAGATACCGCTTGAGTATGTGAAGGCAAATGATGTCGCCAATCTTGTCCGGAACCTTATGCCCAAAGGCACGGATATTATCGTTTATGAGCCATCAAATATGCTGATCGTAACGGCATTGCCCTCAGGCATCATGAAACTCCTGAAACTGCTCGAGGCGATTGACATCACTTCAACGGAAAGAGATTCTGTAAAGACCTTTATCTATCATGTTGAAAATGGCGAGGCAAAGAAACTGGGCGAAGTGCTGAAGAATCTTTATGGCAAGAAGGGTGGGGCTTCTTCGACGCCTGCGCCTGCAAGACCGGCACAGCCGACGCCTGCGGCAGCGACAAGACCCAGAACACCCGTTACTGCGGCCGCCCCGGCTACCGGTGCAACGGTTCAGGCTGATATACTGACGGCCGAACTTGAGGGTGATGTGCTCATCGAGGCATATGATGACATCAACGCATTGATCATAAAGTCATCACCGCGCGCCTATCTGATACTCCTTGAAACGCTGAAGAAGATCGATGTCCAGCCCAAACAGGTACTCATCGAAGTGTTGATCGCAGAGATTTCTCTGGATGATTCGACAACGTTGGGGCTGGAGTGGATGTTGAAAGGCCGGAATCAGATTGGTAAGCATAGTTTTGATTTTATCACGGGGAATACTGCAGATCCAAATACTTTTATTAATACATCGGTGCAGACAGATGGGACAGCAACCTCAAATCTTACCCAATTTGTGCCTGTAGTAAGCGGAGGACTTTTTGCCAATATCATTGATCCGAAACAGTTCAATGTTCTGATAAGTGCTGCGGCAACCAATGGCAATGTCAATGTGTTGGCAAGCCCTCATATTTTGGCGCTTGACAATAAGGAGGCAAAGATAGAGATAGCTGATGAAGTGCCTGTTGCAACGTCCATAACTGATGCGACAGCTGGTGCCGTAGCCAATACGACAACATCACAGGTACAATACAAATCTGCAGGTACTATCTTGACAGTAACACCTCATATCAATGATAAGAAACAGGTCTCACTAAAAATAGTGCAGGAAGTGAGCGAATTGGGGGGGACCATTCAGGTCGGTTCCGGATCATTTCAGGGCTTTAAAACGAGAAAAGCCAATACTACCGCCATTGTGCAGGATGGCCATACCCTTGTCATCGGTGGTATCATTACAGAGCGGAAGGAGCAATCGCGCTCTGGTGTTCCTTTTCTGAGCAAGATTCCTCTCCTTGGGTATCTCTTTGGTACTACGACTGATAAACTGCAGAAGAAGGAACTGATCCTCATGGTTACTCCTCACGTTGTTGCAAATCATGAGGAGGCCGATCAGCTGACTGAGGATTATAAAAACAAGGTCAAGAATCTCAAGAAAAAGATCGACGAGAGAAACAAACAGGCAGACGTTCATCTGCACAAACACGAAGAGGAAGAAAAGAAGGACTGATCATTACCGTCTCTTTCCATCTCTCATTTCTGTCATTCCCGCGGTCGGGAATCCTTCTGGAGAAAGACTCCGGATACCCAACAGTAGGCTGGACGGTGCCGCCAAAAATCGGGCAGAAGCAGGCCGGAGTGACAAAACAGGTTCGTCTATCAACTATTCATATGTTAGCAACTCCTCGATTGTTATCAACACCGATTCGCTGAGCGAATAGAGGTTGTACCCCCCTTCAAGACAGAAGATATAGGGGATGCCCTGTTTTGATGACAGTATCCCGCGTACAATTGTTCTGATTCCCTCATTCGTCACCCGCAGACCAGCAAGCGGATCGGCCGCATGCAGGTCATAACCCGCAGAGACCAGCACAATGTCAGGCTTAAAATTCGACACAAGCCCGGGAAGGATATCCTGGTATGCATGAAAGAAGTCCTTGTCACCCGAGCCGTGCTGCATGGGGATATTGTAGGTAAACCCCCTGCCTTTTCCTTTTCCCCGCTCAGCGTCGGAGCCGGTGCCGGGATAATGGGGAAATTGATGCGTGCTGAAGTAATAGACCGTGTCATCTTCCTCAAATATATGCTGGGTGCCATTGCCATGATGCACGTCAAAATCGATGATAAACACCTTGTTGTAGCCTATCCTCTGTGCGTAGCGCGCTCCGACAGCTACATTATTAAAGATGCAGAATCCCATTGCCCTGTCTGCTTCAGCATGATGGCCCGGGGGCCTCACGGCGCAGAACGCCCTTTCTATTTCGCCGGCCTTGCATTGGTCAATTGCTTCAGTTACTGCGCCTGCGGCAAAGAGGGCTGCTTCCACTGAGCGCGGTGAAACATAGGTGTCCGGATCAAAATAACCGGTGAAATGCAGCATCTCAGAAAAATAGGATGCGGTATGTACAGCGAGAATATCATCTTCAGTTGCTTTTTGTGGTTTATAATGATCGAGGGCGTCCCAATGCACAGACTGTCTTAATCTCTCGTTGATAGCAATGAGGCGGTCCTTTGATTCGGGATGACCTAAGGGCATTTCGTGCAGTAGAAAAACATCATCGTAAAAAAAACCGACTTTTTTCATGACATTTCTTCGGTTCCTTGGACATTAGAGATGCATGCCATGTAACCCCCATGATCTATAACAATAAACTGGAGCCGGGAAGCGGACTCGAACCGCCGACCTGCTGATTACGAAAATTTAAAACAGGGTTTTTGCAGGAGCCCGTAAATATGCAAACCCCCTATTTTGTAACAAGTTTTAACGATTTAGAATGCCCTGAAATACGCTTAATTTTACCACATTGTGATAATGAAGTCACAAACGATGCGATAGCTGCACTCATGAGTGAGGCGACAGAGAGAGTTGAGCGCATAAAAGCGTATATAAGAAATACAGCTCCTTGCGGGGCTTAACAAAGCGCGGACCGGGTGAGCGATCAAGTATGCTCAGGAGGCCTCGCTGAAAAAATGAAAAATGACTTTTTGGCGCAGCTGCTGAAGCGAAGGACTCATTGACATGGATCATCGGAAAGGAATATTGTATATATAACTATATATACAATGAGGTGAAGAAATGAAATTTGTATCGATGCGTGAGCTGCAGAAAGAAGCATCTGCAATTGTGGGTCTGGCTGAAAAAGGCGAGGATATAATTATCACCAAACACGGCAAGCCTGCTGCGGTGATCTATCCCCTCAATGAAGGCGATATGGAAGACTACCTGATCGAGCATAGCCCCTCGATCAGAAAAAAGATTGAGGCAGGGGTGAAAGACGCCAGGGCTGGCCGGGTGACATCGATCGAGGATCTGTTAAAGACAAAAAGGACCATAAAACATGCCAGGGCCAAAGCATAAGGTCAACTTCACTGACAAGGCCCTCAGTGATATCGAAGATTTCCCTGATGTCGTTTATGAGCGGATACTGAAGGGCTGCCTGAGGCTTCAGGTGGAGCCATCGTCGGACGGTAAGCACGTCAAGAAGCTGAGGGGTTACAGGGATACGTACCGGCTCAGAATTGGTGATTATAGGGCGGTCTTCGAATGGCAGGCCGATACCGTAACGATTCTCAGGATACTGACAAGGCAGGACTTCGGGAAGAAATACTGAGCAGCCGGTGAAAGCTTTCAGGGGATAAGGGCCCGGCTTATCTCCGGGACCGACAAGGCGGCAACTCTAGCCGCCTTCCTCTGGATTACCCTGGAGAACCACAAAGGAGAAGTGGCAAGGGAATGGAAAAGAGAAGAAAAGACAAGGAGAAAGGGAAGGCAGACGCTGGCTATTCAGTGTCGCTCAAGAAAAGAAAGAACGGATCTATTGTTGCAGCTATCACACTCAAGGGTATTCAACATGAATTTGGTATTTCAGCGACGCCAGCAGCCTGGATAGCACTTGATGATAGCTCTTTCTTCCCTTTGCCTAATTAGGTGATTATGACACTTCTATGACACTTAGCCATTTTGAAAAGAAAAAAGGGATTACGATTTCTCGTAACCCCTTGATCTCACTGGAGCCGGGAAGCGGACTCGAACCGCCGACCTGCTGATTACGAATCAGCTGCTCTACCAACTGAGCTATCCCGGCAAGACTGGTATTTTACCAGAAAAGAAAAAATAATTTGGGGTGAAGAAGGTCAGCTTATATTTTATGTGAGATTGAAGGAGCTGTTGATCACGGACACGAGATCAGAAGGGGCGAGGCAAGTGTTCAGAAATTTACGACTGGGACCTGTCCCCCGGCGGGGATACTTCCCTGGAACTGGACCGTTGATGCAGTTCTAACCTTGTCGACGATCTCATCGGCAAGATTCAGTATGCCGCTCCACGTTTGCGATTTCTGCTTCCCTACGTATCCGACTGCTCCAAGCTGCATCGCCCTGAGCGCAGAATCGCCTTGATATTCTGACGTGGCGCTGACGATAACCACGGGGGTTGGGTGGAGTTCCATGAGCTTCTCGAGAAACGAGAACCCGTTTAGATCCGGTTTAGCGACATCAAGAGTTACTACATGCGGTCTGAGATTCTGGATCTTATTAAGAGCATCGGCAGTATCATGGATCGAAGCTATGACTTCAATGTCTCCTGCCTGCTCCAGTATTTCAGTGAGGAGATACCGTGTTACGGCGGAAGCATCGATGACCATTACGCTTATTTTCTCTTTTTTTTGATGCATTTCAATCATCCTTGCTATTATTCTGCCCTTTCAGCAAGAAGGGCCTACCGTGGGATCCAGATACAGGTGTCGTTGCAGCCGATGGCTGAGCGCGACAGACAGAGACTGCTGATCTCCTGCGGTGACGGTGAAAGATCAGGGGCTATGCCGGTGATTATCAGCTTTTTGGCAGCTCTCACTGCCATTCTGTGAGCTGTGCAGAAGATCTGTATGCATTGGCTGTCGATTGTCTTTACATCACCGCAGTTAACTACCACATGATCTGCATTCTCTATGCAGACCATGAGAGCGTCCCGCAGCGTCTGCGCCCGATCAGCATTAAGTCCGCCCTCGCAGTTCAGAGTCCCGACAGCGCCTTTTTTTCAAAACTGAAGGCCATGCTATCCCCCTGCTTCGCCGGCTGTTCTCAGCCTTTTCATAGTATTTCCCCTGAAGACGGAAGGAACTCGTGTTCTTGCGTGGGGTGAACTCCCACGGTGCAGGTTTCGAAGCCTGAAAATGGCGCAGTTCACAATATCGAGAAGTTTTACCTGGTCGCAGATATCCATCCCTGCAATGTTGGCACAAATGCTGAAGTCCTTCTGACTAAAGAATTTTGCGCTCTGTTTCATCGAGGCCTTGTCCCATAGGTCCTCGATGCATTGCAGGATGATGGATTCTGAGAGCTTCCTGATGCATTCTGCGTGCTCTTTTGTCCCCAGAGGCTGCTTTCTGCATTTTCTGCCATACCCCTCAAGCATACATTTCTGTATGCAGTAACCCTGCCAATATCTGAAAAAAATAAGATTGACTTTAAAAACAAGGGGATGCCAAGGCATAAGCCGAAAAAAATGTTTGAAAAAGGGTGAAACCATTCATGATGGTCTTTCTTGATTTATACTATAGAATACCATTAAATCAATAGGTTATATGATAAAATCGGAGAGAATTCCATGCAATAAAAGTTGCACCCTTGAGCGGTAAAAAAAAGAGACCAACCTACCGGGTTTTTTTCTTGCTCAGTCTTTTATTGAGTGCCTGACGGCTGATGCCGAGAAGTGACGCGGCAATTCCCTGATTGTTATCAGAAAGCCTGACCGCTTCTGCTACAAGGTGATCCTCAGCTTCCCTCAGGGAAGGGAATCTGCCGAACAGTTTTGTCAGCAGGATCGCTGCTTCGTCATCTGCAGACAACACGAGCGGATGCAGTTCCTGATCATGCTGGATCGTCTCCCTGAAGCTCTCCAGGGAGAGCTTTCCTATCCTGTGGCGGGTGACTGCATCAAATACCATGGCTTCGAGTTCACGCACATTGCCAGGGAACTGATAGGTGGACAGAAGTGTGAGCAGTTCTCTCGGGTAGGAAGGCTGATGTTTCTTGAGTAATTCAGCCGCCTGTTTAATAAAGTGCTCCAATAGATCCTGTATATCCTCAAGCCTCTCTCTCAGCGGCGGAATATGGATATGGTGGGTGCGGAGCCTGAAGTATAGGTCCTTTCTGAATCTTCCGCTGTTTATAAGCTGCTGTATGTCAAGGTTCGTTGCAACGATGACCCGTGCATCACTCTGTTTGAGGATATCAGAACCGAGAGGCGCATACTGTTTCTCCTGAAGCAGTCTCAGCAGCTTTACCTGTGATGTTTCGCTGAGGTCGCCGATTTCGTCAAGAAACAGGGTTCCCCCTGCTGCCTGCGCTATCTGACCCTCGCGGGATGTATCTGCTCCTGTATAGGCCCCTTTCTTATGCCCGAATAGCGTGTCAGAGAACATAGTGTCATCGAGACCGGAAATATTCAGGGCGACAAAAGCTCCCTTTCTGCAGCTGGCGTCATGAATGGCTCGGGCAAAAAGTTCCTTGCCGGTTCCTGTTTCTCCGGTTATGAACACAGGCTGCGGTGATGGGGCAATCGCCTCAGCATAATGAAAAAGGCTGCGTATCTTCTTGCTTTCAGTAACGATAGGAGAAAAAGCCGTCTCATGCTCAAGGCTGTCGGTCAGGAGATGCTGCTTGAGAGACGATACCTCGTTCATGAGCGATGAGATATCAAGGGCCTTCCGGATGCTTGAGAGAAAACGGTTCATGTCTACCGGTTTGACGAGGTAGTCAAAGGCCCCGGACCTCATGCATGCAACTGCTGTTTCGATATCGTCTGTTGCAGTGACCACAATGATCAGAATATCGGGATAGCTTTGATTGATCTTCTCAAGCAGTTCAACCCCTGAGACGTGGGGCATGCTCAGGTCAAGCACGACTGCTGACACCGGCTGATCGTCAAGTGCCGGCAAAACCTCCCTGCTGTCCTCTATGGTCTGAAAATTGTTGATGCCGGACTTGCGCAGGATCGTGCCGAAGCTGAGAAGGATCATCGGCTCGTCGTCTACCAGTAAAATCGGGTGTTCAGGGTATCTGGTCTGTTGCATGGGTATTCCTTTCCGTGGTGCTTTGGTATGCCGGGAGGGAGATGGTTGCGGTCGTGCCTGATCCGGGCTCTGAAAAAAAGGTCAGGGTTCCCTGATGTTCCCTGATAATAGAATAGGAGATCGAGAGGCCGAGGCCGGTGCCGCCTTCATCGATCCTTGTTGTATAGAACGGCTCAACAATATGGCTGAGCACTTCCTGCGTCATGCCGACGCCTTCGTCTTTGACCTCGATCAGGATCATGTCTGCTTCTTTCCCGTGACCGCTCGATACGATGACCTTTGAGCTCCTGTTTCGTAGAGACTGAAGTGCGTTCATAATAAGATTTATGACCACCTGCTCCAGCTGCTGTTTGTTGCCCTTTACCAACGGAAGATCAGCGTTTTCTCTCACCTCAAAATGGTCAGTGAACTTTTCTGTCTGGCTGCCCAGCAACGCGGCTGCGGCAGCCATTACCTCATTGATGTCAACAGCCGCGTCGAGTGCTGACCTGCCCAGCCTGGAAAAATCTTTCAGATTGTCAATGATGCTCCGGATACGTTCTGATCCTTCAGACATTGCCGTGAGAAGCCGGGGCATGATATAGCGCATTTCAGTGTAGGGCACGCCTCCCAGAGGAAAGTCGCCGTGTTCGCGATAGTGATCTGCAAGCACGTTAGCTGCATCTTTCCATGCATCGGAAACCATCTGTGCATTCGCCAAAATAAAATGGTTCGGATTGTTGATCTCATGCGCAATGCCGGAGACGAGCATGCCGAGGGATGACATCTTGTTCATCTGGATAAGCTTTGCCTGAAGCAGCCTGGCTTCTTCTTCCAATCGAAGCCGGTCGGTAATATTGCGGAAGGAACAGAAGAGAACTTCGCTCTTTTCAAGCTTGACGGCATTACCCCAGATCGAGGTAATGATCGTTGCCCCGTCTTTTTTCCTGGTCGGGATCTGGGCAACATGAAATCTTCCCGAGGCATATCTGCTGCGCAGTTTGGCCATGAACTGGTCCAGTTCCCCCGGCATCAGTATCAGGGGAGACCTCCGGAGATGAGCTCCTGCCGTGAGTATCCGAAAATGTCTTTTGCTGTCGGATTTGCATCCATGATCCCGCCTGTTGCGTGTTCAAGGATAAGCAGAGCATCCTCATTCTGCTCAAATATCTCACGAAATCTTTCCTCACTTTCGCGGAGGGCCAGTTCTGTCGTTTCCCGCTCTTTGATCTCAAACTGCATTTTATTTACCAGTGCGGTCAGTTCTGCTGTCCTCTCAGAAATCAGTTTTTCAAGCTGATGGCTGTGTTCCCGCAGCTGCGCATCTTTTTCCCTTATTTCGGTAATGTCGCTGCCGATACAGAGGATCTCGCAGATGCTGCCTGTCTGGTCAAACAGCGGCTTGTTTGTCCAGGATATCCAGACCAACTCTCCGCTGCTGCGCATATTTTCATTTACGTTAGAAATATATTTTTCCGTGTTCGTACAGATGTCCCGGATCATGAATTTCAGATCGCGGCCGGTGCTCTCTTTTTCCGGAACGATTGTCCCGATAACGCTCCGGCCGAGTACCTGCTCCTTGGAGAAGCCGAAGAACTGCTCGGCAAATTCATTGAAAAAGGTGATATTGCTGTCTGCGTCCATCCTGAGGATGATGCTGTTGGCGTGCTCCACGAGATCGCGGTATTTCCTGTCGGTTTCACGAAGGCGCTCGATAATATACAGCACGATCGTGCCGACCACGAGTGATGCCACGAAGGCGTCAACGGTCCCGATCTGTATGAGGTCATAGGAGACACTGCCCCACCAGAGGATCCCCATCATGGTATTCATGAACGCAGTGACAATCTCGGCAAGGACCGTGATCAAGGCAAGGTGCCAGAGGTTTATGGCCCGAAGCCTCCTCAGGACCTGGTTTTGGGCTGTATGAGTTCTCGTAGACATTGTTTTCTGATATGGTTGTAACGCTTTCTGCCTCGGTTATGTATCGCAGGCAGGCGAGCTCAATATTAGCACAACGCGCGGCCTGATTCCACACGGGGAAGATCTCCTCAAAACTCTTGACACGGTGAGAGACATACATTAATCTAACGATGTTGATAATGAAGTTTAATGAGCTTATAAGACTTTCTAAGAACATAATCTTTCAGGGCCTTGATGGCGGCTTCTTTCACCAGGCCAAAGCGATCACTAACTATTGTCACAATACAGCGGCTCTTAAATCATCTGCGGGAGGTAGCATATGAGTTTATCGAGAAGAGACTTTCTTAAGCTTTCAGGGGGTACGGCTGTGGCAGGAGCCGTGGGGGCGGGAATTACGCCTCAGGAGGCATCTGCTGAGGTTCAGGTGCCTGAGGCACGCATCAAGGGTGCAACAGAAACGAAGACGATCTGTCCATTCTGCTCGGTCGGCTGCGGTATCCTGGTGCATACAAAAGACGGCAAGGTGATAAGTTCCGAGGGCGATCCTGATCATCCGATCAGTGAGGGCTCTCTCTGCGCAAAGGGTGCATCACTATACCAAATGGCGAACAACCCGGCTCGTGTTACAAAACCGCTTTATCGCGCAGCAGGCGCTGACAAGTGGAAGGAGGTGGAGTGGGACTGGGCACTCGACGAGATAGCAAAGAAGGTCAAAGAGACGCGTGACAAGACCTTCAAGTTCCTCTCCAAATCAAAGATCAAGGAGAAGCAGCCTGACGGGACCGAAAAAGAGGTGGAAAAGGAGTTTACGGTAAACAGGACAGACGCCATTGCGCATGTCGGAAGTGCTGCCCTTGATAATGAAGAATGCTACATCCTGCAGAAATGGCTCCGCTCCCTGGGGCTTGTCTATATAGAACATCAGGCCCGAATATGACACTCCGCTACTGTTGCGGCTCTGGGAGAGTCGTATGGTCGCGGTGCAATGACGAATCACTGGATAGATCTCAAAAATGCTGATGTTGTTCTGGTGATGGGAGGCAACCCTGCCGAAAATCATCCCATCTCGATGAAATGGATCATGAAGGCAAGAGAAAAAGGCGGCAAGCTCATTGTCGTTGATCCCCGTTTTACCCGCACTGCTTCAAAGGCGGACATCTATGCTTCGCTTCGCTCGGGAACAGACATAGCGTTTCTTGGGGGCATGATCAAATATATCCTCGACAACAATCTTTATTTCAGGGAGTACGTTGTCAATTATACAAACGCATCCTACCTGATAAACTCTGACTTCAAGATGCCGGGCCAGCTTAACGGGGTCTTCTCGGGATATGATGAGAAGGCAAGGAAGTATGACAAGAAGAGCTGGTCCATCCAGATGGATGATAAGGGACTCCCAAAGAGAGATATGACCCTCAAGGATCCGAACTGCGTATTCCAGCTCCTGAAAAAGCATTATTCACGTTATACGCTCGACAAGGTCTCTGCCATTACCGGCACGCCGAAGGATAAGCTGACAGAGGTTTACAAGGTGTACGGCTCCACAGGCAGACCGAACAGGGTCGGCACTGAGTGTTATGCCATGGGCTGGACCCAGCATACGGTTGGTACGCAGAACATCAGGACCATGGCGATCATTCAGCTTTTGCTCGGCAATATCGGCATGGCAGGCGGCGGTGTGAATGCCCTCAGAGGTGAGTCGAATGTTCAGGGATCTACTGACTACGGGCTCCTCTTCCATATCCTGCCGGGATATGTGCCGGTTCCGACGGCTACGGCAGTTGACCTCAAGACGTATATTGAAAAGAACACACCCAAGACCAAGGATCCCAAGAGCGTCAACTGGTGGGGCAACCGGCCCAAGTATATCACCAGCTATCTTAAGGCCATTTATGGTGATCATGCCACAAAGGATAATGACTTCGGTTATGCCTGGCTGCCCAAGATCGATGAGGGGATGAATGCATCCTGGCTCATGCTCTTTGACCAGATGTTCAAGGGTAAGTTCGAGGGTTTCTTTGCCTGGGGTCAGAACCCTGCCTGCTCAGGCGCCAATGCGAACAAGACCCGTAAGGCAATGGCAAAGCTCAAATGGATGGTGAACGTAAATCTGTTTGATAATGAGACCGCATCCTTCTGGAGAGGTCCGGGTATGGTTCCGAAGGATATCCAGACCGAGGTCTTCATGCTGCCCTGCTCTTCATCAGTCGAAAAGGAAGGGAGCATCACAAACTCAGGCCGCTGGGCTCAGTGGCGGTATGCTGCGGTTAACCCGGCCGGGCAGTCAAAGCCTGATGGCGAGATCATTAATGAACTTCACCACAGGGTAAAGAAACTGTATCAGACAAAGGGTGGAAAATTTCCGGAGCCTGTAATAAAGACCACCTGGAACTATAAGTCCAAGGCAAAGGAGTTTGATGTCCATCTTGTGGCAAAAGAGATCAACGGTTACTATCTGGACGATATTTTTGACAAGACAAAGACGCCGCCTGCTCCTGTTGGCAAGAAGGGAGAACTGGCAACGAACTTTGTAAGCCTTCAGGCTGACGGTACTACCTCCTGCGGCTGCTGGATCTACAGTGGCAGCTATACGCAGAAGGAGGGCAAAGTGATCAACATGATGGCCAGAAGAGGCAAGACTGACCCGACAGGTCTCGGACTCTTCCCTGAGTGGTCTTTTGCATGGCCGGTGAACAGGAGGATCATCTATAACCGCGCATCGGTCGATATGACCGGAAAGCCATGGGACCCGAAACGCGCAGTTGTCAAATGGAATCCCAATAAGCTGGATCCGAAGACCAATAAGGTTGCTCCCGGATGGGACGGCGATGTGCCGGACGGGCCTGCTCCTCCTATGGCGGACGAGAAGGGGAAGAATCCGTTCATCATGCGGGCTGATGGCATGGGTGCCCTTTTCGGCCCCGGCCTTGCTGACGGTCCATTCCCTGAGCATTATGAAGCGCTCGAATGCCCGCTCCAGGAAAACCTGATGTCCAAGACCAAGATAAACCCTGCGGTAAAGCTGTTCCATGACGGGAAGAGCGGTGCTGCCGAGGATATCTTCTATTCCTGCGATACGCGGTATCCGTTCGTTGCTTCCACCTACCGCATGACCGAGCATTGGCAGACCGGCGTTCTGACGCGCCATATGCCCTGGCTTCTTGAGACGGCGCCCCAGCTTTTTGTCGAGCTGAGCGAGGAACTTGCAAAAGAAAAGAGCATCAGTGCAGGAGAACGGGTGATCGTGAGATCAGGCCGCGGAGAGGTAAATGCCGTTGCCATGGTGACGAAAAGGCTGAAGCCCTTTAAAATCGCAGGCTCTACTGTTCACCAGGTCGGTTTACCGTATCACTTCGGGTGGCAGTATCCGGAGGACGGCAGCGCGGGAGAGTCGGCGAATCTTCTGACGCCGACGATCGGGGATGCAAATACCATGATCCCGGAGTCCAAGGCCTTTATGGTCAATATCGAAAAGGCAAAGGCATAGGAGGGCGATATGGCGACAGAGACAAAAACAACAGCACCCGTGGCTGCCATAGGCACAAAGAAGATGGAGGCCAGCTTTCTTGTTGATACCACAAAATGCATCGGCTGCAGGGGATGCCAGATCGCCTGCAAACAATGGAACCAAAACCAGACGGACAAAACCGTTATGGGCAGCACGTTCACCAACCCTCCGAAGCTGAATTCCAAGACATATACCAATATTGCTTTTTTTGAGGGTGAAAAGGGCGGTGAGGTGAACTGGAACTTTGCCAGGAACGGCTGTTTTCATTGTAAGAAGCCTGCCTGTGTTTCGGTATGTCCTGTTGAAGCGCTGGTCAAGACCCCTGAAGGACCGATCATATACCGGGAGGGACGCTGCATAGGCTGCAGGTATTGTATGCTTGCCTGTCCTTTCAATGTCCCGAAATATGAGTGGGAAAAGATATCGCCAAGGATACAGAAATGCAACTTTTGCTATGACAGGCTGCTCGCCGGCATGATGCCTGCGTGTGCAAAGAGCTGCCCGACTGGCACGATCACCTTCAACGACAGCATCGAAAAGAGCCTGACCGAGGCGAAAAAGAGGATCGCCGAGCATCCTGAGAAATATCACAACCATATCTATGGCGAAAAAGAAGCAGGTGGCACATCGGTGATGCTTCTTTCTGCAATTCCCCTTGACCAGATTGGCCATGCGAAAGTCAGTGAGCAGGTGCTTCCGGATCTGACCTGGAAGTATATATCGGGAATCCCTGCTATCATCGGTGTTGTGCTCGCTGCAGGCATAGGAAGCTGGGTCATCACCAGAAGAAATCAGAACATGGATAAGGAGGGAGACGAATGAGCACGGAACGTCATGAAATAAAAATGTTTACCCCGATGACGCTGGGGCTGTTGATAATTATAATCGCCGGAGCTTTCTCTGTATATAAACGGATGACCCTCGGACTTGGCGCAACAACAAATCTGCAGGATGATTTCCCCTGGGGGTTTTGGATAGGATTTGATGTCCTGGGAGGTGTTGCCATGGCAGCAGGCGGGTTTGTGATAGCCAGTGCGGTATACCTTTTTAATATGAAGAAATACAAACCGATAGCACGGCCTGCGATCCTGACCGCCTTTCTGGGCTACCTGCTGGCAGCAACCGGAATATTCCTTGATATCGGCCATCCGTTTCGGATATGGCATCCCATGGTCATGTGGCAGATCAACTCGATCATGTTCATTGTCGCGATACATGTGGTCATCTATACGACGGTCCTTGCGATGGAGTCGAGCCCCATGTTCTTTGAACGGATCGGGCTAAAAGGTGTGCAGAGGTTTGTCGAGAGGATCATGATGCCTATTGCGCTCTTCGGCACGCTCCTTTCGACCCTTCACCAGTCTTCCCTGGGAGCGGTCTATCTGATCGTGCCTGACAAACTTCATCCGCTCTGGTACAGCAGTCTCCTGCCGTTCAGCTTCCTGGTCTCTGCCATCATGATGGGACTTTCGATGGTCAGTTTCGAATCTATTTTGAGCTCCAAGTTCTTCAAGCATCAGGCCAATATGGGCATTCTTTCAGGTCTTGCAAGAGGATCGATCGTTGCGCTCGGATTTTACTGTGTGCTGAAGGTATTCGTTCTTCTGAACGGCCCCGGGCTTGCTGTTGCTTTTGACGGCAGTATGGAGTCCAGGCTCTATCTGCTTGAGATGGCTGTCGGTGTTATCGTCCCCCTGTGTCTGCTGCTTATACCTGCCATGCGGAGCAGCTTAAACAGTATACTGCTGGTGAATTCCCTTGTTATTATCGGCGTCGTGATCAACCGCATGAATGTCGGTATTTTCGGCCTCCTCAGGCATGCCAAGGGAAAAGGCATAAGCTATTTCCCAACGACCAACGAGTTTATGGTCACCCTGTTTCTCGTGGCATTGGGAATATTTCTCTTTAAATTTGCCTGCAAGTATTTTAACGTGCTTTCATACGAAGAAGCTAAACGATAGCCGGATATGCGGCCTGAACGGATCGTTCCCGTTCGGGCCGCACCTGCCGAGGTGACATATGAAACTCCTGCGAGCTGTAATGGTATTTCTGCTCCTGATTATTTCTGTCGGTTCTGCTGAAGAGAAGCGGTTTACGATCCCTGTCGGGGAATCCCCCCAAAAGGGACTCAAAGATGCTCCGGTCACAATTGTAGAATTCATCGACTTCCAATGACCGCACTGCGTGGCGGCCGGTCCGGTCGTCAGGAAGATCATCGATGCATACAAGGGCAAGGTCAGGCTTGTCATCAAGAACTATCCGTACAAATATCGCGACTATGCCCATATAGCTGCAGAGGCTTCCCTTGCTGCCGGAGACCAGGGGAAATACTGGGAGATGCATGACCTGCTGCTTAAGAACTCGCCCAAACTTGATCGTGAAAGTCTTGTCAGATACGCCAGGGAACTCGGCCTTGATATGAAGCTGTTTACTGCATCTATCGACAGCAAGAAACACTCGGCAGAGATCGAGAAAGACAAGCAGCTTGCCTTTGACATGGACCTGTACAGCACGCCGACATATTTTATCAACGGCAGGAAGATCGTCGGCAACAGGCCGTATGAGTATCTGAAGCAGATCATTGAGGAGGAACTGAAGAATGCGAAGCGATAGCAGGCAAACTGAGAGGTTTAGGCTCAGGCTGAGGTTTAGGAACTTCTTTAGAGGTTTTTTCCTGGCTGTCTTGCTCTCAACCTTAGCCTTAACCTCTATCTCCTCTGCCGGTCATCTTGAACCCTTCAAGTCAGTGCCCATTCCGAAGAACAACCCCCAGACCGCAGAGAAGATAGAACTCGGCAAGAAGCTTTTCTTCGACAGGAGGCTTTCCGGTGACGGCACCACAAGCTGTGCCACCTGCCATGTGCCTGAACAGGGATTTGCTGATGGACAGGATATCTCTCAAAGTTATCCCACGACCAGAAATTGGCGCAATGCCCAAACCCTCTACAATGTCGGTATGTACAAGAGCCTGTTTCATGACGGAAGGGTAAAGATGCTCGAAGATCAAGCCCTGTTTCCCATGATGTCAGCATTTGAGATGAACCAAAACCTCGATTTTGTGGAGGAGGAGATACGCGTTGTTCCTGAATATGTCGAAGCGTTTAATAAGGTCTTTAGCGGCGAGCCGACGCGCGGGCGCATTGCCATGGCAATCGCAGCCTTTGAGAGGACAATTGTTTCGCTGAATGCACCATACGATACATTTCTTAAGGGGGAAGACAAGGCACTCTCTGAAGAAGCCAAAAAGGGATTTGAGATATTCAGGGGCAAAGGAAGATGTATAGAGTGCCATTATGGTCCAAATTTGTCAGACGATAAATTTTATGCCCTGAATGTCCCTGAAAATCCTGTTCTGTTAAATGATCCCCGCGTAACAGCTACCATGAGATTTGTGGCCAAGGTATACCATTATCCAAATTATCGCGGTCTGAAGGAAGATCCGGGCCGTTATCTGATCACCAAGAAGAAGGAGGACTGGAAGGCGTTCAGGACTCCCACGGTCCGTGAGGTGTCGCGAACGGGACCTTACATGCATAACGGCGTCTTTGCATCACTCGATGAGGTGATCGAGTTCTTTAATGCAGGCGGTGGAAAGGGAAATAAATATCTCAAGCCTCTCGGTCTGAGTGAAGAAGAGAAGAAAATGCTTAAGGCATTTCTTGTTGATGCCTTGAGCGGCGAAGAGCTGAAGATAACCTATCCTGACGTTCCGTAAGCAAGCCCGTCGTCTTCACCTTAAATAAGTTTGTTGTCTTCTTATGTTTCTTCTTTGGCCTTTATCCTGCACTCCTGCATAACCTCCGGAGGGATCATGCCGAGGGCTGCGATGACCAGGAGAGGCACGATGAGCGCATCATCAAGATGCCCGATGACAGGGATGAAGTCTGGGATGATGTCAAACGGCAGCAAGGTGTATCCGATTGCCGCGGCAAGGAGGACCTTGGCGGTTTTAGGCGTGCCGGCATGGCTTATGGCAAACTGATACGCTTTCAGTTCGGTTTTAAATACTGTTGCGGTCTGTTTCAGCTGTTCCAGCATTGAATCGTATTGTGTCTGCAACTTCTCCCTTTTTGTTTGATATTACACGGGCCGGGGAATGTGCGCAACTCTTTTTCAAAAGAACGAAAAGGGAAGGCAGTAAATGATCAATGAGGTTTCCCTAATGCGCGTCAGGGATCAGAAGGTTTTTTTGCCTGAATCATCCCCACAAACAGCACCTGGGAAAATACGACAGAGAATCCAGCCATGATGCCGGGAATGGTCACGAGCCTGAGATAAGCCAGCAGGACGACAATAAGGGCAAGCATTACAAAGCGGAACTGGCTGAAAAAAAGCATTTTCATGTTTACCGATGATGTTCCGATGATCCCTTCAACGCTCCAGGCAAGCGCCCGTATGTTCAGGATGCCAAGCAGACCTCCTATGAGAATGCTGAAGGGCAGATCTTCCCAGGGCAAAAACGCCGAAATTATGGCCGCAGGTATAAGGATAATGGCAGTATTCCTTGCGATTTTTTTAATCATGGTCATCTGAAATCTTTTTTGCGATGCGCGCAAGTTCCCTGAACCCGGCTGCGATACCGAGGATGAGAAAAATGATCGTGAACCAGGGCGAGGTAAGGAGCCACTTGTCTAACTGCGAACCGATAAGATACCCCACAAAAGTAGAGATCACCATATGAAAGCCTATGGTGCCCGCCCGGGCGAAATGCTTTATGATAGTCTTGTCAAAAAGCGGGGCCATAGTCCTCATTCTGATACTCTTCATGCTCTGCTGTTAAATAATCCTTCACGATCTCTGCTATTTCGCGATAAAAAGCTGTCTTTGCAACTTTAATGATCTGGTCACAGTAATACGGTACCCAATTCATCAGGTGTTGTTCAAGAAAATTCTTTTCTAGTACGGTCTTGCTGTTGTCGATGAGGTAACTCATGAAAAGAAGTTCCACAGAAAGATGGTCCGAAACCATTTCATATGAATCATCAATGACAAGTCCTGCGCTGATGTAGAATTCATTTACGTTTATATAGTCGATGTTACTGTTCTCTGAGAAGAGCGACTCAACCGGCTGTACTATGCCCTGTGATAAGGAGAAAAGAAGGTCAAAATCCTCTGTTATCTGCTCGATCGATTCCTTCAAATCGAGGCTGAAATCCTGTCTGACAGATTCGAGCGCCTCTACATCCGGAGGATTGAGAAAGAGCTGCGCCAGGATCCTGTAAGACTCTGCTCTCCTGATATTATTGGTTTCGAAGATCATGGCAGGTGCATTATACCGGAACAGGCTAAGTGATTGCCTGTAGGCAGCATGGGCTATGGCGCATGATAAGTCGATAAAGTTTGAGAATTTTCTTGACAGTAAAAATAAAATCCCGTAAAATCACTCTTAAGTAAGGGAAAAATAAAGAAAAAACCTTAGCTCAAAACGGGGTAACATGAAGCGGCGCAGTTTTCTAAAGGCTCTATTTGCAGTTCTTGGCACGGCATCAGTTTCATCGTTTGCCTATCCTCTCATTCGATACTTGGCACCTCCAGGCAGTTCTGACATGGATAAAAAGGTAGTCCTGGTAAAGGCGGATATTCCTGTCGGAGGGTCAAAGATCATTCTTTTTAATGACAAACCGGTGATCGTGATCAACCGTCCCGGCAGGGGTTTTATAGCCTTGTCCAAGGTCTGTACCCATTTGGGATGCCTTGTAGAATACGAGAAAGATAAAAACAGACTGATCTGCCCCTGTCATGCAGGCACCTATGACCTTGAAGGGAATGTGCTGTCAGGACCCCCTCCCAGGCCTTTGCCTAAAGTGACCCTCAAGGTCGAGGGCGAGCAGTTGATCATAGGGTGATGGCGATGGCAAAAAATAAGATAAGGGACTGGCTCGAAGTAAGGATAGGTCTGGATGAACTGCTAAAAAGCCAGCTGACTGAATACCGAGTGCCGAAGCAGATAAATGTCTTCAATGCCCTTGGGTCTGTTGCGTTGGCAGGATATCTTATTCAGGTTATCAGCGGCATTTTCCTGATGATCTATTATATCCCCCACTCTGAACATGCATTCAGGAGCGTCCAGGAGATCATGACCAGGGTTCCCTATGGTTGGCTTTTCCGGCAGATACATGTGGTCGGCAGCAACCTTATGATAACGGCAGTGACCCTTCATATGGTCACAATATTCCTTATGGGCAACTATAAGAGGCCGAGGGAACTTACCTGGATCGGCGGCGGGATCATGATGGTTATAACGTTCCTTTTTGGCCTTAGCGGCTATCTGTTGCCATGGACCCAGCTGAGTTACTGGGCAACTACCGTGGTGACATCACTGCCAACGGCATTTCCATTTTTCGGAGATTTTGCTACGAGGCTCCTGCGCGGCGGAGATTATGTGAGCGGCATAACGCTGACCAGATTTTTTGCAGTGCATGTGTCTGTTCTTCCTCCTCTCTTTATGATATTGATGGGGGTGCACATAGCGCTTATAAGGCGGATAGGACTTTCCTCTACGCCTTTTGGCAAGACTGATGAGGAGAAACGCCCTCTGACCGAATTCAGAAAGAAGACCCATCCGGAAGGGCACGCTTATTACCCTTACCTTTTCCAAAAGCAGGTACTGATGGTTATCTGTTATTTCCTCATAATGTTTTCGATCATTACTTTTGCACCTACCTTCTTTTTTCCTGAAGAGGCTTCAGTGCCGGCAGATGCCTTCAAAACGCCTGAAAACATACGGCCGGAGTGGTACTTTCTTGCTCCTTACCAGATGCTGAAACTGATACCGAACAAGTTCCTTGGGATATCGCTGCAGATCATATTGTTATTCGTTTTTATCTTCTGGCCATTTCTTGACGTTCAGAAGGAGAAGAATATTTTCAAGAGGCCCGTGCTTCGCGGTGTCTTCATCTTCCTGATGATATCCTGGGTTATTCTCATGTGGTGGGGGAGGCGGTGATGGGGCGGAGCGTTATTGTTCTGTTCGCAATGTTGCTCTCTCTGCCTTCGCTCTCATCAGGGAGCTACCAGGACGAGTTTGCCAAGGGATTCCTTACCAAGACATGGTCGGGCGAGCAGCCTGAGGAGAATTTCTGCATTGAGTGCCATTCTTCCGATAAGATGAAGCCCGAGTTCCTGACCATTGCCGAGGAATGGAAGGCGAGCTGGCATGCCCAGAACAATATAGCCTGTCATAACTGCCATGGCGGTGATCCGAAAGATGCATCGATGTCCATGTCGCCCCACAGGGGTTTTGTGGGAAAGCCGAAACCGTCCGAGGTGCCTGACTTCTGCGGCAAATGTCATATCGGCATTCTGAAGAATTATTATGACAGTGATCATGGCAAGGAATTCAGAGCGTCCGGCAAGGGGCCTAACTGTGTTACGTGTCATGGGTCCCATAATATCCAGAAGGCGAATATCGACATTATCAGCGAACATCGGTGTGCTAAATGCCATTCCTATGAAAGGGCAAAGACCATGAAGCAGGCCCTCTTCCTTACTGAAAAGAAGTTCGATGAGCTTGAAGGTGGTCTTCGGAAGCTCAGAAAAGAAGGTGTATATATTGACGATGACCAGAAGAATCTCTTTAATATTCAGGCCGAATTCCGCACCCTGTTTCATTCAGTTGATGTAAATCTGGTCAGGGACAGGACAAACGAATTTTCATCCAAACTGGCTGTTGTGGAAAACAAGATAAACAGCACCTTCGGTGAACTGCGTTTCAGGAAGAATTTCTCAGCCTTTATTCTTCTGATTTTTGCCGCTATGGCCACAGTTCTTTACCTGATCACGAAGACCCCAAGGGATTAGTTCGTTTTAGCGGCATTTCTCCGGAGCCTCTTACGCCAGCTCTCTGTCATCCTGCGTCACAACAAGGCTGTTCGGATATATTGGCTCTATGAATGCGTGATCAGTGATCTTCTGCCTGAGGTTGATGGTGTTGGCGGAACAAGATTTCCCGCAGTACCAGCATAAAAAAGACCTGCCGGTAGTGCCGGCAGGTCTTTTTATTTGTTGTCTTTTGCTTTACTCTTTTCTTATATGCTCCAGGGTCTTCAGGATGTCACTGCCGGAAACCATGCCCACAGGCTGTCCTGTGTTATTGATCACGAAAAGACGGCTGGCTTGCTGAGATGCAAGCTTTTGGCCGAGTTCCTGGATCCTGATATCTTCCGGTATGGCGCCTTCCGGGGCTTTCATGATATCTGCTGCGGTTTTCCCCGCGGTTTCGCCTGCCTCCAGAGATATGAGGTCTGTATCGGTAACTGTGCCGATAAGTCTGCCTTCCTTGTCTACTACTGCTATATCGTTAAGATGCTTGGAGAGAAGTAACTTTGCCATATCATCAAAGGGAGTGTTCTCCTCAACGACTGCCATGCGGCGAGACATGATGTCATGTGCATTAACCATCTGGGCCTTTGAGAAGAAGCGGAGTTTGCCTGTATAGACCGGGATGGCCAGCTTCAGCATGAAGGTATAGAGCAGGGCCCCGGATGCCCAGATCCCTATGGTGATCAGCATTTCCTGCATGGTTGGAGTGTATTCGTATATCTCACCGAGGGTGTCGGGAATAAAACCGGGAATGATGAGGCCCATGCCCTTTTCTATATAGACACCTGTAATCACAAAGGCGCAGGCCATGTTGAGCGTTGTGAAGTTTTCCCTGGTTTTGGGAAAGAGAAACAGAAAAAAGGCTGAAATGTTCAGGACAGTCGCAAACCATGTCCAGGGAACAAGCTTGTTATGTCCATGCAGGCCGAAATACAGGTATTTGATCGGCTCTGAATGGATGCTGCCCGAATAGAATTCCTTGAAGATCTCGGCGCCAAGGAGAAACAGGTTGATCCCCATGGCATAGGCGATCAGTTCTGCTATTTTATGGATCGCTTTGTTATCTATCTCCACTTCTGAAAGTTTCCTGATGATCTGGAAGAGTATGATCATCAGGGCCGGTCCTGAGCAGAAAGCCGAGGCGAGAAACCTCGGAGCCAGGATCGAGGCATTCCAGAAAGGCCTGGCGGGCAGACCGTTGTACAGAAACGCCGTAACGGTGTGAATACTGACCGCCCAGGGGATCGAGAGAATGATCAGCGGGCCTATTACGGACATCTTGTAATCCTTGCCGATAGAAAGCCGGTAAAGGACATAAAAGGCGATGGTAACATTGATCGCAAGGTAACCGTTGAGAACGACTACGTCCCAGGCAAGCAGAGACGCCGGAAAATTCATGGCACCTATGACCGGTAATATGTGCCAAACCCTGAGTGGCTGCCCCATATCCACCATGATGAAGAGGATACACATGGTTATGGCAGAGATCGCCAAAAGTTCGCCGAAAAGCACAATTTCCTTGATAGGTTTAAAGTGATAGAGATATGCCGGAATGACGAGAAGGACTGCAGCTGCAGCGACACCCACAAGGAATGTGAAGTTGGAGATATAAAATCCCCAGGAAACCTGGTCTCTCATGGCTGTGACGATCAGCCCCCTGTTGATCTGGCCGATATAGGCGCTTGCACCGAGGAGGATCAGAAAAGACAGAAAGGAAACCCACGCGTAATACTTCTTGTCGCCGACTGCTATCTGCCTGAGCGCTATGAAGAAGTTCCTGATCATCTGTACCATGCAGCCTCCCTATTTACCGTATGCGAAGAAATAGTAGAACTTGGGGTTCGTATTCAGGTCTTCCTTCAGTCTGAAGACCCGTTTGTGCTTGATCGCGTATCTGATCTCGCTTTCCGGATCAAGAAGATTGCCGAACTTTCTTGCTCCAACCGGACAGGCCTCGACGCAGGCCGGATACCGGCCGTTTCTCGATCTCTGAATGCAAAATGTGCACTTTTCCACAACGCCTTTGTATCTCGGACGGTTGCCCAGATAATGGGTATTGGGATTGATCTTTTCAGCCGGCCGGTTCGGTTCTGTCCAGTTGAACCTGCGGGCTCCGTAGGGACAGGCTGCCATGCAATAGCGGCAGCCGATGCACCAGTTATAGTCGATCACCACGATCCCGTCAGGGTCCTTCCATGTGGCCTGTGTCGGGCAGGCCCGGACGCAGGGAGGGTTTTCACACTGCTGGCATTGTACCGGCATGTAGAAATAATCATCCTGAGGCACTTTATCAGGATTATAGTATTTCTCTGCATTTTCCAGATCTACCCATTTCTCTCCCTTTTTGAAGCGAAGCACGGTGATCCAGTGTATTTGGGGATCAAGGGACTGGTTGTTTTCGTCTACACAGCCGTACACGCATCTCCTGCATCCGATACAGCGTGACAGATCGAGCCCATAGCCGAACATTACGCCCGGCATAGCCTTTTCATTGCCGATCTTAACTGCTTTTTTGTATTTTATTTCACACTCTTTTTCAAGACGGCTGAGCACCTTCTTAATCTCTGCATCGTTCATTTCCCTAAAATGCTTCTGAAAGAACGACTCCCAGAAGGAGGCATCAGCCCTGTCAAGGGGAAGAGCCATTCCGGCGAGGCCGAGTGCCGCACCCTGAAGAAATTTCCTCCTGTTAAGGCCACTGTTCTTATTATCGTTCTGTTCCATTAAACACCTCTTATTTGATATCCGACGGCTTGACCGGCGGAGGCAGGGGAGTTATGGGCTTGAATTCAGGGTCATGAGGCCAATGGCAGTGTACGCAGAGCAGATACTGTTTTTCGCCGTTCCACATGCCCGTTCTTTTGCCGTGCAGTCCGGCCTTCCATTCCCGAAGTATTGTACCATGGCACTGTCCGCAGAGGTTATAGGACTCACTGAACTTCACGATTTTACCGTTCGCCAGCCTGAGGGTGTCGCGGTTGTCAGGGTTATGGCAATCAAAGCACCAGCCGCCTGGCATGTGATGCAGAGCGATATCCTGGTGCATCATTTCCAGCTTTCGCGGCGCTTTATTTGCAGGCATGCCCTGATGACACTGTGAGCACGGGAATATGCCCTGTGAAAAAGGCGGAGGTGGTACCAGGAACTTTTTATGCACTTCCTGTTCAAGAGCTTCTGCCTGATGAAGATGGAAAAAGAAAAACAAGAAAAAAACAGTTCCTGCGGCTGATACGATATATCTATTCATGAGCACCTCGCCTGTCCTTCGGCAGCCAATTTTCTTAATGATAAGATATTTCAATCGGTATTACAACAGGATAATGAAAGATTAACGAAGGAGAGGCAGAAAGGGGAGTGAAAATCAAAAGATGTTCACTCCCCTTTCTAATATCAGTGGGATTCCTTAAGACCAAAGATCGGGAATATTTTGGTCAGGAAGAAAAAGAGCACGAAGGGCATAATGAAGACTGCCAGTGCGCCGAAAAGACCTTCTTTGAGCGTTTCCCAGTCGTGCGGGATGATCGGGAGGTGGTAATGCATATACCCGGCAAAGGTCAGCGAAAATGCCTGACCGCCGATCACGACGTTCCACCGCATCATGAATACGCCGAACATGACGAGCACGACTCCTACAACAGCCCGCCGTATGGTCATTCCAGGCAGGAGGAAGAGGATGAACGGTATCAGGTTACCGATCCCGTACTGGAAGACGAATATGCTGTTAAAGTCCTTCTCATAAATAACGCTCCTCAACACGTCCCACGATTTTGTTGCCGTGTATCCCCTGAAGATAAGATCAAGGAGTTCGAGGCTGATCGCAAAGATCAGGAAGAAAAGCAGATACTTTGCTGTCATCTTGATGACATTGACCTCGACACTCTTTATTTCTTCGCGGCACTCGGGCGAATACGTCGGGGACTGCTTTTTGCAAGCGAGGAATTTTCTGATCTCCATGGTCACGATATAGGTCAGCATGCAGAGGGCTATGCCGGAAACGACTGCAGACATGATGAAGATGACCGGCATGAGCGGTGTCATCCAGAGGGCGTTCGCCTTGACAGATCCGAAGATGAATCCAGCATATCCATGCAGGAAGCAGGCGACCGGAATACCGATGGCAGCCAGTATCTTGATCGCTTTTTCATCCTTGTGCTGCGCTTCTTTGCTGATATCAAAAGATCCGAGCGTAAGCGCTGTATAAATCAGGTAAAACAGTTTCTCGCCAAAGTCCTTGTCCTGCTTCTTTTTGAGGAATTGAGACTGTTCTACAAAATGCTTCCTGTACAGAAACCAGAGTTCGGACGCAACAATAGCCCCATAGGTCGAAAAGACAATGCCAAAGGCTGCAATGGCTGAGGTAAAATGGGGCGTCATCAGGTTATTTATGCCCCTGAACGGATGCTGAAGGTGCAGGATGATCGGTACCGGAGCGGCAAAGAGAAGGGCGAACGAAAAAACCAGGGCAAAGCGCGCGATGTCCTTAAGCTCCTTGATGCCAAAGACATGATAGAGTGATGACAGGACAAAGGCTCCTGCTACCAGACCGGTCATGAAAGGATACATTACGATCTGAACTGACCAGTAGATATACTCATTTGGTGTGACAAAAAGCTCCTTCAGTGTCCAGAGTTCTCCATGTACCATCTAACGCACCTCCTCATCCAGCCCGATATAGAAGACCTGCGGCTTTGTGCCGAATTCACTCTTCAGTATGCCTACCCGTTCTGTTGTTATGATCTTTGCAACCGGATCATTGGGGTCTTTGATATTCCCTATCTGCCGCGCACCAAACGGGCAGGCCTGTACGCATGCGGTCTTTAGTCCCTTATTGATCCGGTGGTAGCAGAAATTGCATTTTTCTGCCGTATGGTACTTGGGATGAAAGAAGCGGACGCCATAGGGACATCCCATGATGCAGTAACCGCAGCCGATGCACCAGGTCCTGTCTACAAGGACAACGCCGTCCGGAGCCTGATACGTAGCGCCTACAGGGCAGACCTGAACGCAGGGAGGATTTTCGCACTGGTTGCAGAGTTTTGGGACGAAAAATGCTTTTTTAATATCTTCTTTCCTGATATCCTGGAATTTTCCCATTCCCAAGTCGATCTTGGCACTCGTGAAGCCATCGCGCGCGCCCTTCGGCGAATCAGCATACAACTTTCCGTCTTTGGTCAGAACATAACGCTCGACCCAGGTCCTTGTGACATTGGCTTCATAAGGGATCTCGTTCTCGTTCTTGCAGGCCTTTACGCAGAGACCGCAACCTACGCATTTGTAAGTATCCACAAGGAATGCCCAGCGCACAGAACTGTCGGCCTTCAGTGCCTGCACCCGTGCCGGGCTCAAGATCTCGATGGCGGCAAGCGGCACGGTGACTCCGGCCACTGCCTTTGCCGTATTTTTCAGGAATTCTCTTCTGTTCATTTCAATCCCTCCAGACCGGGCTTATGAGGATTGTGGCACATGACACATTCGATGTCCGGATTGTGTTTTTCAGGGTCTATGCCCCTGATATTTGCTCTTCCGCTTGTGGGATAGACGAGTTTTAAGTGGCATCTGAGACATTGCGCTCTCGTCCTGTCAATCGTGAGTTTGGGCCGCTGTTCAGAAGGATGATCCGCTATTGCGTCGTTTGCCGGCCCATGGCAGTTTTCACACTGAATGATCGCGTGAGGTGTTTTATCGATGGTCTGAACCTTGTCTGCGTGGCAGCCTGAACAATATTCCTTGCCCTGATACTTGACCTTAACCGATGTTTTCCATTCTGATACGTTGCCTTCTCTATACCATCCATACATATATCCGCGTTCATGGACACCAAAATCCTTGGGAACGTAGAAAACCCGGATGACAAGGACAATCACAACGAGACCGATGACTGCAAACAGCGGCCTGAATACATGATTCTTCATGCAATGCACCTCCCCATAAGCGTTACCATATTATACAGAAATCTTAGCGGGCCGGATGTATATTTATCTGTTTCCGGCCCGCTGCGCCATAATTATTTTATGAAAAGTTTCGGGTCCTTATATTCGTGACAGGTCACACAGTCCTTTTTCGCCTGCTCAGGCGTCACTTTCCAGCCGTGTGGTTTATGACAATTCTTGCAGGCCAGATTCATCTGCAAATGGATCTCGTGCTTGCCGGTATAAGGAACTGTTGTATGACACTTGACGGTGCATGCTGCCCAGTCGGGCCTGGAACGCAGATGTGGATTGTGGCATGTTCTGCATTCGAACTGCATGGGAGCTTTATCAGGGACATTGATCTTGACCGCCTTCTTCACGGTTTCATCTGAAGGCCTGAAATGCTTGACATCGATCGTGGCATCGCTCGTCAGTTCCTTCCTCACTTTTTCATCGCCATGACAGAAGAGACATTTTTTCCTCTCAGGCAGCAAATTTGATGTGCGGTCTGTATGACAGTTGAGGCAGGGCAGTTCACCCATCGGTATTTTTTCATGGGGTTTGTCTGTCGTACCATGAGGGCGGAACCCCTTGTCTTTGTGACAGGTCAGACAATAGCGTTCCTCAAGTGAAAACTTGTGCGTTCTGTACCCATGGCACTTGGTGCATTCGATTTTCTCGATGAAAACGTGCTTTGCATGATAGCGCGACCTGCTGATGTCAGGCGCCTTGGGGAACTTCTCGTCTCTTTCCCAGTGACATCTGAGGCAGAGGACCCTCGGAACGATTATCTCGCCGTGCCTCGGCGCGACAGACCGCTGGCCGAGGAAGGCAAAGCGGTACATCTGTATCATCTGGTCCTTCTTTGACGAATGGTGGCATTCATGGCAGTTGATGTTGGCATGTTCACTCTTGGCCCACTGTTTGTTCGCATCATCATGTACATGACAGGCAAAACAGGCATTGGGATCGTTCTCAAAGTAGTCATTGATCTTGTAGGCAATAAAACCCATGATGATAATAAAAATCAGGGCGCCGATGGCGAGGATGATCTTTGCCCTGGGCGTGAGCTTCTCCGAGAACCAGTTGGTAATGTTGTTGAACAGCTTGAGCGGATTTAATGTCATACAATACCTCTATTTTAGAAAATTTTTCGGATCTTTATATTCATGGCATTTGATGCAGTCTTTTTTCGCCTGTTCCGGAGATACCTTCCAGTCGTGCGGTTTGTGGCAATCTTTGCATGTCAGATTCATCTGCAGATGCAGTTCATGCTTGCCGACATTGCGAACATTCGTATGGCATTTTGTCGTGCAGTTATTCCAGTCAGGCCGGGCCTTGACATGAGGATTGTGGCACTCGTAACAATGGAACTGCATGGCTGCGTCGGCAGAGATCTTTAATTTGATAGCCCTCTGTATGGTTTCCTGCTTCGGCTGGAAATGCTTCACGTCGATGGTACCGTCAGCGATCAGTTCCTGTCTGACCGCTTCGCTTCCATGACAGAAGAGACATTTTTTTCTGCCCGGCATAAGATCTGAGGTCCGGTCCGTGTGACAATTGAAGCAGGGGAGGGTTCCCATGGGCAGGCATGTTTTATTGCCCTTGGCATCCTTTGTCTGCACGGACGCATCATGAGGCTGAAGTTCCTTGTTCAGGTGGCAGGTGACGCAATACCTCTCCTCCATGGTGAACTTATGCGTCTTGTATCCATGGCATTTGGTGCATTCGATCTTCTCGTTGAAAACATGCTTTGCATGATAGCGTGACTTGCTGATGTCAGGCGCCTTGGGGAACTTCTCGTCTCTTTCCCAGTGGCATCTGAGGCAGAGTGTCCGCGGTACAATGATCTCTCCATGGCGCGGTGATACAGACCTCTGACCCATGAAGGCAAAACGGTACATCTGTACGAGCTGATCTTTTTTTGTTGAGTGGTGGCACTCGTGACAGTTGATGCCTGCATGCTCGCTTTTTGCCCATTGCTTGTTCGCTTCATCATGCACATGGCAGGCAAAGCACGCATTAGGGTCATTTTCGAAGTAATCATTTATCTTGTACGCTACGAAGAGCATGGTAAGAGAAAAGAACAAAAGGATGCAGATGATGACGATCCTGGCCTTGGTAGAAATACCCTGGCTGAACCATGTCACGGCCTTTTTTACGAGACTAACCGGATTGAATATCAACAAATTCCTCCCCAACTACCTGTTGCTCTATTTATCTATTTTTTTCAGGCTTACGTATGCTGCTTTTACGGTTGTTTCAATGTCTTTTTCAGAATGAGCAAGGGACATGAACCCGGCCTCGAACTGCGACGGCGCCAGATTCACGCCCTGTTCAAGCATTTCCGAGAAGAACCTTGAGAATTTTTGCGTATCTGCTTTTTTTGCCGTTGCATAATCTGTCACCTCAATATCGGTGAAATAGGTGCAGAACATGCTTCCTGCGCGGTAAAAGCGGGTTGAAACTCCCGCTTTTTTTGCAGCATCGTTCAGTCCTTTTTCGAGCATTACGCAGTTTGCTTCGATCGATTTATAGACCCCTGCCTTCGAAAGTTCTTTTATGGTCTCGATACCGGCTGTCATGGCAAGAGGGTTGCCCGAGAGCGTGCCCGCCTGATACACAGGACCTTCCGGCGATATCATGGACATGATCTCTTTCCTGCCGCCATATGCGCCCACAGGCAGCCCGCCGCCGATCACCTTGCCGAGACAGGTCAAGTCAGGGTTAATGCCATAGTATGCCTGTGCTCCGCCGAATGCTACTCTGAAGCCGGTCATGACTTCGTCGAAGATGAGGACGATGCCATATTTTTTGGTGAATTTTCTCAGGGTTTCCAGAAAGCCAGGTTTCGGGAGCACGCAGCCGATATTGCCGACAACAGGTTCGACGATAACACATGCGATGTTCTTGCCGTCTTTTTCTAAAAGACGCTTGAAAGCAGAGACATCATTAAAGGGAAGGGTGAGCGTATTGCGCGCATAGGACTTAGGCACACCGGGACTGTCAGGCAGACCGAAGGTCGCAGCACCTGAACCTGCCTTGACCAGCAGACCGTCAGCATGGCCATGGTAGCAGCCTTCAAATTTGAGTATTTTGTCCCTGCCGGTGAAACCCCTCGCAACCCTGATGGCAGACATGGTCGCCTCAGTGCCTGAATTCACCATCCGGATCTTGTCCATGGAAGGATATATCTTGAGCACGCGTTCTGCAAGTTCGATCTCAAGTGCGGTTGGCGCGCCGTAGCTCGTGCCTTTTTCTGCCGCCTTCTTGAGCGCATTTACTACCCGTGGGAAGGAATGGCCGAGGATCATGGGCCCCCAGGAAAGCACGTAATCTATGTAGGAGTTGCCGTCAACATCATAAATGCGCGAACCCTTTGCCCGGTCAATAAAAAGAGGGTTGCCTCCGACAGCCTTAAATGCCCGCACAGGACTGTTTACTCCCCCGGGAATAGCTGCTGATGCCTTCCGAAACAAACTCTTTGAAGCAGAGTGATTTTTCATATCCAGTTAATCTATCACAAAAAAAGTTTTTGTGTCAAAATCTGCGTTATTTTTTCGCGGATATGCTATAACATATGCACTTTAATTTTGGAGGCTATAGAGATGAGAAGAGTTGCAGTTATATGCGTTGTAGCACTGGCATTGGTATCATGTTCCAAGAAGGAGGCAGGGGTAAAGGGTCCCTATCTTGCGAAGATTGACAATACGGCCGTAACACAGGCGGATTTTGACCGGGAGTTCCAGGCGCTGCCTGATTATGCCCAGCAGATCTTCACTGACGCTGCCGGGAAAGAGAAGTTCCTGAACGAGATCATTAATAAGGAGCTGCTGTACAAGGAAGCGGTCAAGAAGGGCTATGACAAGGGACAGGATTACATCAAGAAAGTGGAAGAATTCAAGAAGCTCTCCCTCGTGTCCGAACTTTTCGAAAAGGAGATCATGGCAAAGGCCAAGGTCTCTGACCAGGAAGTAAAAGACTATTACGATAAGAACAAGGACGACTTTATTGTTGCAAAGGAGATCAAGGCGAGCCATATCCTGGTGAAGACAGAGGATGAGGCTCAGAAAGTCCTCTCCCGTTTGAAGAAGGGCGAGAAATTTGAGGTGATTGCAAAGGCTGTTTCCATTGATACCGGTTCAGCGAAGAACGGTGGAGACCTCGGCTTTTTCAAAAAGGGTCAGATGGTGCCTGAGTTCGAAAGGGCTGCTGCAGCACTGAAGACTGGTGAGACTACGAGTTTTCCGGTCAAGAGCCCTTTTGGTTTCCATATTATCAAGGTGACGGACAAGAAGACCGGTGAAGCTATTCCTTATGACAAAGTGCGCGACCTCGTCTCGCAGAAACTTTCCGGCGAGAGACAGAAAGGGGTCTTTGACACCTACATGGCTGAGCTGAAGAAGTCCCATAAGGTGGAGATCAACAAAGAAGCCTTGACGGCAAAGCCTGTGCCGGCAAAAACGGATAAGCAGGAAGCCCCTGCAAAGCCTGAGGAAAAGAAGGCAGAACCGAAAAAGGAAGAGCCTAAAAAATAATCTTTCAGAATGTATATATTCTCAGCGAGCCGGGAGCGAATATCTCCCGGCTTTTTATTTGTTTCTGGAACGCAACCGTAGCACAGCTGATGCCTGATGTCTCTGTGCTGGTTACAGGCGGGCGCCTGTGCCGTATTTCCTTGATATGTCGTTAATGACCTGGGCGACCAGACTGCAGATACCCTTGAGGTTCCTGAATTCAAGCGATCCCAGCTGCCTGGGGTCGATGAAGTTGTCCGGTTCGATGTTCATAGCGGATTGATCCAGCTGATGGCGTATCCTGAGCAGTGAAACAAACTCAAATGCATGTTCAAGATCATCACCTACCTCCTTCATCACAGGATGGATATTTTTCAGGACTGCGATTCTCTCCAGCGTAGAGGTTTCCGGGATGTTGCTTTCAAAGCTGAAGAGACGAACGATATTGGTTAAGGGGGTAAGGCATTTGTCCTTGATATTAAGGTGTTTCGCATGTTCTCCGGTCTTTTCGAATATCAGGGACCCGAACAGGCCAAGGGGCGGGCGGTAGTCTGTAGTCAGTTCTGCTAATGCCTTAAGAAAGATCATCTGATTCCGGAGAGAATGCATCAGGTGCTTTTTGAGTTCCACCGCAAGATTCAGATCTCCGTGCAGCCCCCTGAAATCGAAGAGGTTGGCTGAATTATGGATCGCCTTGCTCGTCGGCGTATCAATCCACGCGCTGAAACTTCTTTTCCATACGGAGAGGGGCTGTCTCCACTGGGGGGTGGTAGCCATAAAATCGCCAGGACAAAGCATAAAACCGCAACGCAAGAATGCGTTCACAACAAATTCCGCGAAGCGGCCGAAATACTCCGCTGTCGCGAGCTGCTCCAGTTCCCCTGCCGTGTCTGCATACACAATTGCATTGTCCTGATCTGTCTTGAATGTCTGTTCCTTCCTGCCGGCACTCCCGTAAACGATCCAGCAGAAGGGTACTGGCGGTGTTCCGAGCGTAGTGAGTGCGAGGTCAAGGATCTTGCGTTCAATCCGGTCGTTTACCGTGGTGATGATCCTCAGGATGCTTCCCGCACCTGCCCCCTCCCGGAGGAGAAGCGAAATGAGCCCCCTGATTTTTCCCGACGCAGCGATGAGACCTTCTATGGTCGATTGATTCTCGATCTCTCTGACGACCAGGAGCGGTGAAATTCCCTGCAGGACCAGAAAATCGTGGTTGCTGACGATTCCGGTGAGTTTCCCTGAATCAATGACAAGAAGATGGTGAACGTTGTGGCTCATCATCTTGAGGAGTGCTTCAAAGCAGAAATCGGCGCCGTCTACCATGACAAGCGGATTGCTCATGATGTCGCTGACGGGATCGGATTGGTCCTTTTGTCGGGCTAATACCCTGTCGCGCAGATCAGATGAAGTGATAATCCCCTCCGGCCAGTCGGACTTGTCCATAATCACAAGGGCACTGATGCGGTGCGCCGACATCAATCTGACAGCCTCTATGATGGGAGTATCGGCGCGGACAGTGATTACCTCCCGGCCCGCAAGGTCTCTGACAGGGGTAGTAAAGAGAACCCTTTGGGATCCGAGGTGAGGGGCATGCTGATAGACGGAAGATCCGGCAGGTGATTCTTCTCGTTTCGGAAAATATGAGGGAATCAGATATTCCCGCAAGAGAGGATGGTCATCCAAAAGCTTCATAATGCCGGCCTTGTCTGCAACATAGCAGACTGTGTCTCCAACGGCCTGCACTGATACGTCAAGCCGATCATCTTCATCAAGGGAAAGAAACCCGAATGTCTCCCCAGCATCACGGTAGTCGATTACGCGCTCCTGCCCCGACGCGGCTCTGGCGAGAATTTTTACGCCTCCCTCTTTGATGATATGAAGGCCGCGGGTTTGCTGGTCTCCCTGCTTCAGGATAAGCGTGCCGGCAGGATACAGCTCCATTATGAGGCTCTCCACCAGCCGGCCGAGCGTATGATCGTCGAGAAGGCTGAACGGCGGGTGTTTTTTTAAAAATAGTGCGGCGTCTTTACTCAGCATTGCCATCTATTCGTGTCCTCTGCCTTTCTTCTTTCATGGTACAGTGCAGTATGCAAAATGTCCAGACCATACATAGCGGCTGTCCTATTATCTATTCGATTGCCGACTGCTGAACTGACTGGCTGTCTCTCGCTTATGGTATAATGAAATCATTCTGAGCCGTAGTGAGGTGGTAACAAGGCATGCACCGCATTCTGATTGTGGATGATGAGCCGAATATCGTACTAGCTCTCGAACTCCTGATGAAGAGGGAAGGCTATCAGGTTCAGAGCGTGGACGACGGCCAGAAGGTCTTTGATGCTTTGAGAGAATTCCGGCCCGATCTTATTGTTCTCGACATCATGATGCCGAAGATGGACGGGTATGAAGTATGTCAGCGCATTCGGGCGGATGCCTCACTGAAGGACATTGCCATCATCATGCTTACCGCAAAGGGCCGAGAGGTCGAGAAAGAAAAGGGGTTGGCTCTGGGTGCAGATTACTATGTTACCAAGCCCTTCTCTACCCGGGAGGTAATGATGAGGATTAATGAGATCCTGTCATCGAGACCGGGTCAATAGCGGGGTCCCGGGACACGGTCGGGGCAGGTAATCTTGAACAAATATCCCCGGTTCCGATATTTGATGTTCGCCGCGGTGTTCTTTTATGCAGTGCTGCTTATCGGTGCGGGTCTTATTCTCCTGTCGCATGCCGAAAATCCTGATGTCCGTGTACAGATACGTCTTGCCCTCGTGGTTGCCGCCTTTTTATCCGCCTTGCTCGTTGCCGTTCTCTTCCTTGCGCTTTATGTATTTGTGCTTGGACCACTGGAGCTGCTCAGCAGGGAGATCCGTATCATTACCGGGGTAAATCCAAGGTATGTGATTACGGTCTTACATCGACATTTCCTTGGCGATATTCCGGAAGCAGTCCGTGATCTGGGCGACGCGTTTATGAAGTCAAGACGCGAGATTGCCGAGGCTGTTTCCGCGAGTTCGAGTGAACTGGAAAGCAGCAGGACGCGTCTAGAAACTATCCTTTCATCGCTCAAGGAGGGCATAATCGTTTGCGACGAACGGGCACGCATCATGTTTTACAATCTTGCTGCCCGGAGGGTAATGCAGGAAAGCTCAGCACTCGGACTGGGCCTCTCTCTCTATCAGCTCTGCACCGCTTCGCCAATCGAGAGTTCCCTTGCAATTCTGAGGCAGCGGAGAGTCCGGAATCCTGCAGACCCGGAGTCTGAAAACAGTATTTCTTTTGTAAGTTCAACCCTTATGGGGACGATCATCAGTTGCAGCATACGCCTTCTCCCGGAGGTTCATGGCCTGTCCTGGTCATTTCTGCTTACCTGTGAGGACGTCAGCAGAGAGGCGGATGCACGGGGGCGCCGGGAAAACCTCATGCGTGCCGCCATGAGGGGGATACAGACGCCGCTAACAAGTCTCAGGCTCAGTGTTGACAGTATCGAGATGCTGCCGGACCTTGATGCTGGCAGCCGTGCCGCGCTTGAGCGCACCATGGTGAGTGATACCGCGACACTTACCGCGCAGTTTGAGGTTCTTGCCCGCGAGATTGAGGCGATGGAGTCCCCCCGGTATCTGGTGAGCGATGTTTATACCGGGGATGTCGTTGCCTGTGTGGCCAGGCAGCTCGGGGAAAGAGGGGTACTACTTACCATGATCGGCGATCCCCTCTGGATAAAGGCGGAGATTCATTCCCTTCTGCACCTTCTTGAGTTCTTCGCCTGGAAGATTCATGAATACTCGTGCGCTGCATCTGTCGAAGTCGAAACTCTTCTGGGCGACAAGCGCGTCTATTTCAATTTTTTCTGGCGAGGCAAGGCAGTGCCCGAGGCGTTGATCCGGCAATGGAAGTCATCTCAGATTGAGCCCCCTGACAGTCAGACTGTCTCAGAAGTGCTTGAGCACTTGGGCAGCGAAGTCTGGAGCAGGCCGCATGGTATGCCGGGCTATGCCATGCTTTGCATCCCCATACTGTCGTCCACGCGGCAGTGGGAATCCCCTGCTCCTCTGCTGCCTGCACGGCCGGTCTATACTGATTTCTCACCATATGAGGACGCTGAAGGGGCCGGCCGGTTGAAGGACCTTCCCTTAAATCGTATTTCCTTTGTCGTCTTCGACACAGAGACCACCGGCCTTGCCCCCCTTGAAGGCGACGAGATCGTTTCCCTTGCCGGGGTAAGAATCGTCAACCGGGGCATTGTAGTCGGTGAAACCTTTGATCGCCTGGTGAACCCAGGGAGGACCATTCCCCCATCATCTGCGCGTTTTCATGGAATCACGGACGATATGGTTATCGATAAACCCTCCATTGAAGACGTTCTTCGCTCATTTCATGCGTTTACCGGTGATGCAGTCCTGGTAGGGCATAATACTGCATTTGATATGCGTTTCATCAGGATGAAAGAGAAACGTGCCGGTGTTTCTTTCCGCGGCCCGGTGCTGGATACCCTTGCGCTGTCGCTCTTTCTGCACGACCATACGCCTGAGCACTCCCTGGACGCTGTTGCCCGGCGACTGGGAGTAGAGGTTAGGGCAAGACATACTGCGCAGGGAGATGCTCTCATTACGGCTCAGATATTCCTCAAGTTTTTATTCCTGCTTCAGGAACGCGGGATCAATACCATGGCTCAATTGATGGAGGTTATACGCCGATGACGACACCGGAAAATTCGGGATCAGGAACTCATGGAGACGGCAGTCAAATACCTGAACCTGAACGCAGAGTGGAACGTCTGTTAGGGCTTCTGATCGGGGGACTTATACTCCTGAACTTCCCACTTCTGTCAATTTTCAGTGTAAGTGCCTTTGTCTGCGGTGTCCCGGTGCTCTACTTCTATCTCTTTTCAATATGGTCCCTTATTATTGGGATAACGGGCTTTGTTCTTCGGGGCCGTTCGTCCGGGATTGGGGTGCCATCAGACAGCCAGGATCTCAAGGAGCCCTGACATGCCGAATTACTGGATAATATTCTTTGTATCTTTTGGTTATCTCGGTATCCTGTTCGCCGTCGCCTATTATGGCGACAAGCGTGCAGACACGGGCAGGTCCATCATCAGCAACCCTTACATATATACGTTTTCAATTGCAGTATACTGCACGGGCTGGACATTCTATGGCAGTGTGGGCCGCGCGGCTTCTACCGGAGTCGGCTTTCTGCCGATATATCTGGGGCCGACTCTTGCAGCAACGATCTGGTGGCTCGTCCTGCGCAAGATAATACGCCTGAGCAAAATAAACCATATCACAAGCATTGCGGATTTCGTATCGTCACGCTATGGGAAGAGTTCTGTGATCGGCGGTCTCGTGACCGTGATTTCAGTTGTAGGCATCATGCCGTATATCGCACTGCAGCTTAAAGCCATCTCCACGAGTTTTAACGTACTTTTTTATTATAGCACCGAGAAGGCCGGTGAGCTGAGCCTCGGTCATGATACGGCCCTCTACGTTGCGCTGATTCTTGCGGTTTTCTCGATCCTGTTCGGAACGCGGCATATTGACGTTACCGAACGGCACGAGGGCATGGTTGCTGCCATTGCCTTCGAATCCATCGTGAAACTGCTGGCCTTTTCCGCGGTGGGCATATTCGTTACGTTTGTACTGTTCGACGGGCCGGCGGATCTATTTAAGCAGGCCTCACTGATGCTGGATACTACCAAACAGACGGACATGGACTCTATGCCAGGCGGCTATGCTTCATGGTTTGCCCTGACGTTCATTGCTATGACTGCGATCATGTTTCTGCCAAGGCAGTTTCAGATACTTGTCGTTGAGAACGTTAACGAGGAGCATGTCCGTACGGCCTCCTGGCTGTTTCCGCTGTACCTGCTTGCAATAAATATTTTTGTTCTGCCGATAGCTCTGGGAGGTCTCATGTTTTTTCAGGCCGGTGCAGTGGATGCAGACATGTTTGTGCTGACGCTGCCGCTAAGGAGCGGGGAGCAGGCTCTGGCCCTGTTCGCATTTATCGGCGGGCTGTCAGCTGCCACAGGTATGGTAATTGTGGAGACCATTGCGCTTTCTACAATGCTCTGTAATGACCTGCTGATGCCAGTTCTCCTGAGGCTCAAGCTTCTTCGACGCGACGACATGGGCAGGACACTTCTCAGCATAAGACGCGGAAGCATTGTGCTCATATTACTTCTTGGATACCTGTATTTTCGGCTGATCGGGGAATCCTATGCCCTGGTCAGCATGGGTCTTGTTTCGTTTACTGCGGCTGCACAGTTCGCGCCGGCCATATTGCTTGGGATATACTGGAAGGGGGCGAGTAGACGGGGGGCTCTGGCTGGATTGGCGGGAGGGTTTGCCATTTGGACCTATACGCTGCTTCTTCCTTCATTCGCCCGCTCTGGCTGGCTGCCCATGTCATTTGTCGAACCGGGTCTGTTCGGCATCCCCATGCTTGGCCCCTATCACCTGTTCAACCTCTCGGGTTTTGATCCTATAACACACGCTGTATTCTGGAGCATGCTGCTGAATATCGGTCTCCTGGTCGGTGTATCCCTGTTCGGCAGGCAGGAGGCACTTGAGCAGCTGCAGGCTGCAATGTTCGTGGATGTATACAAGAAGAGGGCTTCTGATACTGAAGGTGCGCGTCTCTGGCTCGGCAAGACGAGGGTCAGCGACCTGAAGGGCCTTGTGGCCCGCATGATAGGGCCGGGGAGGGCTGAGATGGTTTTTAATACATACGCAGTCCAGCACTCCCAGAAACTGCAGGACGATACTCTTGCTAATGAGAGTCTTGTATCTTTTGCGGAGCGCGAACTTGCCCGCACTGTTGGGGCAGCGTCTGCCCGCGTCATGATCTCTTCGATCATAGAAGGCGAGGCCCTGAGCATAGAGGGGTTGATGAAGATACTCGATGAGACGTCACAGGTCATCGAGTATAGCCGCAGGCTTGAACAGAAGTCGCGGGAACTCGAGTCGGCAACACGGGAGTTGAAACGCACCAATGAGCGTCTGAAGGAACTTGATCTTTTGAAGGACGACTTTGTTTCTACGGTAAGTCATGAGCTGCGGACACCTCTTACTTCGATCCGGGCCTTCTCTGAAATCCTGCAGGACGACGTTGACATGGATCCGCAGCAGCGGCAGCAGCTGCTGCGGATTGTCGTTAAAGAGAGTGAGCGCCTGACCCGCCTTGTAAACGAGATGCTTGATTTCACCAAGATTGAGTCGGGGGCTTATCAGTGGGAGCTTGAGAATATGGACCTCATCAGCGTGGTACATGAGGCCCTGGCCGCAACGAGCCAGCTTGCGCAGAACAAAAATATAATGGTCTCCTCTGAGGTTCCCGGCAGCCCTGTCATCATAACCGGCGATCAGGATAGACTCGTTCAGGTGCTTATCAATCTGCTTTCGAACGCCATCAAATACTGTGATCCCGATACAGGGAACGTCCGTCTTCAGTTATCGTCCACAGATGTCGAGGCAAAGCTGGCGGTCATTGACAATGGTCCGGGGATCGTGCCGGAAGAGCGAGAGCGGATATTTGAAAAATTCCATCAGCTTCGGGACGCATCGAAGGGCAAACCGCAGGGTACCGGTCTGGGTCTGGCGATCTGCAAGACGATCATAGAAAACCACGGAGGACGCATCTGGGTCGAAAGTGACCCGGGCAGAGGTTCCCGATTCATATTTACCCTTCCGCTTAAGCCGGACTGACAGCGTATAACAGCCGACCCTTTTTATTGAGGCTGTTCGTTACCTGATGGTTGCTGCCCGTCTCCCGTCTGCTTCATGAACTCTATCCATATGGGCAGGGCTGCTGAGGCTCCTGTTTCCTTGCTGCCGATAGGCTTGTGATCGTCACGGCCTACCCATACGCCGACCACGAGGTTGTCGTCAAAGCCGATGAACCAGGCATCTGTATAGTCATTGGTGGTTCCGGTCTTGCCGTACACCGGACGCTTCAGTTCTTTTGCCCGCGTGGCAGTGCCTTCTTTAACAACAGCAGCGAGTAATAGCCTGAGTTCTTTAACAACGCCCTCTTCAAGGATAATTGTCTGCCTGGGCAGAATTTCTTCAATAACGATCTTGTCCCTGTTTTCGATCCGCTCATAGGGGATCAGGTCCATCTTCCTGCCGGATGCAAAGACGGCATATGCCTGGGTCATCTCAAGGAGCGTTACGTCTGACGCGCCAAGTGCCAGGGGCATATAGGGTTGCAGATCGCTCCTGATGCCGAGATCCCGAGCGGTCTGGATCACATTTTCAAGTCCGACATGGCTTGCGAGCCGGACCGTAGCAGTATTTAACGAACGTGCAAGGGCTGTCCTAAGGGTCACGACCCCGTGATATTTGCCGTCATAGTTCTTTGGTCTCCACATCTGGCCCGGCCGGCCTCCTTTGAAGGATATAGGCGCGTCGTTTATGGTGTCTTCAGATGTCTTGCCGTCCTTGATCGCGGTCAGATAGACAAAGGGCTTGAACGCAGAGCCCGGCTGACGCAGAGCCTGGGTTGCCCTGTTAAACTGGTTTTTCCAGAAATCGAATCCGCCGACCATAGCCTTGATATGGCCGGTGCGGAGATCTATGGCAACGAGCGATGCCTGTATTCCCGGCTTTCGCCGTTTTTCTACGGAGTTGATGCCGTTTGTCAGAGCCTTTTCTGCGGCCTGCTGCATCTTCAAATCAATGGTTGCATGGATCTTGTACCCGGAGGTATAAAGCTCACTGCCGTATTTCTGCTCGAGCTGGTGTCTCAGGAGTTCGACAAAATAGGGTGCTTCATATTTCCGGTAATGAGGAGCTGCGGGCATGGGTTCCTTTACGGCCTCTTCATACTGTTCCCGCTTGATGAATTTATGCTGATACATCTGCTGGAGGACTACCGAGCGCCTCTCCTTTGCTTTGTCGGCATTTCTGAAGGGGGAATACTGTGAAGGGGCCTTGGGGAGAGATGCGAGAAGGGCTGCTTCGGCCAAGGTCAGATCTTTCACGGTCTTCCCGAAATAGGTCTGGCTTGCTGCCTCAATGCCATAGGACCGTGCACCGAAATATGCCTGATTAAGGTACAGACCGAGAATCTCATCTTTTGTATACCGCTTTTCGATCTGGAAAGACAGTGCTGCTTCCCTGATCTTGCGCTTGATCGATTTTTCCGGTTTCAGAAAGAGCATTTTTGCGAGCTGCTGGGTGATTGTGCTGCCTCCCTGCCTCATGCCGCCAGCCCGGATATCGTGCGAGAGTGCTCGGGCAATACCGATCAGATCAACGCCTGGATGGCTATAGAAACGGACGTCTTCGATCGCAATAATCGCCTGTTTTACATGGGTCGGGATCTCATAATGAGGGACGAATGTCCTGCGCTCAACATAGAACTCGGCCAGTACCTGTCCGTCACTCGAATAGACCCTTGAAGATTCAACCGGGACATATTCCTCAATGGCATTTACCTTGGGAAGATCAGAGAGCGTCCAGTACAGAAAACCGCCGCCGATGCCTGCAAGGCCGCCAAGGATGAGAAATATGACGATAATTACCCTGAATCGGGATCCTTTTTCTGCGCTCTGAACGTCCTGTTCGAGTCCGGACATGCTCTATTATACAGGAGTTAAACGCGAGATTGCCTGCGATTGAACCGACTTCTTTTATTCCTGCAAACAGCTGTTGAAATGCGCTGAAGGCTTGCTGGTGCTGAACGTATATGTTGACTCATTGGTGAGACTCATGCTATTATCGCCATAAAGTTTTTGAGGTTTTTGAACTGGCGAGACGACAAAGACTGTCAAAATACCCCTGACTCTGCGAGGGGTTTTTATTTTCCGGAGGGGGAACATGGCGAACAGACAGCAGCAGGCGGCAAAGGTGGAATTAAAGAAACAGAATACCTCTGCGGCAGGGTTGCTTTCCGAACGTTACCCGCAGGTTTCCGGTATGGTGATCCACATGACGTATTATCAAAACGGTATAAACCCTGTTCTCATGGTCCGCACACTCAATGTTTTTCCGACCTCTGCCGCCTATTTCAAAATGGACTGCATGATCAAGGGGTGCGATAACGGCGGATTTGACCTCACGCCGGTGATCAAAAACATGATCAAGGCCCGCAAGAAAGAGAAGAGGGGAACCATTGACTGCAAGGGGAAGGTCGATGCAGTTGCCGGTGATCACGCGAGTGTGGAATATGAGATCTCGGTAAAATATGGCAGGGCAGGCCGATAGGCCTTTTGAGGGCCGGCAGGATCTGAAGGAGAGGAATTGATCTCTCCTCAGCGTCGCTGAAAAGTCTTTTCCAGTGCTGCTACTTTTTCCAGTCTTCTTTTATGGCGTTCAGCCTTTGAGAACTTCGCCGCAAGAAAAACAGAAACGATCTCTTCTGCAAGATTGACACCTATGACCCGCGCGCCGAGGCAGAGCACGTTCATATCATCATCTTCAACTCCCTGGCGGGCCGAAAACGTGTCATGACATACCGATGCCCTGATGCCGGGAACTTTGTTGGCGGCGATGCAGGCGCCAACGCCGCTTCCGCAGACGATAATGCCGCGAACTGCTTTCTTCCCGATGATCTGATCTGCAACAGCCAGGGCGAAATCAGGATAATCAGAGGGTTTATCATTATGAGCGCCGACATCAATGACCGTGTGGCGGTGCCGCTTCAGTACAGCAACGATCTGTTGCTTCAGATGAAAGCCGCCGTGGTCTGCACCGACTGCAATTTTCATGCGCCTATCTTTTGAGCAGCTTCTTTGCCCTTGCTGCGATGTTTTCTTTCGTAAATCCGAACTTTTCGAACAGGATCTTTGCCGGTGCCGATGCGCCGAACCGGTCAATACCGATCACCTCACCTTTGAGTCCGACATACCGGTACCAGCTCTGTGTAGCTGCAGCTTCGACCGCAAGTCTCTTCTCGACCTTCAACGGAAGGACCGTATTCCTGTACGCAGCGGTCTGCTGCTCAAAAACCTCAAAGGAAACCATGTTTACGACGCGTGCTTTTACGCCTGATCCCTGAAGCTCTTCAGCGGCCGCAAGAGTGGGATGTATCTCTGCACCGGAAGAAAGAAGAATGATATCAGGTGTCCCTTTGCAGTCAAGAAGCACGTACCCGCCTTTTTCCACGCCCTCTGCAGAACCGTATTTCTTCCTGTCCAGCACCGGCAGATTCTGCCGCGAAAGGATCAGAGCGTGCGGCCTTTTGGGATCCCTGATAGCGATCTTCCAGGCAAGGGAAGTCTCATTTGCATCAGCGGGCCGGATAACATAAAGATGCGGCATTGCCCGGAGACTGCTGAGATGGCCGACGGGCTGGTGTGTCGGCCCGTCTTCACCGAGACCGATAGAGTCATGGGTAAAGACGTACACCGCGTGGGTCTCCATGAGAGCCGCAAGCCTGATGGCAGGCCTCATATAATCGGAGAAAACAAGGAATGTGCCGCCATAGGGGATGAGCATCCTGCTTAATGCCATGCCGTTCAGGATCGCACCCATGGCATGTTCCCTGACGCCGAAGTGAATATTCCTTCCTCCCTTCGCTGCGCCAAAGTCTGCATATTTTTTGAGATGTGTGTTGTTCGATGGTGCGAGGTCTGCAGATCCTCCGACGAGATGGGGAAGCTTGTCGGCTATTGCATTGAGCACCTTGCCTGATGCACTCCGCGTTGCAATACTTCCGTCCTCAGGCTTGAACACAGGCAGATGCTTTTCCCAGCCTTCCGGAAGCCTTCCTGTCGTGATCGTGTTCCAGGACTTTGCAAGCTCCGGATACTTTTTTGCATATTTTTGAAACATGGCTGTCCATGATGCTTCGTCTTTTTTGCCCTTCTGAACAGCCTTTCGCATCTGTCTTAGAGCCTGAGCCGGGATGAAGAACTTCTTGAGCGGCCACCCGAGATTCTGCTTGGTCAGTTTCAGCTCCTCTTCACCAAGCGGCGAACCATGCACGTCAGGCGTGTCCTGCTTGTGCGGGCTGCCGAAACCGATATGGGTGCGCACCAGGATAATAGACGGTCTCTGTTTGTCCTTCTTTGCCGCAGCAATGGCCTTTTCAATGGCCTTGAGGTCTTCTCCGTCAGCATGCTGCACATGCCATCCGTATGCATCGAACCTCTTTGCAACGTCTTCCGTAAAGGCAATATCTGTTGTGCCTTCAATGGTTATCTTATTGTCAGAATACAGGTATACGATCTTGCCGAGCTTCAGATGACCTGCCAACGAAGCGGCTTCCGATGAAAGACCTTCCATAAGATCACCGTCGCTTACAATGCCGTAGATGTGATAGTCAAGGAGAGGAAATCCCGGCTTATTGAACATTTCAGAAAGATATTTCTCTGCCATTGCCATGCCGACCCCGGTCGCGAGGCCCTGGCCGAGAGGCCCGGTGGTCGTCTCGATACCGCAGTCAAGGCAGTATTCGGGATGGCCCGGTGTCTTGCTCCCCCACTGCCTGAAGTTCTTTATGTCATCGAGCGAAATATTATGGCCAGTCAGATGGAGCAGGCTGTACAGAAGCATGGAGCCATGACCTGCTGAGAGCACGAACCGGTCACGATTCTGCCAATAGGGATTCTTCGGGTTGTGTCTCAGGAATCTGGACCAGAGCACATATGCCATGGCAGCATCTCCCATGGGCATGCCGGGATGTCCTGAATTTGCCTGCTGCACGGCGTCAGCAGAGAGCATCCGTATCGTGTTGATGCAGAGTTGGTCAAGGTTCATCTTTTTCACAAGCTCCTCCAAGTATAAGTGGTTATTTCAGAAGACAGGAATCTCCCCGCGAGACGGCAAACATCGGGATGCAATGATGTTACAAAAATCATGCAGTGCAAATCAACTTTGACGACTTGTAACCATGATATAATGAAACACATTCTGAATTGCGAGGAGTAATGCATGAAACAGATTCGCTGGTATCTGTTCCTTACCGCAGCGCTGGTTGGTATCTCTGCACTATTTTATCTTGTCCAGATAGCGATCTTTCATAAGACCGAAGATACGTTCTTTTATATGCTGCAGGACATTGCCTTTGTCCCGGTTCAGGTCCTGCTCGTAACGCTCTTTTTGAACCAGTTGCTCACGATGAGGGAGAAAAGAGTGCTTCTGAAGAAGCTGAACATGCTGATTGGCACGTTCTATATAGAGGTGGGGACCGATCTGATGAAACAGCTCTACCGGTTCGGCAGTGATCTTTCCGCAGTCAGGGAAGTGATGCTCGTTTCAGGAAAGTGGACGGAGAAGGACTTCATGAATGCCCAGGCTGCGGTGAAAAACGCTCACTACGGTATAGACAGCAGAACAGGTGACCTGAGCGAGCTCAAGACCGTTCTTTCAGAAAAGAGGACCTTTCTGCTGAGTCTTCTTGCAAACCCTAATCTTCTTGAACATGATGCCTTTACCGATCTTCTCTGGGCGGTCTTTCATCTTGTTGAGGAGCTTGCCGCCCGGAAAGATTTCACAAACCTTCCAAGATCGGACTTTGACCATCTCTCCGGCGATATAAAACGCGCGTACTCACAGCTGCTTGTTGAGTGGATCTCATACATGAAGCATCTTAAAGAGGATTATCCCTATCTGTTCTCTCTGGCGGTCAGGATGAATCCCATGGATGTTAACGCTGATCCGGTTGTGCAATAATGGGAGGCCCTATGTCTGAAGAAAAGGATGTGAAGGTTGAATTCTGTCTGGGCAAGGAGAGTCAGGATGCATCGAACTATGAAGAGCTGCTGAAGCACGCCGGCCATAAGATCCAGATCGTCTCCTTCCCGCGAGGCGTTCAGATCCTGAAGGTCTCGATGGAGTGCGTTACCTGCAACAAGGTGCTGATCGAATACGACAATCCGGATTACGAAGAGTAACTTTATCTGCTGAGAGCTTCCTGTGTCATCAGCTCTGCTGCTTCGAAAACAGCTTTTTTGCCTTCTTCCGTTCGTGCCTCGATATAGAACCTGACTTTTGGTTCAGTGCCTGAGGGCCTGATCATGAGCCACGAACCGTCGTCAAAGACCAGCTTAGTGCCGTCGACCGTTATCAGATCCTTGATCTTGCGTTTCTCTCCTGCGATCGTAAGCGATGTGCCCACAGGATAGTGCTGTGCAATGACCGAAAGTTTTTGCAGAAGAGGTCGTCCCACAAGGGAACGGTCAACCGATATGCCTGAACGGTCAGGATAGAAATGCCCGAACTCATCCATGATCTCATTGAGATAGTCACTCAGTTCTTTGCCTGTAACTGCCATCATTTCAATCGCAAGCAAAAGGCCGAAAATCGCATCCTTTTCCAGTGTGTGGTTGTACCCGGTGATTCCGTCAGATTCCTCAAAGGCAGCGACTGCACGACTATCAGCGGAAGGAAGGAGGAATGGTCTGAAGTTTTTGAATCCGACCCTGGTCTCCTGTATGGGGATGCCGAGCTTTTTGGCCACCGCATTCACAAGGTTGCTTGTTCCGACCGATTTCGCAACCATACCATTAAACTTTTTATGGACATGAAGAAAATGCAGTGCCATGGCGCCGAAGTAGTTCATGGGGATCTGAACCGAGCCGTCGGAGAAACGGATACGGTCGCCATCAGGGTCCATGATAACGCCGAGTTTCAGCGCAGCCGGGCTTTCAGCAAGGACCTTTTCGACCCCTGCCATATTTTTTTCAGAAGGCTCAGGTGCAACCCCGCCGAAGAGGTAGTCATCCGCAGTCCTGAGATACGTTATCTTCGGACTTTCGCCGAGGATGCGCTGCACCCTGCCGCGCGTTGCCCCATGCACATTATCAATACAGAGGATACAATCCGCCTCTGCAATGAACTTCCTGATCTTCTGAAGGTCGATCGTTTTCCTCTGCTCGATGTAATCAAGATACAGCGAGGTCAGGTCGACCTTCTCTACATCTCCCGGTTTGACCGGCAGGGGCTTCGCAGCATCCAGCATCATACGATTGGCGATCTCTTCGATCTTCGTGGTTATTTCCGAGCCGGCCGGCCCGCCGTCAGAGGGATTGAACTTGAACCCTGCGTAGTTTGCCGGGTTATGCGACGGTGTCAGGTTAATAGCGCATGCTGCCTTAAGCATTTCAATTCCTGCGGAGAACTCAGGGGTTGCAGCCTCTCCCGCATACCAGGTCTTTATGCCGGCATTCTGAAGAAGGCCGATGACCTCCATGCTGAACTCAGGGCCGAGGAACCGGTTGTCATGGCCTACAATAACGCCGCGTTTTTTGATTTCATCAAAATCCGTCACACCCATTGCCTGCAAGACCGCGGGATCACTCGACCTGAACATTTCGATTATCGCAGAAGTGACAATGCGGACATTGTTGAAGGTATAATCAGTGCCGATCTCGCCGCGCCATCCTGATGTGCCGAAAACGATAGGTGAAGGGGCCGTGTTCTCACGTGCAAACTTCTCTATATCTGAAAGCATTCCCTTGTTGGTTATTACATCAGAAAGAATGGTTTTCCAGTATGATGCAGCATCACTTAATTTCTGCGACATGAATCCCTCCCGGTAGATATCTATTGCATTCATTTTATCACAAAACATATAAGGTCAATGATCAGCTTTATCAGATATACTCCCTGCCTTTGAGAAAATGGTGGTGTGCATAATTATCTGAGAAAAACGGTCTCCGCGCTTCGGGGAAAACATTCTGCTCTGTTGACAGCGATAAAAAGATTCTTATACGCTATCGCATATTTCCCGGCCTGTCTTGAGAATTTTATTTGCGGAGGTTTTTGTGAACAAATTTCAAAGCAGCCTGACGCTTCTCACAAAAAACATTGAAAAAGTAATTATTGGGAAAAGAGAGGTTGTAGACCTTGCGGTCATAACCCTCCTGTGCCGAGGACATCTTCTCATTGAGGATGTGCCAGGGCTTGGGAAGACAATACTTGCCAGGGCAATCGCGAATTCCCTTGCCCTGCGCTTTAAAAGGGTGCAATTTACCCCTGATCTGCTTCCCTCTGATATCACGGGGGTTTCCATATTCAATCAGAAGCTGAGTGAGTTCGAATTTAAGCCGGGCCCTGTGTTTACCAATATACTGCTTGCCGACGAAATAAACAGGGCTACACCAAGGACGCAATCAAGTCTTTTGGAGAGCATGGAGGAGTCCCAGGTCTCCGCTGACGGCATAACCCACTCTTTGCCGCAGGTTTTTATGGTAATAGCAACCCAGAATCCGATTGAACTCCAGGGGACGTACCCATTACCCGAAGCTCAACTTGATCGTTTTTTTATGAAGATCAAAATAGGGTATCCCTCACCTGATGAAGAAATCCATATCATGAGCATGCAGGTAAAGGAACATCCTATCCATTCGATGAAGGCTGTTCTTGCAGAAGATGAACTAAAGACTGCACAGGAGGCCATCACCCTGGTCCATATCGATAAATCTGTAATGAAATATATTGTTGAGATAGTGGGTGCTACCCGAAAACATCAGGACATTTTGCTTGGAGCAAGTCCGAGGGGTTCACTCTGCCTCATGAAGGCATCCCAGGCAATGGCATTTCTGAGAGGAATGGATTATGTAGAACCGACCATGGTAAAGCTTGTCGCAAGACATGTGCTTGCTCACCGTATTATTATAAAACCTCAATCAAAGCTGAGGGGGACAAGCGAAGAAAAAGTGATAGATGAGGTGCTGAAAAGCGTTCCTGTCCCAGTGGTGTGATTCATGAAACGGCTACTAACGAAGAGGAGTTCTCTTGTTTTTCTTGCGGTCCTTTTTTTCTTCATAGCATGGAACCGGGAAGTCAATTTGCTTTATGGCATGTTTGCACTTCTTACCTCGACTCTGGTTATTTCTCATATCCTGCCACGATATTCCCTCAAAGGCATTACTGCATCAAGGACCGTGCCGTCTGCTGCCTTTGAAGGTGACTGTATCGATGTTGTGATGAGCATCAAAAACAAAGGCAGGTCAAGCCGCTATATGATTGAACTGCTCGACTTCATTCCTGCTGCGGGACCAGGCCTGCAAAATCCGATGACATTCATAGGGAAACTCTCCGGCCGGGGAAAAAAGAACTATTCATTCAGGTTAGACTGCTATAAAAGAGGCGAATATGCTATTGGGCCGTTAAAGGCCAGGTCTGCTTATCCATTGGGGATATCCTCTCACGAAAATTTGTTGGATGGCGATAAACAAACCCTTCTTGTATATCCTGCGATGTTTAATATCAAGCGGCTGCCATTTGACGGGAGAGGCGCAAAGATGGGTGGGACCGATGCGTTATCAAAAACAGGCGGCAGCGAGGATTTTTTCGGGACAAGGGATTACAGAACAGGTGACAGCTTGAGGTATATACATTGGCCGTCAAGTGCCAGGCATTCGCGTTTCATTGTAAAGGAATTTGAGATTCGCACCTCTACAGACATATCTGTAATCATCGACCTTCATAAAGAGTCTGACAAAGGCGAGGGGAAGCAGACAACCCTTGAGTATGCTGTCAAAATAGCCGCGTCTATAGCAAGACTTGTTCTGGATAGGGGCTACAACTTCCAGCTGCTCGGTTATGGCAAGAACCCCTGTATCATCCCCTATTCAAAAGGGTTGCACCAGCTTGCCAGAACACTTGAAACACTTGCAAGGATTAATGCTGACGGAGACGTTCCCTATGTCCATGCACTCAGGCATGCATATAATCATTTGAATGAAGGTTCTGCCGCCATTCTGCTTTTTTCCGGACTGAATAGAGGCGTGGATGAATATCTTTACGAGATCAGTCTTTTAAAAGAAAAGAGAATAAGGCCGGTATGCGTCTTCATGAATGATTACAGTTTTACCGCTGATAAAGAACCCTTTCGTCCGGAAATCGATCTGCTTGTACAGGGTGTTCTGGAGATAGGAGCAGCCATTTATTTTGTATCAAAAGGCGACAACCTTGAAGAGGTCTTCGGCATATGACCCTGATACAATATCCTCTTGTCTACGCTGGAATATTTTTGCTCTTGATATCAGCTGTCCTTTCAGTTGTCAACAGGGATGCGTCAATCCCGTCATTTCTTTTTAATTCTTTCTTCTGGCCGTGTCTTTATGCTGCAGGGTTGCTCTCTGCGTGGCGCAACAGGCAGAAACAGTCTGAAACACTAAAGGTCGTCATGTATATCGGTATCGCAGCCGCAGTCATTGTCTTTATCTTGGTTGCTGCGGTTGCAACTATTGAGAAGGGTTTTCTGCTTATGCTCATATGCATGCAGGCAGCAAGGAACTTTACTTTGACAAACCGGAGGGAACTCTATTTCGCCTGTCTGATTTCACTCATCCTTATTCTGTATGCAGCCAGCGCAAGCAAAGAGACTTCTTTTCTTTTGTACATTTTAGTGTATGTCCTTTCAGGTATCTTTACGTTCATGGCAGACCATATAGATGAACGTTTGAATTATGCAAAAGGCGGCGACAAAGACATCCTCATCAGAAAAATGAACCTGCCTGCAAAGGGATTTGGTCTTGCCATAGCAGTAATTACGCTTTCTCTTGGGATATACCTCATTATACCGAGGATGCCGTCACCCCATATACAGGCCTTCCCGTCAGGGGGATGGAATTATAAGAATGAGGGCTGGGATAGGGAAGCCTTGACCGGAGAGCAGCAGAAAGAACAGATGAATGCAAAATCAGGGCTCAGGAGCCGTGTGCCTGACACCTCGATGTCAAATGCTGATGACTCAAGCAAGACAGATGTTAACACGGATTACAAGGGGTTTCAGGACAGGTTTGATGTGACTAAGGTCGGAGAAGCCACACGTTCAAATGAGATTGTATTCTACCTCCAGACTGATCGGCCCATCTATTCAAGAGGGAAGGTCTTTGACGTCTTTGACGGCCGGTTCTGGTCATACAGCGGCACAGGGGACAGAAAAATCTATTCAGACAAACGAAAATTTGTTTTTGATGACAGTTTCTACGATAGGGGTCTGATACAGATCTATGCGATGAACACAGACATGACTCAACACATCTTCGCAGCATACAAGCCGGCTGTGTTAATATTCCCCGGTAATGTTATCGAGAAGGGCAGCTCACTTGCCTTGCGTGCGCCTGAGTATCTGCGGAAGGGTACTGTTTATTCTGTAATATCCGGGAACAGGGAAATAGAAGGCCGATCTGCAGGTGACACTGAATATCCCACGGATGAATATGACAGATACCTGCAGCTCCCGTCAGGTCTTTCCCCTAAAGTCAGAGACCTGGGCAATTCTATTACTGAACAATTTCAGAATGACTATGAAAAGGCAAAGGCCATTGAAAGCCATCTCAAAAATAATTACGAGTATACGCTTAATACCTTGCTGATGGAATGGGAGAACAATCCTGCAGAGGAATTTCTCTTCAATCTGAAGAAAGGCCATTGCGAGCTTTTCGCCTCCTCTATGGTCCTGCTGCTGAGGACATCCGGCATTCCTTCAAGACTGGTCACAGGGTATCATGCAAACAGGTATAACCCTGTTACAGGTTATTTCGAGATTAGAAAGATGGATGCTCATGCATGGGTTGAGGCATATATAAAAGAACATGGGTGGGTGACCTTTGAGCCAACGCCGACCTTTGTTCAGCCTTTATCCGGCAAGAAAAGAAGGTTTTTCATGGCCTCAAATCTTAACCAGTATCTGAGAGACCGTCTGAAACTCACCCTGCAGGCAAATCCTGAAAAATGGTGGTCAAAGTTATTGCAGTATCTTCTTGATATTGGCAATAAAGTTATTGCCTTTCTGCTCATACTTCAGCTGCAGTTTTGTATGGTTACAAGAATCATCTTTTTCTGGTTTAAAACAACCGGCTGGAAGTTCTTTGCAGGTGCGGGATTTTTTGCAGCTGGTGTTTTTTTGCTCTATCGTCTGCTTTACCCGACATACAGGCGATCTAAACTGAGAAAGCTGAGGGAAACAGATTACAAGCAGTTCCTTTACTCCTGTTATAGAGAGACGGAGAGAATATTCACAGAAAAAGGCTTTCCCAGACCGACTCACTATACAGCTATGGAATACTGTGATATTCTCAAACCAAAGTTCCAAACGCTGCATACGCAGATATATATCATTACCCTTGCATTCCAGAAAGCCAGATACAGCCCCTTGCCTGTGGGCAGCGAAGACGCTGAAAGAGCATATGAGGCTTATCTTTCGATACTTAAATCTTTTGCCTCTTAGCGTCTTTCTTCCGACGAAAAAGTGGTGCAGGCCCTTTAGTATGATAAAATGGTTTTGAAAGGACCTCAGGGATGATCATGATGAAGGATGGCAAGAAGATAAAATTGGTTGATCTGATGATCTGCCTGTCCGATGCTATGGACTTTATCGATCCATCAGTCGTTGACCATCACAAGAGGGTAGCCTATATCGCGCATAGCATGGCCGCGGAAATGGGTCTTCCTTTGGCTCAACAGAAGGAGATAGTGCTGGCCGGAGCCCTGCACGATATAGGGGCCTTCAGTCTCGCAGAACGCCGGAATACCCTGGCCTTTGAGATCCTGAATCCGCACAAACACGCTGAAAGCGGTTATGCCCTGCTCAGACTGTTCTCTCCTCTTTCTGCTGTGGCATCCATGGTCCGGTTCCATCATGTTCCCTGGGACAATGGATCGGGCAGGGAATATAACGGACAGGAAGTTCCCCTCTCAAGCCATATTCTTCATCTGTCTGACCGGATAGCCGTATTGATCAACAGAAAGAAAGAGATCCTCAGCCAGGTCAGCAGGATATGCCGGACTGTCCAGTCAAACGCCGGAAGGATGTTCAGTCCTGAACTGGTGGACGTATTCAGGGCAATATCGGCAAGGGAATATTTCTGGCTTGATCTTTCCTCCCCGTCGATTCAGACCATCCTCTCGCAGAGGCTGCGCTCTGCCCAGATCGGCGTTGCCTCGAAGGACATGCTCGGATTTTCGCAACTTTTTTCACGGATCATAGACTTCAAGAGTCCTTTTACCGCCACCCATTCCAGCGGCGTGGCAGCCAGTGCGGAATTCTTGGCAGGCAAGCTGGGATTTGCCCGGCAGGAATGCACTGCCATGAGGATAGCAGGCTATATGCACGATCTCGGCAAGCTTGCCGTTCCGGTTGAGATCCTTGACAAGCCTTCCCAGCTCAACAGGAAAGAATTCAATGTAGTAAGGCATCATACGTTTTACACCTACAGGATCCTTGAGCCTATCACGGCCCTGCAGACGATCAATGCATGGGCGGCATTTCACCACGAGAGGCTGGACGGCTCCGGGTATCCCTTTCATCTGAAAGAAAAGGACCTGCCTCTTGGTTCGCAGGTCATGGCTGTTGCAGATGTCTTTACCGCTCTGACCGAGGATCGTCCTTACCGGCGCGGGATGAAGAGGTTTGATACGTTAAGGGTGCTCGACGACATGAGCGTGCGTTCAGCATTAAATGGTCAGATCGTGGCTGTTATCGGAAAGCACTTCGATGAACTTGAGTCTATCCGTATGACAGCCCAGGCCGATGCAAGGACCAGATACCAGACGGTAATACAGTGAAGAACTTCAGTTCCTGAGGTCTGTTTCACCCGCCTGAGACTGTCGGCACATTGTTTCTCTATGACTTCAACTTCTAAGAAGCCGATGGTCTATGCTAAAATATAAAACTTTTTTTAATGCAGGAGGATTTCATGGCAAAGACATACAATATAGCGCTTATCCCTGGTGACGGCACAGGCCCCGAAGTTGTCCGCGAAGGTGTGAAGGTGCTGAATGCTGCAGCTGCCAAAGGCGGCTTCAAACTTGAGTATACAAGTTTTGATTTCGGCGCAGAACGGTATTTGAAGACCGGTGAGACGCTCCCTGACAGTGCTATTGAAGAGTTCAAGAAGTTTGACTCGATGTTTCTTGGCGCGATCGGACACCCTGACGTAAAACCCGGCATACTCGAGACCGGGATTCTCCTCAAGACGCGCTTTGCACTTGACCAGTATATCAATCTCAGGCCGGTCAAGCTCTATCCGAACGTGGAAACCCCGCTTAAGGACAAGGGGCCCGAGCATATCGATTTTGTGGTCATCCGTGAGAACACGGGCGGCATTTATACCAGCATCGGCGGCGCAACGCGCGTTGGCACGCCGGATGAGATCGCCACGCAGCTGATGGTGTACGACCGCAGGACGGTTGACCGCTGCCTGAGGTATGCCTTTGAACTCAAGAAAAAACGCAATGCAATGAATGCGAAATACGCATCAAAGCCGATCACGCTCATTCACAAGCGGAATGTGCTTACCCATTGCGGTGATCTTTGGTATCGCGCTTTCGAAGAGATGGGTGAAAAAGAGTACCCTGAGCTGAAGCGCGATTACAATCATGTCGATGCAGCTAACATGTGGTTTGTAAAGAACCCTGAATGGTTTGACGTGGCTGTCACGGAAAATCTTTTCGGGGATATCATCACTGACCTCGGCGCCATGATCCAGGGCGGACTTGGCGTGGCTTCAGGGGGCAACATCAATCCGCAGGGCGTCTCGATGTTCGAGCCGATGGGCGGCAGCGCTCCCAAATATACCGGCAAGAATGTGATCAATCCGATGGCAGCGATCGGCGCAGCAATGATGATGCTCGACACGATTGGCGAATCAAAGGCAGCCCAGGGGATCGAGGCAGCGATGATTGCTGTGATGCAGAAGATGAAGAGCCAGGCAGCCGGCCATATGGGCATGTCCACGACCGAGGTGGGCGATCAGATCGCAGACCTCGTTGCAAAATAATAAGAAAACTGCTGGTATCCTTCAGTTACGGGTGATTCATAACTCCCCCATCCCCCTCTTACCTCAAGAGGGGGTTATTCCTCCCCTTAAGATAAGGGGAGGTAAGGAGGGGTTATGATTTATGCTCATTTCTGCATCTTCTTTATCGCCTCACCGAGTTTCTGGATCTCTTCCCCGTACATTGCCCAGTTGCCTTCTCTCTGCGCTTTTATAGCGCGGTCGAAATGTTCCTTTGCAACATTTGCCAGCTTTTTGTCTTCCTTAACTGCAGGCATCCGGATATTACCGGCAGCCACAGCCTCGTCCGTAACCTTCATCTCTCCGAAGATCTTTGAAAGCGCGGCATCAAGGGTCTCTTCCATGGCAATACGGTTCTCATACGCCACAATGACCCGTTTGAGCTCAGGTATCTTGCCGGTCTCTGCACGCAGATACAGCGGCTGAACATAGATCAGGGAGTTTTCAATAGGGATCACCAACAGCGTGCCCTGGATCACCTGAGAGCCGCGCTGGTCCCAGAGCGAGATCTGCCGCGAGATCTCTGTATCCTGGTTGAACCTCGCAACGATCTGTTTCGGGCCGTACACAAGCCTGTCCTTCGGAAAGCGATATACCACAAGCTTTCCGTAATCATCACCATCGCTCCGTGCCACCATCCAGGCCGAAAGGTTGTCCTTCTTTTTCGGGTTGAAGGGGAGCATCAGGATAAATTCCTCCTTTTTTTCTTCCGGAAGTTTCATGATCGTGTAGTACGACTCCATCACTGCTTTATCCGGACCGCCTAATGCCGGTATCTCCCACTGGTCCTCCTTGTTATAAAAGCTCTGAGGGTCTTCCATATGATAGGTTGAATAGATCTGCGTCTGAATGTCGAAGATGTCAAGCGGATAGCGGATATGTTTTCTCAGGTCAGCCGGCATTTCGGCAAGCGGCTGGAGCGTTCCCGGGAAGATGGCATCGATCGTCCTGACCAGCGGGTCATCCTTATCCGCCACATAGAACATCATGCTGCCGTCAAAGGCGTTGATCGTGATCTTTACCGAGTTCCGCATGTAGTTCATGCCCTTTGGCGAGGGCTGAGAATAGGGAAAGCGCCTGCTTACGGTGTATGCATCCAGCATCCAGAAGAGACGGCCGTCATCAGCGATGATCATGTAGGGATCGGCATCGATCATCAGGAATGGCATAACTTTGTGCACTCTCTCCATGATGTTCCGGTGAAAGAGGACCTTGCTCTGACTGGTGAGATCGTTCGAAAGAATGAGCTTCATCGACTTGAAATATGCGGAGAAGGCCATTTTCTTCAGAAAAGAATCGAGCACCACGCCGCTTTTCCCTGAATATTCGGTGAAGACATTCTCCTCCCCCGACGGATAATCAAACTCCTTCGACTTGGTATTCACGATCACATACGGACTGGACAGCCTGCCGAAATAGATCTCCGGCCGCGTCACCTTGATCGCTTCCGAATTTGATATCGGCGGGATGTCCCTGATGAGCAGCACCGGCAATCCTTCAGGTGTCACCTGGTTCACCGGTCCGAGCGTCAACCCGTATCCATGGGTAAAGGTCAGGGTCTCGTTGATCCAGTTCCGGGTCGGGATGCTTTCGCTCGACAGTTCTCGTGGTGACAGCATGGTCTGCCGGTATTCTCCATTGATCAGGTACCGGTCGTTGCCCACAGACGAGAAACGGTAATAGGTCCGGATCTCCTGGATCTGACTGAAGGTATCGAGCAGCGGCCGGTGGTCCCAGAGGCGTATGTTCTTTATGGTCGCGCTGTTATTTTTGATATCACTCCGGTCGAGTGCAGTGCTGCCGGAGATATCCCGGTCCTGTACCTTGTCGAGTCCAAAGGCCCTGCGCGTGAATGCGATGTTGTTCTTAATGAACGGTGTTTCCTTCACCAGCTCGTTCGGTGCAACAACAAACTTCTGCAGGAGCGCAGGATAGACTGAGCTCCCGAAAAAAGAGATAGCGATATATGCAGCCACACCTGCACCGACGAGCAGGCTGCGTTTTAGATACATATTGGCGATGAAAAGGGCTGCCAGTGCAAAGGCCATCACGATCCTCACCTTCATGAAGGGGATCACTGCGTGTATGTCTGTATAGGTAGCTCCTGCAATATGGCCGTGCGACGAAAAGAGGATGGCGTGCATACTGAGGTAAGACTTCCATGCCATGACAGCCAGGATCAAGGCTCCGAGCAGAGAGATGTGTGCTGAGGCAGTGCGCTCTGCCGATACACCCCGGTTGTTAAAGAAAACAGCTCCCTTGACAACATAGATAAGGGCGAGCGAGGCGACCGTTGCCCATAGGGTGAACTGGAGCGCATTCGCAACAATCTCCTGGGCGGGCAGACTGAACAGATAAAAAGAGATATCCTTGCTGAAGATCGGGTCAGCATATCCTGATGCAGCCCTATGGATATACGAAAGAAAGGAGAACCAGTTCGCGTTAAACAGTGCTGCCATGAAGAGGCCCGTCAGAACAGGAACAATGATCCTGATCCAGTCTATATGCCGGAGGAGGTCGAGCTGCGGCATGGTCTGGACGTTCAGAGGGATAACAACTGCTCTGCCTTTCATTGCCCGCAGCGCGATCTGTATGTTCAGGTATGTGATGAGAAACCCGCCGAGGCCGCCGGCAAGTGCAGAGACCGCCTGGCCCTGAACTTGAGTGCTGAATATCAAGCTCCGCCCGATGTCCCTGAACCAGAGCCAATCAATGTAGAGTGAGAGGAATTCCGGCAGGAAGATCAACAGAAAGAAGAATGAAAGAAATAGTAACAGCAGTTTTCCGAGCGGCCTTTTCAGCATGTATCCCCCTGACGGCAGATTGATGGTTTGCAGGTATATTACCACTGATTAGAGGGATCTCTGTGAATAATCGATCGGTGCGCTCAGTTTTTTCTGCTGCGAAAGCGGAGACGAGAGTTAGCGTGACTACCTGATCGCTGCGAAAAAAGCCTTGACTGTCTCCGGATCGAACTGTGTGCCTGCTTTTTGGCGTATCTCCGAAAAGGCGTGTTCCTTGTCAAGCCCCTTTTTGTAAGGTCTGTCCGCGACCATGGCGTCATAGGAGTCGGCAAGGCAGAGGATCTTTGCAAGCAAGGGGAGTTCATCTCCGCACAGGCCGCTGGGATACCCCTTCCCATCGACTCTTTCATGATGTCCCTTTATTATAGGGATGACATCCTGAAGCTGTTTTATCGGTCTCAGGATGTTTTCGCCCTGAATAGGATGCATCTTGATCAACTGCCACTCCTCATTCGTGAGAGGTCCCGGTTTGTCCAGGATCACGTCATACGTGCCGATCTTGCCGATATCATGAAGGAGACTTGCTATCTTGAGCGTCCTGCAGTCGCTTTCGCTTACTCCCATTTCTTTGGCGATCGAAAGGGCATAAGAGGTCACCCGTTCTGAATGACCATTGGTCCAGTGGCTCTTGGCATCGATCGCATTTGCAAACGCCACAATAAGATCATCACAGAGCGTTCCCAAGTCCCTTTCGGCAGACAATGACTTGAGCAGAAGCCTTGCCCTGTCATTGATCAGATAACTGATCGCCGTGAGGATCAGCGGAGCCAGGAGTATCAGCGCCCTGAATTTTATGCCGAGCTGATCCGTAGAGAGAAAATAATGAAAGATCGTCGAAGTTTCGCGAGCAGTGACAACATATAAATAGATCCCGAGCACGATCCAGGCGAGAATGACGATATAGAGCGAAAGCCGGGACATAGCTTTATACTCTGAAAGCACAACAGTCTGTGGGTTTATCTTGTGCATCGACTCACGTTATATCCCGGCTGCCATCCTGCTCATAATTTCGATAGTCTTCCCCTTGAAAAGACTATTGCACTTTTTACCGGATCTGTCAAGAATACATGCCGCAAGGATGCTGCGGCGCAGCGCATACCCATAGTGACCCGGAGAGCAGGATCTGTTTTGCGGCCGATCTGATGCCTGTTCGCCACGATAAAAGTATTCTTGAGGAAAATCGAAAGTCGGTGTATTATGGGATGGGAACATTGCAGAGGCCAACTGTCCACCGCAAACGAAAGGAGCTGTTAATGAAAGAAATTTATGATGAACTGAAGAAGGTCTATGATCATTTCACGGATTCTTATGAGATCACGCTCAGCGTTTTCGCAAAGGCGGTAGACAGGCGATCGAGAGAAGACGACGGACATACCCGCCGCCTGACAAGTCTTGTGACGATGCTCGGCCGGGAGATGGGGCTCGATGATCCCGCAGTGTCGGAGATTCGATGCGGAGCGCTGCTCCACGACATCGGTACCCTCCTGATCCCGGAGACGATCCTTCTGAAGACGGGCGGCCTAACCGATGAAGAGTGGGATATCATTCGGATGCATCCGACACAATCACACGAGCTTCTTATGCCGTCCCTGCGGTCGGTTGTTGATATTCCCTATTGCCATCATGAAAAATGGGACGGCACCGGATATCCTCAGAGGCTTTCAGGAGAGAATATCCCATTATCAGCGCGGATATTTGCCGTGGTCGATGTTTATGATGCTCTTCTGTCGGCGAGGCCCTATCGTGAGCCCTGGCCTGAGGAGATGGTCCGGAGTCATATTCGTGATCTTGCCGGGATTCATTTCGATCCTGATGTGGTGCGCCAGTTTCTTGTGCTCCTTGGCGAAGGCTGATCCGGCAATTGCTTGCGAGCAGTTGCGGCAGTTTCCTGCTATGTAGCGTTTCAGCAGAGACCGCCCGGCAGATTGCGGGTTAACCCTCCTGAAAAGCCTCCACGCGATTGCGGCACTCCTTCATATGTCAGTTTCTTTGCTGATATTTTTCTTTTTAATGCGAATTCTTTTCTGGCGCAAATACAGATTCTCTACCTTTTTCCTGGCCCAGGGCGTTTTTCTCAGAAATGTCAGGCTGGACTTGATGCTGGGATCGTAGCTGAAACATCTGATCCTGATGAGCCTGCTCATCTCTTCCCAGCCATAATGTTCCACCAGGTGGGTAAGCATCATTTCGAGCGTGACGCCGTGAAGGGGATCGTTGACCTGCCGGTCAGTCATTGTCTAGAAAGTCCCCTCTTGGGAGGTGTTCCTGGGGTGGGTTGATTGTTTTCATATCCCTAAGGTTTCTTTCCGCGGTTTCTGATAATGAGACCGTTCAAAAAGCGTCTCAGGATCTGGTCGCCGCATTCCCGGTAATTCCTCTGGTCCTCACTCCTGAAGAGCGCAGACAGTTCTGATTTCGAGATGTCAAAATCCGCAAGTTTCAGGATCTCTATAATATCCGTGTCCTTCAGGTTTAGCGCAATTCTCAGCTTCTTCAAAATTTCATTATTGGTCATGCTCTTCTCCCGCTATCCGTTTTTGTTTAATGCATAATGAACTGTTCTGAATGTAACACAGCCGACTACTCAAATCAATTATGAATACCTTGCTTGTCAATCGTGCAAAGAGCACAATGCTTTGAGTATAATATTTACCTGAAATTCACTTTACGGGAGCAATGACATGAAGCGAGTCGGATTTGTGGGATGGCGCGGTATGGTGGGCTCAGTGCTGATGGGCCGCATGCTGGAAGAGAAGGATTTCGATATTGTCGAGCCGGTATTCTTTACGACGTCGAACGTGGGAGGCCTTGGTCCGAAGATCGGCAAGGACGTGCCTGCGCTGAAAGATGCCAGGAATATAGACGATCTGAAAGCAATGGAGACCATCGTCTCCTGTCAGGGCGGCGAATATACCTCTGAGGTCTTTCCTAAACTCCGGGCCTCTGGCTGGAACGGCATCTGGATCGATGCAGCCTCCACGCTCCGCATGGACAAGGATGCCATTATTATTCTTGATCCGGTGAATATGGATGTCATCAAAGACGGGATGGCAAAGGGCATTAAGAACTATATCGGCGGCAACTGCACGGTTTCTTTGATGCTTTTGGCCATCGGCGGATTATATAAGGCTGGGCTGGTGGAGTGGATGAGTGCCATGACGTACCAGGCAGCATCAGGTGCTGGCGCCAACAATATGCGCGAACTGCTGAAGCAGATGGGTGAGGCACACAGGGCTGCAAGGGTTCTGCTCGATGACCCGGCGTCCGCCATCCTTGATATTGACCGTGAGGTCGCCGGCACTCTTCGGGATAAGAATTTTCCGACAGCGCATTTCGGTGTGCCGCTTGCCGGATCGCTCATTCCGTGGATAGACAAGCAGCTTGATAACGGCCAGAGCAAGGAAGAGTGGAAGGGCCAGGCAGAGACGAACAAGATATTGGGCCGTGAGGAGAATCCGATACCTATTGACGGCCTCTGCGTGCGGATCGGTGCAATGCGCTGCCACAGTCAGGCGCTAACGATCAAGCTCACCAAAGACGTGCCGCTGGATGAGATCAATGACATGATAGCCAGGCATAATCAGTGGGTGAAACTGGTGCCGAACCAGCGCGACATAACCATGCGCGAGCTTACGCCCGCTGCGATCACCGGAACGCTCAGTGTTCCGGTAGGGCGTTTGCGCAAGATGAACATGGGCCCTCAGTTCCTTGCTGCATTTACCTGCGGAGATCAGCTTCTCTGGGGCGCTGCGGAGCCCTTACGGCGGATGCTCAGAATTTTGGTAGAGAAATAACCCCTCCTGACCTCCCCTTAGTTTAAGGGGAGGAATTATGATCTGAGAGAAAGAGGAATTCTCCCCTCTTGGGTTAAGAGGGGAAGGGGGAGTTACGAAGAAAAGTGAACTCTGTTGATCTGATCGTTAAAGCCGACTATGTCCTGACCATGGATCAGGAGCTTGCGGTTATCGAAAGCGGCGCGATAGCAATAAAGGACAGGAAGATCGCTGCCGTAGGTACTGCTGCGCAGATCACACAAAATTATTCTGCCTCAAAGATTATCAACGGGCAGGGCAAGGTTGCATTTCCCGGTCTTGTAAACACTCATACCCACGCTGCCATGGTCTATTTCAGGGGCCTTGCAGATGACCTTCCGCTTAAGGTCTGGCTTGAGGATCATATCTGGCCCGCAGAGGCTAAATGGCTCAGCCCTGAATTTGTGAGCGATGCGGTCGAACTTGCCTGTCTTGAGATGCTGAAGGCAGGGATTACGACATACGCAGACATGTATTTCTTCGGTGATGCAGTGGCCCAATCGACCAGAAAGATCGGCATGCGCGCAGTTATCGGTTCGGGTGTTGTTGATTTTCCGTCTGCGACAGGAAAAAATGCAGACGATTATCTTGCCAATGCCGACAGGTTCATCAGGAAATGGAAAGGTGATGATCTTATAGTCCCGTCAATAGCTGATCATTCGGCTTATGCCTGTTCATCCGAAACCCTGAAGAAATCAAAGGCCCTTGCAGACAGGCACGATGTGCTGCTTCAGATTCACCTGTCAGAGACCGAGTGGGAGGTCAATGAAATACTTTCCCGCCATGGGAGACGGCCTGTGGCACATCTTGACTCCCTGGGTCTTCTTGATGAACACCTGATCGCAGCACATTGTGTCTGGCTTGAGCCGGATGAGATCACCATGTTAGCGGGATCGAAGACGAATGTTTCCCACTGCATAGAGTCGAATCTCAAGCTTGCATCCGGTATTGCACCGGTGGTGAAGATGCTGCAGGCAGGCGTGAACGTCTCTTTCGGCACTGACGGCGCTGCAAGCAACAATGACCTGAATATCCTGAGTGAGATGTCAACTGCTGCAAAGGTGCATAAGGCAATATCAGGAGATCCGACAGCGTTGACTGCAAAGCAGGCTATGCTGATGGCAACGCGCCATGGCGCCGAAGCCCTCGGGCTCGGCAGCCTCTGCGGTAGCCTGGAACCGGGCAAGGCAGCTGATATTGTGCTTGCTGGTCTCGGGAAGCCCCATCTGATACCCTTGTACGACATCTATTCCCATATTGTTTATTCCATGAATGCTGCGGACATAAATACAGTGCTTGTTGCCGGAAAGATCATCCTGGATCAGAGAAGCCTGACGGCTGTTAATGAGGCAGAGATATTGGCAAAGGCAGAGCAGTGGGGTAGAAAAATTAAAGAAGGACATTCCCATTCATAATCTGCTTTTCAGGCTGCCGACGCTTTATTCTTTTCTTCTCATCCTTATCGCTTCAGCAGTGCTGGCCCATCCGGGGAAGACCGATTATCAGGACGGCCATAAGTGTTTTAAGAACTGTGAAGATTGGGATATGAATTATGACGAATATCACCTTCACGATAAGGACAGAAACGCCATCCGTATGGAAGGCAGAAAGAAATCTCCGAAGGGGCCGGCCCCTCTAAGGAAATCTGTTCAGAAGTCTCCAGCACAGGAAGTTGTGTCAGTTCCGATGCCCGCACCTGCTGAACTGCAGACAAAGGAGATCAGGAGAACCGCTCCTTTGGATCAGGGATATAGCATGCCCGTTGAGGCAGGGTTCATGCTTACGTTGTATGATATTATGCTGTTGGGCGTTGCCGGATTGCTGCTCCTGATAATGCTGTTTCTGAGGAGAACAAGAGAGAGGCCCTAACGCTTCTTATTTCAGGTTCTGCTCAAGCTGTTAGCGGTTGAATGTAGCCTGGAATTAAAGCTCCCGCCGTCCCTCAAGCGCCTTGCTGAGCGTAACTTCATCTGCAAACTCAATGTCACTCCCCATCGGCAGACCATATGCTATGCGGGTTACTCTAACGCCAAGCGGGTTGAGCAGTTCCTTGATATACTGTGCTGTGATCTCCCCCTTTGTGTTGGGGTTTGTGGCCACGATAACTTCCTGAACAGGATTGTTCTTTACCCGCTCAATAAGCTCTTTTATCTTCAGCTTCTCCGGTGTTATGCCGTCTATGGGAGAGAGTGCACCGAGGAGCACATGATACATGCAGCGGAATGTCTTTGATCTCTCGATGACAAGGATATTGCTCGGTTCCTCGACAACAACGATCCTGCTTGTGTCGCGCGAGTCGTCGCTGCATACCTCGCAGAGTTCGCTGTCTGTTATGTTAAAGCACTGGCTGCAGAACCGGGCTGTCTGCTTTACTGTCCGGATCGCCTCTGCGATGGACATGGCCTCTGACTCGGGCATGGAGAGAATGAAAAAAGCAAGTCTCTGGGCAGACTTCCTGCCGATCCCAGGCAGCCGTGTCAGTTCATTGATCAGATTTTCTATTATCCCGTGCATATCAGATTGCTGTTAGCTCATAGCTCATAGTTTAGTTTATAGTTTGCTGCGCAGTTAATCGTTCACGCTTCATGCTTTACGCATCACGGTCTTTCTTATCTTCCGAACATGCCGCCGAGATCGCCCATGCCAGGCATATTGAGACCGCCTGTAAGCTTGGACATGTCGCTGTTCACCAGCTCCTGGGCCCTTCGGATCGCTTCATTCGCAGCTGCAAGGATCAGGTCCTGAAGCATCTCTACGTCATCCGGATTTACCACATCCTTCTCGATCTTGATCGAAACGATCGAACCGGAGCCGCTTGCAACGACCGTCACCATGCCGCCCCCGGCAGTTGCTTCAACGGTCTTCTTTTTCGCCTCTTCCTGGGCCTTCATCATCTCTTCCTGAAGTCTCTGTGCCTGACGCATCAGGTCTCCTAACATTTTCTTAGACATCGGCTCCTCCGTTCTTGATAATAGTCTGGGATTCTACAGGTATAACGTCAATGATCCTTCCGTCAAAAAGTTCAAGTGCCTCTTTTACCACCGGCTCGTCAGATGCTTTCTTCTTAAGGTCTTTTTTGGGCACGGACTTCTTCTTCTGCAGCGCCGCAAGAATTATGCTGAGCTTCCTTCCTGCATGCTCAGACAATATCTTTTCGATCTCCGCCAGACTCTTCCTGATCATATCCAGAAACAGTGCCTGACTGCTCTGCAGGGTGACCTGAAGCTGATCTCCTGTCAGCTCGATCTCCGAATTCTCAAGCTTGGATGCAAGAGGGGCATCGATGCTGTTGAGGACCTTTTGCCAGATGACCGTTATATCTCCTTCTTTCTCCGACAGAACAGCTTCAGAAATATCAGCAGGCGGCTCTTCGTAAGCTCCCTCATCCTCAACCTCCGGCAGGGGCGCAGATTCATTATCCTCTTCATCTGTTTCAGCAGGGGTTTCTATTGCAGTTACGGGTACCGGCTTTTGGACTGGTGCAGCAGGCTGCTCTGTGCTTTTTTCTTTTTCAACAGTATCCCTGTCCTTTTGTGCTGCCGCCGGCAGAACGCCTTTTGTAGCCGGCCTTTCCCTTATCGGCTCAGCAATGGGAGTCTGTACAGGCAATCCCCGGCTCAGATTGTCGAGATCCCTGATGATCTCCCTGACCGGCTTCAGGCTGCTCAGGAAGCTTACCCTGATGAGCGCCATTTCAAGGGCAATTCTGGGCAGCGAGGAGTTTCTGACATCTGCTTCTGCCTTCACGATCTCAGTGAGCATGAGCGTGAGTTGATCCTCTGAAGAGGCGGCTACCAGTTCCTTAACTGCGGCCAGTTCTTCATTGTTCAGTTCAAGCACATCGTGCGGCTGCTTCACAACGCTTGCGACCAGAAGGTCCCTGAAAAACTGGGCAAGCTCTTTAGCGAAGGCTCTGAGGTCAAATCCCTGTTCAGAAAGGCTGTCTATGATCTCTATGAGGTCAATACGGCTGCCGGTAATGATCGCCATGGAAGCCTTTGCAAGCAGGCCGAAGTCAGTCAGGCCAAGCAGGTTCTGCACCTGTTCTTCATTGATCTCATCAGAGAAGGAGGAGACCTGATCAAGGATTGTGAGAGAGTCCCTCATGCTGCCGTCAGCAGCCTTTGCCACCAGGCCCAGTGCATGAGAGGATATGTTGATCTTTTCGGTATCGGCAATGTGCTGAAGACGCGCCTTGATAACGCTTGTTGCTATCCTCCGGAATGGCATATGCTGGCAGCGGGAAAGAACGGTTGCCGGGATTTTCTTCATCTCGGTCGTGGCAAGGACAAAGATAACATGCGGCGGCGGTTCTTCCAGGGTTTTCAGAAGCGCATTAAATGCAGAGCCCGAAAGCATATGGACTTCATCGATGATATAGACCTTATATTTGCCGCCGGAGGGTGCATACTTCACTCTTTCCCTGAGGTCTCTCACATCGTCAACGCTGTTGTTCGATGCACCATCGATCTCGAAGACATCAACAGAAGAGCCCTCGGTGACAGCGGTGCAGGATTCACAAATGCCGCAGGGTGAAGCAGTCGGGCCCTGCTTGCAGTTTAACGCTTTTGCGAGGATGCGGGCGGTAGTGGTCTTGCCGACGCCGCGCGGCCCGGAAAAAATATAGGCATGGGAGATCTTCCCCTGCGCCAATGCATTTTTCAGCATGCGGGCAATCGGCTCCTGGCCTACGAGGTCATCGAAGGTTTTTGGACGCCATTTTCGTGCCAGGACAAGATAGCTCATATCGTTCAGTAGTTCAGTGATGGGTGATGAGTAATAGGTAATCAGATAAGGCGACTGGACCCCTGAAAATTGTGATAGGTGCTTTGTCGGTTACTCATCACTTATTACTCATTACCGCCGTTTTCCTGCTCCATCCCGTGAACGGCTTGCTGCGGCACACAGGCAAAATGCTTATCGCTGCTTCCTTCCGGACCTGACGAGGTTCACACCTGACTGTTGCGCAGGGCCGCACACGGGATGCAGCAGGAAAATATCTCCAGGATCAAAAAATAATGTTTATTTTAGCATAGATGTCTGCTTTTAAGCATTGCCGTCCAAGTATTCATGGATGCATATGATATATTGATACTAAGGAGAGCAAAAGCATGAAGAAATTGACTGAAAAATCCCTCCTATCCTCCCTTTTCCAAAGGGAGGTATCATGCCCCTCTTTGACAAAGAGGGGTGAGGGGAGATTTTTGAAATATGTCTGCTTACCCATGCACTTCTTGTTATCAGCAATGGGAAGAAGATGATAATACCGGTATCGCTCAGAAGATGGTTTGAGAAGGGGATGCCTGAAGGCGGCCAATGCTATCTGGTCGGCGGAACCGTGCGGGACCTGCTCATGAATGCCGATCCAAAAGACCTGGATCTTGTCTGCAAGAATGCAAAGAAACTTGCAATGAGCATTGCAGATCAGAAAAATGCCGCAGTCGTTATGATGGGAAAGAAGGCTGAAGAACCCTGCTACAGGGTGGTGGACAAAGACAACTGTGATGAGTTCCTCGATATCTCTGAGATGCGCGGAGATGCAATAAAGGAAGATCTGAGCCGCAGGGATTTCACGATCAATGCCATGGCGATAAGACTGCACGGCTATGGAACAGCAGGGGAGCTTCTCGACCCCTTTCATGGGCGGGAAGATATTCAGCAGAAGACCGTCAGAATGGTCAGCACAGAATCCTTTGTCTCTGATCCTTTGAGAATACTTCGCGCATTTCGCTTTGCTGGTATGTTGGGCTTTACCATCGAAGTTCATACACTGAAAGAGATGCAGCGCAATGTCGCGCTTCTGAAACTGGTTTCGGTTGAGCGCATCGTGGCAGAGTTGCAGTATATCCTTCTGACATCGCGAAGCTCGATATGGTTCAGGCAGATGGATGATATGGGTATCCTTAAGGTTATCCTTCCTGAGATCGTGCCGATGAAGGGGTGTCAACAGAACTGGTACCATCACAAAGATGTGTGGGAACATTCCCTGCTTGTTATGGAGCAGGTTGAAGATATCCTGTCTGATCTCTCACGGTTTGGTGATACTGGTGCCGGAATCGCCGGTGTTCTCGATGAAGAGAAAACTGTTCTTCTGAAACTTGCAGCCCTGCTTCACGATATAGGAAAACCCTCAACAGGAGGAATAAAGCCCGGGACTGACAGGATCATATTCTACGGCCACGACAAGTCCGGGGCAGAGATCATGAAGAACCTGGCAGGGAGGTTTAAGCTGTCGTCTTCTTCAAAAGAGTTTCTGGTGCGCTTGGTTGCAGAGCATCTCAGGCCCTTGGCGCTTTCGTCTCCAAAGGCAAAGGCTGCTGCCCGGATGAGATGGTTCCGCAAGATGAGGGATAATGCTGTGCCTGCTCTTATCCTTTCGATGGCGGATGTCATGAGCAGTCTCGGGCCGGCGTCAGGGGAGGATTACCGTGAGCATTTCATTGCCTGGGCTGTCGGAAGCCTGCAGGAATATTTTGCATCTCTCAAACCGAAACTGGAAGCACCGCTGCTGATCAACGGCAATGATCTCATCGGCATGGGCATGCAGCCGGGCATTGCGCTCGGAAGGATGCTTTATCGTCTGAGATTTGCCCAGGACCTCAGCAAGATCACTTCGCGTCAGGAGGCTCTGGAATTGGCTGCTGATATGATCTTCCGGCAGGCAGAAAGAAGTGAGACAAAGGACTGATCTTTGCGCTGATTACATAGCATGCGATATAACTTTGCAGACAACGGCGTTACCCTTTATTTTTAAAAGATACTGAAAATGTAATTATCGCAGTTTTTGATTGATCAACCCACTCCTTGAACCTATAATTTATCAAAAAGGCGCATGCGATATAAAAAACAATGTTCTATCAGCCGTGTTTTCATTTATTGCCTGCAAAAAACAACAGTATCAGTCCTTTTCCGTAATTCTGATTGCAAGTCTTCGTCCCCCCCGGATTCATAATCCTGTCAAAAATTAATTAGCTCTATCAAAATGTTATCGTGAGGTCAAGGGGAAAATGAAAAACCATCAAAGAGTCGAAGAGCCCTCTGGATTTTTAGGCGTTTTTAACTTTGACAGGAGAATGCATTTCAAGACGAAAACTAATACCTGATCGATGTAATCACAAAGGTCATTGTTCCGTTAGGCCTGACGACGGTCACTTCATCTCCTTCTGACCTGCGCATTAACGCCTTTGCCATGGGGGAATCTATGCTGATGAAGTTCTTTTCAGAGTCGGTCTCGTCAGGTCCGACGATGCGGTACCGGTAAGCGTTCCCGTCCGTATCCTCCAGCTCGACCCATGCGCTGAAATACACCTTTGACGTATCAGCCGGCTTTCTGTCCACGACGACCAGCTTTTCCAGTCGTTTCTTCAGAAAGCGGATACGGGAATCGATCTGCCGCAACTGTCTCTTGCCGTAAATATATTCCGCATTCTCGGAACGGTCGCCCATGGCAGCAGCCTCGGCAACTGCCTGGGTCACCTGAGGCCTCTTGGTTTTCCAGAGAAAGGACAGCTCATCATGGAGGCATTTATGTCCGTCAGGGGTTATATAGGACGAGACGGCACTATTGGTCTTTGTATTTTGCATAAAAGTCCATATTGAGCGATATCATCTCCTGCTGGATCTTTCTGTAATCAATGCCATGAGAACGTTGAAGCTCTGCCGCGATATCAGCGTACCGGTTGAATACGTCGCCTATGGATGATAACGTGTATTGGTGCCGGAAGTCCTTGCAAAGGAGCTGCGCACTTTCTGCCTCAAGATGAGGGGTCTTCTGCAGCGCTTGTCCGATCCGGCCTGCTATTTTCCTCTTCAGTTCATCTGAATCCTGGCCTTCTGCCCGGTCCCTGAAGAGGTGGCCCACAGGAAGATTATCAAGGTCAATGCAGGCATCGAAGTTCGCGCAGTTCGGGCAGCAGAACCTTAATTCGTCTTTCATGGTCTCGATAAGGCAGGTCTCCAGAACTCCCCTGAATGCATCATCCTGGCCCGGCTTGATCATGTCCAGCAGCTCTGCCGCAAAAGCTTCACCGTCCCTGACAACCGCTGCAGGGGTTCCAGCGACCCTTTTTGCATTTGCAGCGCCGATGATCCCTTCTGAGAGGATGACATAGTGACGCAGTTCAGCAGGGAACAGGTCCAGTTTTTTTCTGAACTCTCTGCGGTTGAGCTCCTGTGAAACAGCGTAGGAGGCATAGGTTCTGATCTCACTCATGGTGCTGAAATTATATAGGAATTTGCCTCATCTTTGATAGGTCGGGTATACTATGAAGCTGTTCTGCAAGGGATTTCCGATAACGAGGTATTGTCTGATGTACACTGAAGAAATAAAGAGAAGAAGAACATTTGCGATAATCAGCCACCCTGATGCCGGGAAGACGACGCTCACGGAAAAGCTGCTCCTGTTCGGCGGCGCCATTCAGACCGCCGGAGCGGTCAAGTCGAACAAGATAAAAAAAAGCACGGCGTCTGACTTCATGGAGATCGAGAAGCAGAGGGGTATCTCTGTGGCCACCTCAGTGATGAACTTCGAATACAACGGCAAGAAGATCAATCTTCTGGACACGCCTGGCCACAAAGATTTTGCAGAGGATGTGTATCGCACACTTACTGCTGTTGACAGTGTCATCATTGTTGTCGACTGCGTAAAGGGCGTGGAAGAGCAGACCGAAAAGCTGATGGAAGTCTGCCGGATGAGAAAAACACCGGTCATCGTTTTCATCAACAAGCTGGACCGCGAGGGTAAAAGACCGTTCGAGCTTCTTGATGAGATCGAAGAAAAACTGCGCATCAAGGTCCGCCCTCTCAGCTGGCCGATCAGCATGGGTTCTTCCTTCAAAGGGGTCTATAACATTTACGATAAAAGCCTGCATCTCTTTCGTCCCGGCGGCTCATCCATTGCGGAAGATGTTTTGGCGGTGGATACGATTTCCGACAGGGTGCTTGACGAGCGGCTGGGTGAATTTGCATTTCAACTTCGGGAAGATATCGCGCTTATCGAAGGGGTCTATGAGCCTTTTGAGCGGCAGAGGTATCTTGACGCTGATCTTGCGCCGGTCTTTTTCGGAAGTGCTGTCAATAATTTTGGAGTAAAGGAACTGCTTACCACGTTTACCGCCATCGCTCCTCCGCCGCGGAGCAGGATTGCCGATACCCGCATAATCCATCCTGATGAAAAGAGCTTCAGCGGATTTGTATTTAAGATCCATGCAAACCTCGATCCCAGGCACAGGGACAGGATCGCTTTTCTGCGGATATGTTCAGGAAAGTTCGAACGGAATAAATTCTTTCACCACGTGCGGCTGGGAAAGGACCTGAAATTCAGGAGCCCGGCCAGTTTTTTGGCTCAGGAAAAGAGCATCATCGAAGAGGCCTATCCTGGGGATGTGATCGGTCTCTATGATACCGGCAACTTCAAGATCGGCGATACGCTGACTGAGGGTGAAAAGATCATGTTCCAGGGTATCCCGAGTTTTTCTCCTGAGGTCTTCAAGGAGGTCATTAATACTGATCCGATGCGGTCCAAGCAGCTCGAAAAGGGCCTGCTCCAACTTACTGATGAAGGCGTTGCACAGCTCTTTATTCAGGAACAGGGAAAGAGGCGGATTGTCGGCACAGTAGGGGAACTGCAGTTCGACGTTATACAATACCGCCTGCTGCATGAATACGGGGCTTCATGTCGTTTCAGTCATCTCAACTTCAACAAGGCCTGCTGGATAACATCTCATGATCCAAAAAAGCTCGCCAAATTCTGCGATTACCGCTCGGCAAAGCTCGGCACGGACAAATACGGCAATGTGGTCTTTTTTTCAGAGTCGGATTGGGAACTGCAGAGGATACGGACCGATTATCCTGACATAGAATTCCATTTCAGCTCCGAGATCAATACCGGCGCTGTCGGTCTGAAACAGGGCAGGAACTGACCCGCGCCGGACGTTTTCCTCCAGCGCGGTCAGTTGCTGCCTGCGTCTGTCCCGGATCAGCGGCTGGGACGGTATTTATGAGTGGCTGCAGCAGGCTTTTGACGGGATTCAGCGCCTCTATAGGCTGTTTTCGGACCTTCTGATCTTCCTTCTCTCGATGTGTCGGACCTTCCCGGTTTTTTCGCTTCTGTGCCCCTGGTCTTCCATCTGCGCTGAGGTTCGCGCGGAGGCCTTGCAAATTCAGCATCGCGGGCAGGAGCAGCCTTTGTATAGTCGAAGTCTTCCAGTGTGCAGCGCTTCACTTTCTTCCCCAGGACGCGTTCGATACTGCGGACCGTCTCTTCATCTTCGCGCGTGACAAAGGTGAAAGAATCACCCGTCTTGGCAGCGCGTCCGGTACGCCCGATCCGGTGCGTGTATGCGTCTGCGGTATCCGGCATGTCGTAGTTTATGACATGGGATATGGATGAAACGTCGATCCCGCGTGCTGCGATGTCTGTTGCCACAAGGATCTGAAACTTGCCGCTCCGAAATCCATCCAGCGCTTCCTGGCGCCTGTTCTGGGAAAGGTTGCCCTGAAGCGATGTCGCACGGTACCCGACCCGTTCGAGTTGCTGACCGACCCGTTTTGCCCTATGCTTTGTGCGCGTGAAGATAAGCACTGATTCCGTGTCTGTATGTTTTAACAGCTCAAGAAGAAGAGCGGTTTTGAGGTGCTGGTCCACCGGATAGAGTGCATGACTGACCGTATTTGCCGGTGCAGTATGATCGACCTGAACGGTAACCGGCCTGTTCAGTATATCGTGTGCCAGTTTGCGTATATCGTCCGGCATGGTCGCAGAAAAGAGAAGCGTCTGGCGTTTCGCCGGTATATGCTTGATGATCTTTCTGATGTCAGGCAGAAAACCCATATCGAACATGCGGTCTGCCTCGTCCAGTACAAGCACTTCTACCTGGGACAGGTTGATCGTGCGCTGCTCGATATGATCGAGCAGACGGCCGGGACAGGCAACCACGATCTCGGCTCCGCGTCTGAGTTTCTCGACCTGGGGATTGAATCCGACACCGCCGTATATGGTTACACTCTTAAGCCTGGTATGATTGCCGAGGTTATTGATCGTTTCGTGTATCTGTTCTGCCAGTTCCCGCGTCGGCGCTACGATGAGGGCACGAACATGTCTGCGCTCCCCCTGCATAAGACGATGGAGGATAGGCAGCACAAAGGCCGCTGTTTTTCCTGTGCCGGTCTGGGCCAGTCCCATGACATCGCTGCCTTCAAGGACGGGCGGAATTGCCTGCACCTGGATAGGCGTAGGCGTGACATAGCCTGCAGCCGTAATACCAGCTGTGACTTGCGTGTGAAGATTGAATGCGTGAAATTTCATAAAAACTCCTTTTATTCTGCGGTCGGGGTAAAAAGCCAGGTGCATGGGGGCTTACAATGACGTAGTTTTCATCCGGGTACAGCAGTTATTTGATAGTGAAGGTTAACAGCTGACGACAGACCGTGTCAAGGAAAAGCATCGGTCATGTGTAATCCTTCAGTTATTCGGCGTGTGCCACCTCTCCTTTACAAGGGGAGGTCGGGTGGGGTATCGGATAAACAAGCAAAACCTCCCCAGCCCCCTCCTTGGTAAGGAGGGGATTCTTGAAGCGGTCCCATCAGAACTGAATGCTGTCACACATGTTACAATGATCATCATGTCAGCAGGTAATACAAGATTGGTATATTCAACAGAAAAAGCGATTTCGAGGAAGGAAGCTCCGGCTGAAAAAGACCTCCCTGCCAGTCAGCGGACAAGCGGGCAAAGGGTGATCGTTCGGCTTGACCGCAAGGGCAGGGGCGGCAAATCCGTTACGGTCGTTGAAGGTCTCCAACTGCCGCAGCAGGAAAAAGAGGCGCTGCTTAAGCGCCTGAAGTCAGGCATCGGTACGGGCGGCACCATGAAGGATAACGCTCTGGAGATCCAGGGCGATCACTGCGGCACGGTCATGGCAGCTCTGGAGAAGCTTGGGTACCGGCCTAAGCGTTCCGGCGGTTAAGGACTATTTTTGTCTTTTCGATTTTCTTTCTTGACGAACTTGTCTGGACATGTTATTGTTCAGCAGAATTTTAGAAGTTTTTGCGTTTACTTAAAGATCACAAAGACTTTTGACTTTGTGGTCTTTTTTTGTTTCTGACTTCTAAAATTCCAGTTTAGAGATAAGGAGGTATAAGGAAATGGCAGAAGGAACAGTGAAATGGTTCAACGAGAGCAAAGGTTTTGGCTTCATTACGGGCGAAGACGGAAGTGAACTTTTTGTACACCACACATCCATTCAGGGCAACGGGTTCAAGACTCTTGCCGAAGGTGACAAAGTGAGCTTTGATACTGAAAAAGGCCCGAAAGGTCCCAAGGCAGTCAACGTAGTCAAGCTGTAATACATCGGGAAAGGCCCCCTGGTTAACCGGGGGGCCTTTCCCGTTTTCTTATCTGCCTTCTCCCTGCCGGTGCCCCTGTTCTTATCCGATTTGATCTTGCCTGCATGCCGGAACAATGACCATACTGCGGTCAGATCTCATAACAAAGAACACGGATAAGTCCGATCGTTTCACCCTTGTCGTCCGTTGTTGCTGAATCAGAGACCGAGATAACATCCTTGATCCTGTTTGTAGCAATGAACGTATTCACCAGCTCATCGAGCTCTGCAAGTTCGTGCATTGCCTGGAGCGGCTTCAGTTCCATCCCAAAGGTCTTGACCTTGATCATACGACCCTCCTTTCTGAACATTGACGAAATGCGCGTTATACGGAGATTACTTCTTTGATCTCCGGCAGCTGTTCCTTAAGCCTCTTTTCTATGCCCATCTTGAGCGTCATCTGCGACATGGGGCAATGACCGCACGCACCGACAAGTTTAAGCTTTACCACTCCATCCGGAGTTACCTCCACGAGCTGGGCGTCTCCGCCGTCTCTCTGGAGCATGGGTCTGATCTGGTCTAAAGCTGCCTGAACTTTCTCTAACATGGTTCCTCCTTGTGATGATCAAATTGTTTGCGCTATCCTCTTACAGCATAATGCGGATCACGCTCTGTTACTATGACCTGTATCATGGACCCTATTTCTTCAGATCACCCGTGAAGACGAAGTCATTGTCTTTTTTCTTTTCGTGACATTTGATGCATGCATCTGCCCGTCCTGAAGCAAGGACATTACCGTCTTTGTCATACTTTGCCCAGAACCAGTCAGAAGCAGCAGGGTTGTAGCCCTTGATCTTGTACATGACCGAGAGTGCATTAAACTTCCTGTCAGTTCCATAGTTTTCCTTGGCGATGATCGTGCCTTCCGGCATGGTCCCCGTTTTCTTTCTCAAGCCGAACATTCCGGTGTCATTTACATAGGTTGTCAGAAAGTCGCCGTGCGGCTGTGTGCCGGGATACATCTTCTGTCTGCCCGGCCACAAGTCCCAGCGCGTATAGGGGCTGCTTTTGGTTATATATTCGTACACCTTGACCGCGTTGGCAGCCGGGAGCATAAGCTGTGTTTCGGCCGGAATGGTCTCGTGGATCGCAAATGCAAGAGAGAAAAGTCCAAGGACCATGCCGATGACCATGATTATTGTTATGGTTTTCATAGGGTGACTCCTCTTTTTTTTGATGGATTCTATGTTACGAAAACGACCGCCCTCTTCAGTTCGTTCAGCTTGCTCAGCAGCGCGTGGTGCTTCTGTTCGTCAGCGATCAGATAGGAGAGAATATAGCGTGTTACGAACAGTTCGCTGTTCTGAAGAGCCTTGTCTGCAAGCTCAAGGGTCTTTGCTTCAGCTGCAAGATGCTTGTTCAGACCTTCGGAAAGGCCGGCAAGCTCTTCAGGTTCCAGCACGAGTGATTCTTTGGTAAGACTGTCGATAAGAAGCTGCTGCATGACCCTGTGCTTCTGCGAATCGTGTTTGATCATCTCCATGGTCATCTTCACCAGCTTATTTTTGGTCTTTTTGATCGCGGCTTCGGCATGGCTGATCGATTCATCTTCAAGATGCTGCCAGTCCTTCAGGACCTTGATCAGCCCTTTTGAGACATCTGCAGGTTTCTTTTTTTTCATACGGCCTCCTTTGATTCGAAAATAAGACGAATTATGTCTTCATTCTACCAGAAATATGAACATTGTCAATTTTTTTGTGCAGCTGAAGCTCTGTTATAATGGGTTAGATCAGGCTACTCAGGGGAGACGATATGGAAAACAGGAAGCATATGGCAGTGATCATAAGGCGGCTCAGGAAGGAGTATCCTGTTCTCAGATGTGCCTTACAGTTCAAGGATCCCTTTCAACTCCTTGTTGCGACGATCCTTTCTGCTCAGTCGACCGATCTGCAGGTGAACAGGCTGACAAAGGGTCTATTTCAGAAATATAAGGCGATCAGGGATTTCGCGGAGGCTGACCCCGATCAGTTCAGAAATGACGTAAGCTCTGTGAACTTCTACAATAACAAGGCGAAAAATATTCAGGCCTCGGCAAGAATGGTGTTGGATCAATTTCACGGCAAGGTCCCGATGACCATGGAAGAGCTTATTTTTCTCCCGGGAGTTGCCCGAAAGACGGCGAATATCGTTCTCTATAATGCCTATGGCATCATTGAGGGCATTGCGATAGACACGCATGTGAAACGTCTTGCGAACAGGCTGGGGATCACAAAGCACGAAGATCCGGTGAAGATCGAGAGAGACCTTATGGCAATCACACCGAAGACAGACTGGGGTGACCTCACGCATATGCTGATCGAGCACGGCAGGGCGGTCTGTCAGGCCCGGAAGCCCATGCACCAGAACTGCGTGCTGGCAGATATCTGTCCGTCGCGGAATATATAGGGAGATACCATGGACGAACGGAAGACATACGACTGTATTATCATCGGCGCCGGACCGGGCGGACTGCAGGCGGCGATCTATCTCGGCAGGTTTAACCGCAACGTTCTGCTTATCGATCGCGGCGGGGGCAGAACAACGCTTGCAAGGCGCATCGAGAACTTTCTGACGCAGAAGGCGATCTCAGGCCAGGAGATCATCGACCAGGGCATGGAGCAGGCCGCAAGCTTTGGTGTTGAGATCGTCCGCGGTGTTGCGGGCAGCGTGAAAAAAAACCGCGGTATCTTTGAGGTGAGCACTGAACGTGAGATATATCACGGGACATTTGTGATCGTATCCACAGGCGGCAAAGAGAATATCCCTGACATTGAGAATATCTATAAGTTCTTCGCAAAGACTGTTGTGACCTGCATTGATTGCGACGGCTACCACTTTACCGGGAAAAGATCGCTGATCATCGGCAATTCGATCAAGTCAGCGAACCTTGCCATGGGCATGAGGGAGATGTACTCAAAGGATATGACCCTTGTGCTCTGCACTGACAAGCTGCCTGACGACTACAAGGAAGAGCTGAAGGATGAGGGCATTCGCCTCGTGGTTGGCAGGCCGAAGAGGTTCCATGGCGGTGAGGCGGTCGAGTCCCTTGAGATGGAGGACGGTACGATCATCCCCTGCGAGATGGTGATGTCTCATTTCGGATTCAAGCTGAACGATAAATTTCTTGACGGCCTCGAGCTGAAGAAAGAGTCTGACAACCGCACATACCAGGTGAACAGGGACTTTGAATCATCACTCAGCGGGCTCTATATTGTCGGTCCTCTCTGCGGCCATGACCAGGTCGTGGTCGCTGCCGGCGAGGGCGCTACAGCTGCGCTGGATATCAAGAAGCGGCTGCTGGAGATGTAACGCCGCGCTTCAATGCGAGTGCGGACGGCTTGACCAGACGTTACACTTCTACGGTCGAGTCGTCGCCTACCATGAGGCGGAGGGCCTTGTGACGGTGGTTCTTGAGGACGCGGACACGCCTGCCGATGAGGCTCTCTTCCATTCTCTCCACATCGATGATCTCGCTTCCGCTCAGGATCACCGAATGCTCTATCGAGGAGTTGATGATCCTGGCATTATCGCCGATGCTGGTATGCGGGCCGATAAAAGAATTTTCAACGACCGTGTTCTCTCCGATGACAACCGGTCCGCGGAGTGTGCTTGCCTTGATGCTCGAATTCCTGCCGAGGGACACCCGGCCGAGGATCTTCGAAGCCCTGTCTATGGTCCCCTCGATCTTTTTCCGCCCCCACTCATCGAGAACAATGGCATTTGCGGTGAGCAGGTCATCTTTTTTCCCGGTATCGAGCCACCAGTCTTTAAGGGTAAAGCTCTTCACCTGATGGCCCATGGTGATAAGCTCCTGGATTGCATCAGTGATCTCAAGCTCTCCGCGGGTCGAAGGCTTGATCCTGTCAATAGCTTTGTGGATCCGTGAGGCGAAAATATAGACGCCGACAAGTGCAAGGTTCGAAGGAGGATTTTCAGGCTTCTCGATAAGCCGGAGAATGGTCCCGTTCTTCGCCACATCGGCAACACCGAACTGCCTGGGGTTCTCGACCGCCTTAAGGAGGATAAGCGCATCTGACCGCTTCTTTTCGAAATCCAGTACGAACTTTCTGATATCTGTGCCGATCAGATTGTCGCCGAGGTACATCACAAAAGACGAGTTTTTCAGAAAGCCCCTGGAAATTTTTACTGCATGGGCAAGCCCTGCCGGCTTATCCTGCAGGATATAGGTTATCCTTGCCCCCCACGTCTTGCCATTGCCGACCGTTTCCCTGATCTCGTCGCCGGTTTCAGGAGAGATCACAATGCCGATCTCCCTGATCCCTGCATTGACGATGTTATCTATGCAGTAAAAGAGGATTGGTCTGTTGGCAACAGGAACGAGCTGTTTTGCGCCTGAATAGGTGAGGGGCCTGAGCCGTGTGCCTTTGCCGCCGCTGAGTATGAGAGCCTTCATGCGCTCTATGATAGCGGAAAGGATAAGCGGAATTCAAACAGCAAAGGGTGGTTACGGTCTATTTGACCGGTGCAGGGGCGAGTCTTGGCTGAGGTGCAACATAGGGTATCTCGGAAACAGGTTCCTCTTCCTCGCTGTTCTCTTCAGCTGCCGGTGTCTCCGGCGTGGCAGATGGCTGCACCGCAGGCCGTAACGGAGAGGCCGGCCGCGAAATTACCGGTCTCCTCCGGGGGACAGGCGGAAGCACTCGTGTCCGGGGAGTGGGAGCAACCCTCGCAGGGCTCTGGAGTTGGGGCGGCTCTGTCGAAACTGCAGGCTGGCGCGAGACCGTAGGCGGCCGCATGGGCTGTCTGGTTGTGGCTGCAGGGGCTGCTGCCGCTGGCGCTTTTCCGGATTCTATGCCCAGAATTTCGAGTTTACTGATAAGGCCTTTGGTATCATAGTACAGCATATAGTTGCTTTCTTTGACGAGGGTCAGAAGCCGGAGCACTCCCCGTTCGACCTCAATATCCGTAAATCTGGTATTCAACTTTCTGTTGAAGACATCTCCTCTCCCCTCTATCTTGAACCCTGCTTTATCGGCTACTGCCTTGATAACGGCTCCGAAATCCACATTCTCAAGCTCTACGCTGAGCAGATCGTTCGTTATCTCAACATTGAGAACTTTCCTGGGCGGTTCGGGCTTTGGCTCCTGGTCCTCCTGAACTGACGGGGCTGCCTCAGGCTTCGGCGCCTGAGGCAGCTTTTGAGCTGATACCGGCAGTGCTGCAAAAAAAATAAAAAGCAGGCAACAAAAAAGAAGCGAAAACCTGTCAGACATGCTTCTCCTGTCTATGTGCCTGCCTCTCTGCAATGATCTTTTGGGCCAGATGAGACGGCACTTCCTCATAATGCGAGAACTCCATGGAGTACAGGCCCCTTCCCGAGGTCAGACCGTGGAGCTGGTTTGCATACGTGAGCATTTCAGCCATCGGCACCAGCGCATTGATCTTTTGATTGCCGCCTGCCTGCGGCTCAACACCCTGCACTTTCCCTCTCTTTGAGTTCAGATCGCCGATGATCGCTCCGAGCGATTCTTCTGGTATGGTAATTTCGGTCTTCATAAGCGGCTCAAGCAATGCGGGCTTTGCTTCCTGTACGGCCTTCTTGATCGCCATGGAGCCTGCGATCTTGAACGCCATTTCAGAGGAGTCAACCGTATGGTATGAACCGTCAGTAAGCGTGACGCGCAGGTCAACGGTCTGATAACCGGCTATAACGCCGTCATGCATTGCCTCGATGATACCTTTTTCAACAGCAGGGATGTACTGACGCGGGATGGAGCCGCCGACGATCTTGTCGACAAACTCAAAGCCGGCGCCGCGCGGAAGCGGCTCTACTGTGATGTGGCAGTCGCCGTACTGGCCTTTTCCGCCGGACTGTTTCTTGTATTTGCCCTGGACCTTGGCAGAGCCGTGGATCGTCTCGCGGTACGGGATCTTCGGCGTCTTCATTTCTATCTCCACGCCGAACCTTCTCTTTAAGCGGTCGAGCATAACCTGGATATGCACCTGTCCCATGCCGGAGATGAGCATCTCTTTGGATTCCTCGTCCCTGCTGAACCTGAGTGTCGGGTCTTCTTCGAGGACCTTGTGGAGTGCAACGCTCACCTTCTCCTCATCGCCCTTGGACTTGGGTGCTATGGCATAGGAGATGATCGGGTTGGCGAATTTCACCTTGTCGAAAATTATAGGCTTTGCCTCATCGCAGAGGGTGTCGCCGGTGTTCGTTTCCTTCAGCTTTGCCACGACCGCTATCTCACCTGCGCCCAGGGTCTGGACAGGCACATGTTTCTTGCCCTGAAGGTAGAATACCTGCCCAATCCTCTCCTTAGTATCGGCCGTAGCATTATAGACTGCCGAATCCGCCTTAAGAGTGCCTGAATAGACCCTGAAGAGAGACAGCTTTCCTGCATAGGGGTCTGCGATGGTCTTGAAAATAAAGGCAGACATCGGCTCTGCTTCCGAAGGTTTTCTGAAGATCAGTCCGCCATCCTTAGGGTTCTTTCCGCTGATCGGCGCAATAGTGGCCATCTCGACCGGTGAAGGCAGGCAGAGCGCGATCGTATCGAGAAGGTTTGAGGTCCCTATATTCTTCGTGGCAGCGCCGCATGAGACGGGTATGTACTTTCTCGAAAGAGAACCCTCTTTGATGCCGCTCAGGATTTCGGCCTGGGTCGGTTCTGTGCCTTCAAGATACTTTTCGAGCAGGGCATCGTCAGACTCGGCGATCTTTTCGACCAGTTTCTTCCGGTATTTTTCAGCCTCATCCGCGCGGTCTGCCGGAATATCCTGCTCACCGATCTTGCCGTTGCTCAGGATGAAGGCCTTCATCTTTACGAGGTCGATGATGCCGGTGAACGTATCGCCGGCGCCGATCGGTATCTGAAGCGGGATCGGTTCTGTCTCAAAGGACTTCTGCACTTCATCAAGGGCGCGCTCGAAATTGGCCGTGTCCTTGTCCATCTTGTTGATAAAGACGATCCTTGGTATCTCATATTCGCAGGCATATTTCCAGACCCTTTCGGTCTCTGCCTTAACGCCTGAGATGGCGCTCACGAGAATGACCGCTCCGTCCACCACCCTTAGGCAGCCTTTCGTGTCCTCGATGAAATTGATAAAGCCGGGAGTGTCGACAATATTTATCCGGTAGTTGTTCCAGTTGCAGAAGGCAAGAGATGATGTGATGGTTATCTTCCGGTCTATCTCTTCCGGTTCAAAGTCAGTAACGGTTGTGCCGTCCTGCACATTGCCGAGCCTGTCGGTCATTCCTGCACTGAAGAGCATTGCCTCGGCAAGAGAAGTCTTGCCTGCCCCGCTATGGGCGATGAGAGCGACATTCCTGATGCTTCCAACTTCAAAGTTAGCCATAAAACCCCCTCATAGATATAGTGAAAAGCGATACGTGTCAGTGACTGTAATGAACTTCAAATTTACAGATGCGCCTGCCGAAGCTATGGCAATATCTCTTCAACTACCGGTGTCGATGAGGTTTTTTTTGTCTGACTCCCGGCCCAGATCTTTACCAGTATAAATGATGCGATCAGAAAACTGAACCCGAAAATTGCAGAAAGCGAGTCTGCATTCAGGGAAGGAAAGAAAGCGGGCATCAACTCCTTGCCCATGACCGCTCCGATCACCAGCATCAGGGCAGGAAAGCCGTAGATGACCATGGAGCCCTTCATGTACGCATAGGTATGGACCATGACCTTGACCTTCTGGCCGGCAACAGCTCCTGCTTTATTGAGGGCCTCGATCTCCATGGACTGATCACCTGTCACGCAGGTTCCTGAAGAGCAGCCCTGTCAGGAGCTTTTCTTCGGAACAGAGACTTTGGCGTACAGGCCTTCAACGCTTATTACGGTGCCTATCTCTTCAAGCATACTGAATTTTACCATAGGGGGTTTCAAAAAAGCTGTTGAGGATTTGACGTCCAGGATAAGGTAGAATAGGGTCTGCTGTATCCTAATAGAGGAGTCCTGAAATGACAAAACTTGTGCTTCTGAGGCATGGCGAAAGCGTCTGGAACAGGGAGAACCGCTTTACCGGCTGGACTGACGTTGATCTGTCAGGGAAAGGCAGGGAAGAGGCGCGGCAGGCAGGCCGGGTGCTGAAAGCAGAAGGTCTCGTCTTTGACATGGCGTTTACCTCGGTGCTGAAACGGGCGGTCAAGACCCTCTGGCTGGTTCTGGACGAGATGGACCTCGTCTGGATCCCGGTCAAGAACTCCTGGCGCCTCAACGAGCGCTATTATGGGGCGCTGCAGGGCCTGAACAAATCCGAGATGGCTGCAAAGTTTGGGGAAGAGCAGGTGCGTATATGGAGGCGCAGCTATGATGTGATGCCTCCGGCACTCGAAAGAAGCGACAGCAGGTATCCTGGCAATGACCCGAGATACGCCGGGTTGGCTGAGAAGGATATCCCGCTTGCCGAAAGCCTGAAGAGCACGGTAGAGAGGTTTGCACCATACTGGCAGGAAGCAATTGTTCCGGAGATCGCATCAGGGAAGAGGGTGCTGATAGCAGCACACGGCAACTCGTTACGGGCACTTGTCAAATATCTGGACAATATCCCTGACAACGAGATCGTCGGCATGAACATCCCTACAGGCATTCCCCTTGTGTACGAGCTTGATGACATGCTCAGGCCGATTCGGCGTTATTATCTTGGCGATCAGGAAGAGATAGTAAGGGCCATGGAAAAAGTCGCGAATCAGGGTAAGAAATAAAGAAAATAAAACAGATTATTATGGACTTATTATCATGTATTACATTAAGTATTAAGTAATGATTCAGATACGGAAGGAAGCCCCTCCTTAGCAAGGACCAGAGGTAGGTGCCTTAAGCAGAGGTTTTGGTAATGTTATCGATACCCCTCCTTGCCTCCCCTTGGAAAGGGGCGGATATTTGTGCCCGAAACTGAAGGGTTACAGTCTCGATGGTCTGTGATGGAGGAAACGTTTGCAATCGGAGGATAAGATAAGGGTCGGCATCAGTGCCTGTCTTCTTGGTGAGAGAGTCCGCTATGATGGCGGTCATAAACTGAATAATTACCTGAAGGATATCCTTGGAGAGCATATCGAATGGGTGACCGTATGCCCTGAGGTGGAAGCAGGCCTGCCCGTTCCGAGGGAGGCGATGCGGCTTATCGGAGATCCGGCGTCACCGCGTCTAGTAACGATCAAAACAGGAGTTGACCTCACAGATCGCTTGCAGCTATGGTCTGAAAAATGGCTCAGGGAACTGCAGACGGCTGACCTTCGCGGGTTTGTGTTTAAGAGTGGATCTCCAAGCTGCGGTGTAAAGGGTGTTGAAGTTTTCACCGCTTCAGGTCAGCAGAACAGTAGTGGCACAGGTATTTTCTGTACGGCATTTATGACACGGTTCCCGCTCGTTCCGGTTGAGGATGAGAGGAGTTTCCGAGATGCTAAACTTCTTGAAAAGTTCTGTGACCGGCTCGGCTTTTTCCGGTGATGCTGTCTCAGATAGCAAAAAAGAAGGGCAGTTCGGTTGGTTTTCGTGATAGAATCAGCATTATTATCAGAGGAGGGAAGTGTGCAACAGTCGAAGGATCAGTGCAATCAGTCCTCCGGGGCAGAGGAGTTCTCCGGTATCAGGGGGTTTTTCAGAAGGCATGGCTCGACGATCGGCCTCGCGGTTCTTATCGGCTATGTGATTCTCCTTGGTATCGGCGTGATCGCAGAGGTGTTCAGGATCCAGTGGATCCTTGACTGGTGGATCTGGTCACCTCCCGGCAAGTTCAAATAGAAATACGATCCTGTTACCCGGTCTCACCGGCATAAGGTCCACGGCATTCCGCAGATCCTTGCTTGATAAATCGTGTATCATACGGCCCCCTTTTTATTTGCCCTGTCTTCTCCGTTCAGGCACAACGCTGTGCGGAACCGTATTGTTGTTCCATGCCTCAGAGACATACAGGGAACAGTAACAGCTCCCAAAATCCCTGATATCATCATCCCGGTATCTGCAGGGACAGATAATATCCTCATCACGCTCCCTGTATCCGGACGCCAGCCTGCAGGGGCAGGAGCGGTACCCATACCGCTCTTCGTTCTTCAGGAGACCGGCAAGTATATCGAGAACGAACTCTCTGTCACTGTTGAGCTGAAGGCCGAGAGAGACGGCATATCTTGAAAGGACTTCGTAAAGACGATCAGGAGTGACGGCCATGCTACAGCAGTTTTGCCCTCAGTGCATCTATGTCGTAACCCACGATCACGTCCTCGACCACAACGGTCGGATATGAAACCTGCGGGTTGTGTTTTGCCAGTTCTTTTGTTGCCGCCCACTGCTCTGAGCCATCGAGCGAATCAACCTCGACCAGCGCATAGGCGATCCCGTTGTCGTCAAGAAAACTCTTGATCTTCCTGCAGACAGGGCAGGTGCTTAATGTATAGAGCGTCACTTTTTTCATCATTGTTAATGCGAAACCTCCCAGGGCCTTGATTATATCATACAGGCAAGGCCATTATCCGGCAGAGTGCCGTTGCTCTTCAGAAAAACCGCTGCGGCGGCGGAACCTGATGGAAGTTCATGCCGTTCATCATTAAGAGGGGTATCATGCAGACCGTGCCGACAATGGCAATGATGATAAGAGGCAGAACGATATATCCCAGGGTTGCTGCGCCGACCCATTTTATTTTTTCTCCCGGATCTGGCTTGAACTCCGCTACCTCTGGCCTCAGGCGTTTCAGGTCTGTGAATATGAGATATGAATAGATCATCATGAACGGGGTGAGCATTATGGAGAGGATGATGCCGAGAAGAGGTATCATGCCGAGACCGGTTGACAGTGCCCAGAGGACGAGAAACCTCAGAAAAACATCGAACCATCTTCCCTTCACATATTCCTTGCTCTTCAGCATGGCGTCCATTCCCCGTGCATTGTCTTCTGCCAGGATAAACTGGGAAAAGATGAACCAGATCGTAAATATAACGCCCGGAACAATAAAGAGGAGATATCCGCCGGCCACCACATATCCCAGTATTGAGAAGAGCCAGAGAAAGGCCCAGAGCTTCTTCCATCCCTGAGCAAGGGCATCTCCCATGCCCAGGGATGGATCGGCTACGGCAACGACCAGAGCAGAAACAGGCCAGAACATGGCCGTCAGGCCTATGGTGAGACCGATCAGCGCTGATATAAGAAGAACAGGTGTTTTGCACTGCGGGACCATCATTGCTATCAGGGCACCTATGCCTACGGCAAGGAGTATGCCCGCGATGAGAAATACAAGCGACAGCAGATGCAGGGGCAGAAGAACACCGATTCTCTCTTTGAATTGGCCCCAGGATTGGTTCAGGAGGTCTCCAATATCGGTAAGTTCGGGCGATCGTGATGATGGCGACTGTTGATCGGGAGCAGCCGGTCTTTTGTCAGACGCCTGCTGGTCCCGGGATCTCTGCCTGTCCTGGCTCTCTTTCAGCCGTTCGGCTTTCCAGCGTTCGTATTCCTCACGGTTCCTGAATTCAGGCATGATCCATCAACAGACCGGGGCCAAAGGAGAGGCAGCATCATGATCTATCCTGAAGGGCAGGGAGAAGGAAAACGTGGTCCCATCGGCTTCGGAAGTTTTAAACCCGACCTTTCCGCCAAGCAGACCCTCGCCGAACAGCTTCATTGTATAGGTGCCGATGCCGCGGCCACTATTGTCCTTGGTGCTGTAATAGCGCTGAAAGACTCTCCTCGATACAGCCTCGGGAATCGCCGGCCTGCTCCAGACATGAAAAGTCAGGTCCTGGTCCTGATCGATCCAGAGTTTGACGGTTCCGCCTTCTGCTGTTGCCTCGAAAGCGTTGACGAGCATGTTTGTAATTATTCGTAGTATGAGATGAAGATCTGAACGAATGACCATGCAGGGAGCGTCTGCCGGGGAAACCAGGACTTTGTTCTTTGCGGCGCGGTGACCGGCGAAGACCGTCTTCACTTCACGGATCACGTCGTCAGTCGTAAAGTCCTGCATTTCTACTGTGTACGTCTGCTGGCTGGACTGTGAAAGAGCCCTCTGGATCTCGACTTCCTTGGCCAGATGGAGAGACATCTGCTGTATCTGTTTGGCAAGTTCGTTCTTACCTGCTTCGTCCCTGAATTCCATAAGCTCGCTTGCACCGTGGAGCGCTGTGATGATGTTGTTGATATCATGGAAGAAGGCCCTCTCCAGGGAGGCCGAGCGCTCCTGAAGGGTAATATCCTGGATAAAGAGGAGGATATGCTGTGTTCCGTCCAGAAAAACAGGACACGCCCTGACATGCAGACAGAGATCTATGATCTCTCCGTTTTTGTTCACGGTGGCAACGCATTTCTGTTCCTGCGGCTGATTTGATGCGAGGCTTGTGACGATCGCGACCGCAGCCCCGCAGGTGGAGCAATAACGCGACGTCCCGCATCCGCCAGGCATTTCATGGGAATGTATGCAGCTGATCGCCTCGCCCGGCCTGATGCCGAGCACGCTATGTGCATCATCAATGCCGATCATGCTGAGGAAGGCATTATTTACGGCGAGAATCTGGCGATGCTCGTTCAGCACCGCGATAAGTCCGCCAACTGTCCTCAGAAGGCCATCTATGATCGGGTTGTTGCTCGCTTCGTGAATATCACGGTAGAGCTCACCCGGTGTTGAACGTTCAGGTGATGCAAAATGCGTTTCCATACATTCCCTCCTGATCGGATGCTCCTCTTCTATCAGCATTATAGGACAGAACGGATCAGGATGCGAGAGAAAAAAACGGTCAGCATCACGACCGGCTGCCGGCCTCGACGTCCTGATATCTATGCACCATACCAATGCCGTACCGAAGTCACGTATGGTTAAATAACCGCGTGTTGTGCTCCTGCGGTTTTTGCGATCCTTTTCATCGAGACCATGGTAAGCCCTTCGTCAATAACGCTGAAGCCAAAGCGCTGATAGTAGGATACGAGTCGGGAGAGCCTTTCAACCGTATAGGCCCCAATGGGCCTTGCAGACAGGTAAATATCCTTGTCCATCGTGTCTGCCATCAGCAGCACGCGGCCGATAAGCAGGGAACCGATGCCTTTGCTCCGGTAGGCTGCGGGCACTGAAACGATGTCGATCGAAAAGGATGTCCTGCTCTCCGAGAATTTCAGGTGCGCATAATCACCATCGCCGAGAAAGAACTTTATCTCACCGGTTATATTCATTTCTCAGCGCTGATAACAGTTCTTTGGCAGTGGCGAGCGCCCTGAGGCCGCGGTATTGGCCGACTGGTCCCCAGGACGCTCATTGTGCGGTTAAGCAAGTTCTTCCATAATAGCAGGGACCATCTTCTCGATCTGCATCTTCATGAGCGCCTGATTGCCGTCAGCGGCCATGACCCCTATCAGATGAAAGTGACTTTTCGCATCGACACCGGAGCAGCGCATTACGACTGTTCCTTTGGGCGTACTGATAATCGTCTCTTTGCAGGCATCGAGACCGATCTTCTTTGACGCCTCATGGGCAGAACGAAAGATGTCGTTGAAGGTCGCTCCGACAAGGTCGAGATCGACATTTGTGTCTGTCGACTCTGTTGCCAGCATTTCACCGGTGTAGTTCATAATCCCTGCTGCCTTGAATCCCTTGACCTCTTTAAGTCCTGCGAGATGTTTTTCGAGTGCCATGACTTCCTCCTTGTTAAGTTCTGTTGTTTTGGCATCTGCCAATATGTCCAGCCCGGTTGTTTCTTCCAGCTCCTCTATGCCGCTAACAGTCCCCCTCCTTTCTCTCTCATCCTTGAGCCTGTACCCCTCCATGATAATATGCTGCAGCGGAGCCTGTATCCGCCTGGCTTTCTTTCGGCATATCGGATCAATCTCTATTTGGGCGTTCTCCCAACAAACGATCTCGTACGCTGCATCCTCACCGGAGGACGCCGAGGTCTCGGCGTCGAGAAATTCTCCCTTTCTGAAAAAGAGCCGCCCTGCTGTTCCGTGAGACGATATGCTGAGCGTGCAGGTCTTTTTCTCCATCTCGACCAGCTGTAAAAACGTCGGCAGCGTGATCCCCTGGATGAATCCCTGTGAGCTTGCCGCCAGCTCATCAAGGATCGCTGACGCAAGTTTTCTGAGGTTCAGCGGTTTCTCCAGATAGCGCGTGACACTATAGGGTCTCAGTTTGTCCTCGATGGACGGAGCACCGTACGCTGTCATGACAATCACCGGGATGTCCGGCTCATGATTGCTCAGATGGGCCAGCAGTTCAAAGCCGTCCATAACAGGCATCTGCAGGTCTGTCACGATGAGGTCGATGTTGATCGTCCCCAGCAGTTCAACCGCCTTCCTGCCATTTTCAGCTGTTATGACATTGAATTCACCTGCATAGATGCCCAAGCCGTCGGTGAGACTCAGAAGAAAAAGCTTTTCATCGTCTACAATCAGAACATTTTTCATTCTTTTTTCCTCAGCCTTATATTGCAAGCGGAATGCCAGTTCGAGTGATGTTCAATTGCGGTTATTATCAATACGTTGCGATTAGTGGTCGGGCGAGGTTTAGATCAATACATCTATTTCAGGCCGTCTATTATGAGCGGGCGCTCATTTCAGACTTTTCGGAAAGGCCATAACCGGCAATTTTTCTCTTGAGCGTGGAAACAGAGATGCCGAGTGTGCGAGCCGTACGCATGTAGTTGTTGGCAAAGACGTCGAGAGCGTAGCGGATGTGGACCTTCTCCACAGCTTGAAGCGACGCAACGGTATCTGCGGTTCCCTTATTGTGCTGATCAACGGAAGTGTGCTCTGATTGCGCAGCGATAAGTTCTGAGGGTTTAAGGTATTTGCCTTCCTGGAGTATAACGGCCCGCTCGATAATGTTCTTAAGTTCACGGATATTCCCCGGCCACGGGTATCGCATAAGGCGGGTTACTTCATCTTCCGGCAGGCTTAGGTCAGTGCCGGTGATCTTTTTTATGAAGTACGCACAGCTCTCTGCAATGTCTCCCGGACGCGTACGAAGCGGCGGCATATCGATCCTGATGACGCCTAAACGATAATAGAGATCTTCTCTGAAGGTCTTCAATTTGATTGCGTTATCGATCCCGGAGTTTGTAGCGGCGATAACTCGTACACTGACATGCCGGATAGAGTCACTTCCCAGCTTCTTAAAGCGCTTTTCCTCGAGAACACTGAGGAGCTTGGCCTGCAGGGCCATCGGCATCTCGCCGATCTCATCAAGGAGCAGCGTGCCCCCCTCGGCCATTTCAAAAACCCCCCGCTTTGAGCAGCCTGCTCCGGTAAAGGCCCCTTTTTCATATCCGAACAGCTCGGCTTCTATAAGGTTTTCGGGCAGTGCCGCGCAGTTGATGGCGATAAAGGGGGCCTGGCGAACCTGACTCCTGTAATGAATGAGCCGGGCTGCGACATTTTTGCCTGTCCCGGTCTCGCCGGTTATGAATACAGGCGCGTCAGATGCCGCGGCCCGTTCGATCAGACGTTGAACCGGATCCAGCCCCCGGCCGATGAGAACCGTGTCAGAATAATCTTTCATATGTTCATAATGACTGACCTGCTCGATCTGTTCCAGGCCCATTGTCCGCAGGGCACGCATGACCGAAAGGCGAAGCTCCTCGATATCAAACGGTTTTGAAAGATAATCGTGTGCCCCCGCCCTTATGGCGCGGACTGCATTGCCGAAGTCAGGATACGCGGTGATAAAAATAATCTTTGTTTGATCATTTTTGTGCAGTATTGCAGGACAAAGTGCGGAGCCCTCGCCATCAGGAAGATTCTGGTCGAGCAGCACAACATCGATCTTTTCACGGGAACAAAGTCCGATGCCGTCTTTTCCGGTATGCGCTGTCAGGACATTCATATCCGGCTGAAAAGACCGCTGTGCCACGTCACAGAGCAATTTGTCATCGTCTATGATCAGCAGAGTTCGCTTAACAGGCAGCGAATTCATTCTGCACCTCTGGCACTACGATGTCCACGATCGTGCCGGCACCGCTTTCGCTTGAGATATCGATCGTGCAATGCATTTTTGTAAGCATTTTTTTCACAATTACCAGACCGAGGCCTGTCCCTTTCTGTTTGGTCGTATGAAAAGGCTTGAAAAGGTCCCTGATCTGCTGCGGAGACATGCCTCTTCCGTTGTCGATGATCTGCATCCTCACGCAGTCCGACAACCTGAAAACGTTGATGATGACCTTCGGCTCCTCGTCCTCTTCTGCTGCATCGAGGGCGTTCGTAACAATATTGAGGAGAACCTGCTGCAATGCACGCGGGTCAACAGCCATGGAGGTGACCTCCGGATGGATTATTGCCTTCAAGGCAACACCGCTCTGGTCAAAGTCCTTCTTTACCAGCGAGAGAAAGGAGTCCATAAAAAAATTAACATCGATCTGCTCGATCTTCGGGCTTTCGAACATATTGAAGCTCCGCAGGGACTGCAGAAGATATTCTACGCGCGACAGTTCAGTCAAGGCCCTTTCGATATAGTTGCGTGTTGTTTCGGGCGAGTACGTGCCGAGATTGTCGTGGAGCACGGTCAGCGCCATCTTGGTCGAATTGACAGGGTTGCCGATCTCGTGACGTATCCCGGCAAAGACATAGCCGATGTTGTCCATGCAGTTGACCGCTTCGGCAATGGCTTCAAGCTTCGCTTTTACCGTAATATCGCGCATTGAGGCAACAAAGTTCAGGATCTCTCCTGATGCGCTCCGGACAGGGAATATGGTCATTTCCTCGTCATAGAGAGAGCCGTCGGCACGCTTATTAATAAGAACGCCTCTCCATACCTGTCCGTCCTTTAGCGTATTCCACATGGTCCTGTAAAAGGTTTCATCCTGTTTTCCACTTTTGAGGATGCGGGGAGACCTGCCGATGACCTCAGCCCTGCCATAGCCGGTTATCTGTTCGAAGGCCGGGTTCACATACTGTATCGTTCCCCTGGCGTCAGTGATCACGACCGCGTCCGTGGCAGACTCGACCGTTGCCGCAAGCAGGGCGTTCTGCGCTTCGATACGCTTCTGTTCAGTAACATCCTCCACAAAGACAAGGGCCTTTCGATCACCGTCGTCGTCAAACGGCATTCCTACGAAATTTCTGATCGTAGTCTTGCCGCCTAATGCCGATGTATACTCGACAGGACCGATAAAGAAGTCTTTACCCTCTTCAATGGCAGCGCGGATACCGCTGGCGATGCCCAGAGACAGGTAGGCCGGGAAATTGTACACATTGATCGCGGTGATCTCTTCATATGTTCCTGCATTGATCGCGATCATGGCCGGGTTCACATAATCGATTGCGCCCGTTTTGTTGACAACGATGATCCCATAGGGTGACCGCTCCAGCACGGCCCGGTTCATGCGATGGGCCGCCCTGACCTGCTCCTCTGTCCTTTCCTTATCCGTCACATCCCGTATGAATACCCATCGGTAGATATGATTGATGCGGTAGACCGTGAAGCCGAGAAACCTCCTGCCCACGGTAAGGGTGATCGCTTCTCCCTCTGAGCTGGAATCTCCGGACAGAAGGAGATCACTAAGTGTTCGGTAGTCGGGATGCTCAATGAACCCCTGAAAGAGCCTTCTGCTCTCCTGGTTCTGGAAAACCAAAACCTTCTGGACCGTATCAAAGACAATTATGCCGATGCCGACGTTCTGCAGGATATTGGAAAATATGCAGTCCCCGGGACATGGCGCATTGCTGATTGGACAGTTCTTGATTTCAACAGGGTGACTGAGAAGAGATAGGGTTTGAGCATGCATTATTTACATCCCTCCATGTAATAATGAAATTACTTAAACTCTATCATTTTCATATGAAATGTCCATTGTTATTTCCTGTAATGTCAAGCCAAAACAGAAATGTCCGGTATTCAGCGGGACATGTTGGATGACGGAAGATACCATGTGGAGAAAAGAGGAGCGATGAAATACAATGCTATTAAAGTGTTAAATGGCGGGGCGGACGGGACTCGAACCCGCGACCTCCTGCGTGACAGGCAGGCGTTCTAACCGACTGAACTACCGCCCCCGATGTGAAAAACAGTGATTAGTTCGTGGGGGAAAGGGATAGAAGCCTGTTTGCTACTCCCTAATTACTAATCACCAATTGCTGCCATAATGGTAGGCGGAACAGGGATCGAACCTGCGACATCTGCCTTGTAAGGGCAGCGCTCTCCCAGCTGAGCTATCCGCCCACGAGACATATTTTATACACCAATAGAGCCCTGCTTGTCAATCCTTTGGAGTTACAAAAAATTGTGAAGATACGGCAATTTACGATGCATGAACGCTATGGTTGGCAGGGAATGCAGGCAACACGGTAAGGCAGGAGAAACGTCACTTCTTTATGGCGACTGAGCCGTCAGATGCATTATAGATATATTTCGAGAGGTCCAGGTCAGGCGAAGAGAGCAAGGGTTTGATCTCCTCGAGGTCCTGGGGAAACTTGTCGTTCACTGCCCGATGGGCCTGGATAGCTTTCTTGACTGCATCGAGGTTCGCATCGTCCTTCAGGTTCTGGGATCGGTGGTACGCATCGATCATTCTGTCGCCATGAACTGCTACCGGGTTCTTTGGCTTCTCATCGCAGGAAGCAAGGAAAAACGAAAAAATGACAATGGGCACAGCTGCTTTTCTCATGTCCCTATCGTATCACAAATTTAGTTTATTTTTTTCTAAAATAGTATCGTTGCGCCGGTTATTCTATAACGTGTCCGGCCAACCCGTCTCTGTCTGTAACTCAGATGTTCATGTAAGTGTGATACAATGTTTTCGAACGGAAAGAGGGGGCTCTATCCTGCTCATCTCAACAGAAAGATTGCCATAAAACTCAGAGTTCAGATCAGCCCTGATTTTTCCGAAGGAGCCGGCCGATGTCAGATAAAGCGCGCATGAGAAAAAGCCTGACGCAGAAGCTGAGAGAATACCGTGAGAGTTTCGCAGGAAAGCTCTATATCTCCTTTATGGTCATTGCTATTGCCCTGTCCCTGACCTTCTTTGCGGTTGACTTTTGGCAGGAGAGCAGGGTCATGAACCAGAACGTCGAGAATAAGGGCAGGCTGCTCTCGGCGATCCTTGCATATCATGCAAGGATCGGGGTCTTTTCCGAAAATCGCGATAGGCTTAAGGCATCGGTTGAGGGTGTGATCAGGAGCAAAGATATCAGCTTTGTACGTTTTTTCGATGTTCAGGACCGGCTGATCTATGAACATGCAACCGGCGAAACAGCTCCTGAGGGGTTCGGACGGCTGCCAGGCATGAAAGAAGTAAGGATGATGAAAGGCGGGAATGAGGATATGCAGCCGGTGACGGGCAGAGAAAATATTGTTTTCACCATGCCGGTCGTCATCGAACGCCTTTCTTACGATGAAGGCCTTCTTTCCGGAGATGACGGGACGACTGCCCAGCAGCAGATTATCGGGTATGTTCAGGTTGCCATCGCAAAGGCATATCATGAAAAGAAGGTTGCAAGGATCATTCTGGCTGATATTGCGATCAGTGCTTTTTTCCTTCTGATCGGAGGGAGCATTGTTTTTTTGTTTATCAGGAAGAGTACGAGACCTCTTGCTGTGCTGACAGAGGCGGTCCGGTCTTTTGGCAAAGAGAGCATTCAGATAAATGTGCCGGTCCAGTCAGGGGATGAGGTAGGAAAGCTTTCACATGCATTCAATGAAATGTCAGAGACGCTGGTCCGGAAAGAGGGGGAACGGCAGCGGCTGGAGACCCAGTTCAGACAGGCCCAGAAGATGGAGGCGGTCGGCACGATGGCCGGAGGCATTGCCCATGATTTCAAGAACATCCTTACGGCGATCAGCGGCTTTTCGAACCTTGCCAAGATGAGTCTCGAAAAAAATGACCCGGCCCGGGAATATGTCGAACATATCCTGACCGCCTCATCTCGGGCGGCGGCCCTGGTTCAGAGCCTTCTGGCCTTCAGCAGGCAGCAGCTCATCAGTCCGAAAGCGGTCGATCTCAATACGATCCTTACCAACGTGGAAAAGATGCTCAGGCGTCTCATCAGGGAGGATATCCGTCTGGACATACAGCTCAGTAAAGAACGAAGCGTGGTTATGGCCGATGCCGGTCAGATCGATCAGGTACTGATGAACCTCTGTACCAATGCGAGGGACTCAATGCCGGATGGAGGCACGCTCTCAATTGCGATCGGGAAAACACAGCTGGATAAAGACTTCTTTCCTGCTTTTGAAGTTATGAAGCCTGGCACGTATGCCACGATCTCCGTTGCCGATACCGGGACAGGTATGGACGACGAGACCCGGAAGAAGATATTTGAGCCATTTTTCACCACAAAGGAAGTGGGCAGGGGCAGCGGCCTTGGTCTGGCAAGTGTATACGGGATCGTGAAGCAGCATGAAGGCTATATTGATGTGAGGAGCCGGCCTGGTCAGGGCACGGAATTCTTTATCTACCTGCCGCTGGTCCATGTTGATGATCAGTATGAGCCGGACAGGACAGCGACCGCATTGCAGAGAGGGTCAGAGACCATTTTAGTGGCGGAAGATGATGAAGATGTAAGGCTCTATGTCCATGATATCCTTCGTCTGTACGGCTATACGGTAGTCGAGGCGTCAGACGGCGACGAGGCTGTACAGATGTTTGCCCGACACCCGAAGATCGATCTTCTGCTCCTGGATGTTGTGATGCCGGGGAAGAACGGCAGAGAGGTTCTTGAGACCATACGCGCGCAGTCCCCGCAGATCAGGGCTCTCTTTCTCAGCGGTTATTCGGAGGATATCATCAGCAAGCGCGGGGTCCTTGATGAGGGCATCAATTTCATATCCAAGCCGGTATCCCCCGAAGAACTGCTGATCAGGGTACGGGAGGTCCTGGACAGCGGGACGCAGGGATCTAGTAAAAGAGCCTGAAGAGAAGAAAGGTGAGAAGCGTTCCGAGGAGGGCGCCGAGCATCACTTCGAGCCTGGTATGCATCTTTATCGCAATCCTTGACTGGGCGATCCAGACCGCGAGGAGAAAACAGAGGACTGAGATGTAAAGGTTATCTGTTATGTAGGTGATCGAAACCCAGACCGAGAACGCGAGCGCTGAATGTCCGCTCGGCATGCCGCCGCTGAGAGGATGCCCTTTACCGAACTGGGCCTTGGTGACGATCACTGCAATCAGGACCAGGATAAAGGCGATGAAGGATATCTCCTCTTTCGAGTGTTTTGCCACATGAAAGCCTTCGCTGAAAATGATCTTTACATAAGGGAAGAGGACAACATAGCCGAGCACGGCAGCGCCAAAGGCGGTGATGAGAACAGCGCCCGCAGAGATATCCTTTGCGACCCTTGCCTTTTCCGAATATTCCGGCGAGAGAATGTCCACTACGGCCTCTATGGCGCTGTTCATCATCTCTGCTGCGAGCACGAGGATAACCGCAAGTGCGATGATGACGAGTTCAGGCTTTGAGACGCCGACCATATAACTGAAGAAGAGCACCGCAGCAGCCGAGAAGAAATGGTAACGGAGGTGCTTCTGGGTCCTTGCGCCATAGATAACGCCTTCTATGGCGTGGTTGGCGCTCTTAATCCAGGCGCGCAACGGCATGCAGGACCTCCTTTTCCTTCTTCTCCATCTTCCCTTTCCGGTATCTGCTCTTCTCATGGTCAAAGCCCAAGAGATGCAGAAGGCCGTGGATGAGTAATCGCCGCAGCTCATCGTGAAAAGTGGTGCCATATTCCCGCGACTGCCTGAGGGTCTTTGGCACGGATATGACGATATCACCGAGAACCGAAGGCTGTACCTGACCGCTTCCGGTCTGTGGTCTGTGAGAACGATACGAGGTTCCCTCAGTCATGGGGAAGGAAAGGACGTCAGTTTCTTTCGGGATACCGCGGTACACTGTATTGAGACGCTTCATCCTTGCGCTGCCGACAAAGAGAATGCTCAGTTCTGTCTCGCCGCGGCCGAGCAGAGACAAGGCTGCTGTAAGGTCTTTCCTGACCCTACGCAAATTTAGGCTTTTCGATCTTTGCTGGTTCTTTAGGTGAATTGCCATTGCCGAAATCGAAACCGGGGTAGTCGATCCTCTTGTGCATTATGCCGGTCAGGATATAGATAAAACGCTTCTTGATCTCTGATATGTCCTTGAGCGTAAGTTCGCACTCATCGAGCTGTCCCTCAAGAAAAATATGGTTTATGATCTTCTCGACAAGGGCTGATATCCGCGCAGGGGTAGGGTCATTGAGAACCTTTGAGGCGGCTTCCACTGCATCTGCCATCATCACCAGCGCAGCAACGCGGGTCTGGGGCTTCGGTCCGGGATACATGTATTCCTCTTCCCCCGGTGAGATATCGTGGCCCATATCCCTGGCCTTCTGGTAAAAATATGTCAACACCGCTGTGCCATGGTGCTGCTTTATGATGTCGATGATCGACTGGGGTAGCTTATATTGTTTGGCCAGCTCAACCCCTTCCTTTACATGATTGATGATGATCATGCTGCTCATGTGAGGCGTGAGCTTATCGTGCTTGCTCGGCGCGCCGCTCTGGTTCTCGACAAAATATTCCGGCATCTTTGCCTTGCCGATATCGTGATAATACGAGCTTACCCGTGCAAGCAGGGGATTGACGCCGACCGTTTCAGCCGCTGATTCTACCAGACTGCCGACGATCACGCTGTGGTGATAGGTTCCCGGTGCGTTAATCATCAGCATTTTCATAAGGGGCTGATTCAGGTCAAGAAGTTCAAGAAGGCTGATATCGGTCGTGACCTTGAAGAGATACTCAAAGAGCGGAAGAATGAGCGAAACGATAGCAGAGACCGTGATGCCGGAAAAAATGGCAAAGCCCACTGCAGCGGGCGTCTTATCCGTGAACAGTTCACCCCGGGAGACAAGAAAGATCAGCACCAGACAGATATTTGCCAGTATCACATAGAGTCCGCCGCGGAGCAGGGCAGACCGCTTCTTGCAGCGGATAACGCTGAATGCAGCGGTGAGACTGCTTACAAAGGTATAGATGGGGAAAAAAGACTGCTCAAGCCAGTATCCGGTGAGAAGGCTTACCGTGAAAGAAAAGGTGATGGCCGTGTGAAAATCAAACAGGAGCGCTACGAGCATGGCCCCTGTTGCGATCGGGATGCCGTAAATGGCGATGCCCGTATCGCCTGCCTCCAGTCCCTTCATCAGGCTTATCAGAACATAGCTGAAGATCCTGCCTGCCATGAGTGTGCTGATGATCATAAGGCTCAAAAGCAGAAGCATGCTGTAGTTGTTGAGATACGCTGGTTTGTACCTCATGATGTCCCGGTACAGGACGAAGAGCAGGACAAACGAGATGAGCGTACCGCCCAGGAATTTATTCAAACTGAATTCCTGGAGCAGAAATGCAGAGGTGATGACGGCAATACCGAAAAGATACGACAGCTTGAGAAGATTTGTCCTGACGGCCGGTGTATTAAGTTTCTGTATTGATATTTCTGTTTTCATAACTTTCGTAAGCCTTTATAATAGCCTGCACCAGCTTGTGCCTCACCACATCCCGCTCCGAGAAGGAGACAAAGGTGATCCCGCCGATGCCATCGAGGATCTTCATGACCTCCACAAGACCTGATGCCCTGTTTGACGGCAGATCGATCTGTGTGACGTCACCGGTGACCACTGCCTTTGAATTAAAGCCAAGTCGGGTCAGGAACATCTTCATCTGCTCTGTCGTCGTATTTTGCGCTTCATCAAGTATAACAAAGGCATCGTTCAATGTTCTGCCCCGCATGAAGGCAAGGGGTGCGATCTCTATCACTCCGCGCTCCATAAGGCTCATTACTTTTTCAGCCTCCATCATATCATATAACGCATCATAGAGCGGCCTCAGGTAGGGGTTGACCTTTTCCTGAATATCTCCGGGCAGGAAGCCGAGCTTTTCGCCTGCTTCGATCGCAGGCCGCGCAAGAACGATCCTGCTGACCTCTTTTTTCAGAAGGGCATTAACCGCCATTGCCATGGCAAGATACGTCTTACCGGTTCCGGCGGGGCCGATGCCGAAGACGATATCGAATTCCTTTATGGAGTCGAGATAGCGCTTCTGGTTCTCTGTCTTGGGGATGATGAAACGGCGCTTTGATGAGACCGGGATATTATTGAGAAACAGCTCTTTGAGGGACATGCCGTTGCCTTCGGACAGGGCACGGACCGCGAAGCGGATATCCTCGGGTCTGAGCGAATACCCCTGCATGCTGAGCTGCCTCAGGTCATGAATGAGGCTCTCCGCAATCCTGACCTGCTGTTCAGGTCCTTTCAGGAAGATCCTGTTTCCCCGGTAACTGGCAGATATGCCGAGGGATTCTTCGATGAGCTTCAGGTTCTTTTCAAGGCTGGTGAAAAGGAACGGCAGTTCACTTTCGCTGTCAAAGGCTATTTCAACGGTCTCCGTAAGAGCTCCTTATTCTGTCTTCATGGTGACATAGGTCTGCAGGGCTTCTGTCTTCTTGAGCTTCAGTGCAAGCACTTCAGCCTCTTTCTTTTCCCTGAATTCGCCTGTTTTGACCTTGAATATCTTCTGTGCTTTCTTGTTCTTGCCGGTGGAGATAAAGGATTTGTATCCCTTCTTGTCGAATTTTGCCTTCAGCTGCTTTGCCTCGGCAATGTTCTTGAACGCCCCTATCTGAACCGTATAGATAGGGGCTATAGCTTCTGCAGAGGCGGAAGGTTCAACTTTCTGGGCGGATTTCTCAGGTGCAGATTTTGTGTTCTGAGATTCAGCGTTCTTCTGCTGAGGAGTGGCCTGACCTTTCGGCTGCCCTTTTTCCTTGACCTCAGCAGGCTTTGCCTTGGTCTCATGTGCCGCCTGCCGGACAGCAGGTTTTTCCGTTATCGGAGCCGCCTGTAAGACCGGCTCTTTGGTCAGGGGCAGAACGGCCTGCGTCTGTTCTGGCGCTGGCGCTGCTGCGGGCGACGGAGAAAGAGGCGGCATTTCCTGTTTCTGGACCTGACCTGACGTCTCAACTGCCTGCAGCGCGGGTTCTGGTCCTGCTGTCCCGCTCTTGCCGACAAAATAGCCGAGCGTGAAGCTCAAACCGGAAAAAATGATCACCAGCACGATGATGAATTCCTTGCCGAGCATGGCTCCGGAAGGCCTTTCAGAGAATTCAGCGTCGTTCATAAAAGAAGCATAGCATCACCATAGGAAAAAAATCTATATCCTCGGGAAATGGCCTCTTCATAGGCATTGAGAAGGTTTTTACGGCCTGAAAACGCAGCGGTGAGCATCAGCGGCGTAGAGCGTGGAAGATGAAAATTCGTGATCAGGGCGTCAGCTGCCCTGAACCTGAAACCTTCGTGAATAAAGATATCGGTTGAACCTTTAATGGTTCCGTTCAATGCATGGATCGTGCTCTTCCCTGACAGATATCCTTCCAGAGTGCGCGTCGTGGTGGTGCCGACGGTGACAACCCGATTGCCCCTTTGTTTCGTCTTTTCGATCTCATCGAGCAGCGAGCTGTCGATCTCAAAATGTTCCTTGTGCATGGCGTGGTCACGGATATGCTCGGCTTTTATCGGATTGAACGTGCCGATCCCGACATGGAGTGTGACCATGCGGACCGCCACGGAACGACCCCGAAGGGAATTCAGCAGTTCTTCCGTGAAATGAAGGCCTGCAGTCGGCGCTGCAATCGACCCCTCCTTTTCTGCGTAGACCGTCTGATAGCGCTCCCTGTCTGTCTCGTCAGCTTTGCGCTTGATATACGGGGGAAGCGGCATCCTGCCGTGTTCCTCTACGATCCTGTACATCTCCTGTTCGCTTGCAAAGGTTACTGTCCTGTCCTTTGCCATATGGACCGTGAAATTGTCCGCAATGGTGAGCTGTCCGCAATACCGGTCTTTTGCAAGCACATACCAGGACGCGTCTGACAGCTTTTCGACCAGAAGGAACTCGACCTTGCCACCCGTCGGTTTATACCCGGTCAAACGTGCAGGGAATACGCGCGAATTGTTCATCACGAGCATATCACCTGCCTGCAGATATGAGGGCAGGTCAGAGAAATATCGGTGTTCCATACCGCCATCCCGGCCGAGCACCAGAAGACGCGAACGGTCCCGTTTTTCAACCGGTTTTTCTGCAATAAAGCCGTCCGGGAGAAAAAAATCGAAATCAGCGGTTTTCATACAGCTGCAGAACAGTGCCCGGGTAGAAATAGGAAAGGATATCCTTGTATGCAACGCCGCTCTTGGCCATTTCAAGTGAACTCCACTGGCAGAGCCCAACGCCATGACCGAAGCCGCTGCCGTCAAAGACGATCACATTGCCGTCACGCGCGACGGTGAAATTTGTACTCGGCAGCCTGCTCCAGCCGATAGCCTTGCGAAGGTCGGTGGCCTTCATGGACTGCGCTGAGCTGTCCTTTACGATGTCAACGGTCTTCACCCTCCTTGTCGAGGTGTACGATGTTATCTTTATGTCTCTGATGCCGGGGAGCGTGAGCGCTTTCTCTATCTCTTCGACCGGTATCCGGCGCTCCCATATCCAGTACGGCGAGGTCTCGCAGCTGCCTGAAACAGGCTTAAGATAGGGAATGCTCTTGCCGAAGACCTCTTCCGGCGCTTCGGTCAGACCGCCCGAGGTGGAGTGATAGAAGGCCTCAATGATCTTGCCGTTGTACGTGAGCACCTCTCCCTCGGTATTCATCACGGCATACGATATGCGCGCATTCTCATTCGCACCCTTATAGACCTGGTGGAGGACCGATGAGGTGAGGTCAAAGTTCGGGTTGTTGTTCTGGGCCTTCTGAAACAGGGCATAGGTCCTCGATATGACTGCCTGTGTCTTCAGAGCTTCCATATCCCAGTCTGCACCGACCTCTGCACTCACGACACTCTTGATATATTCCTCAAGGGGGAGTTCGTTAATGAGATACAGGCCGACAGCGCCTTTCCATATCTCGATATTTCCCGGATAGCGTGCGCCATTGACCAGCAGATCTCCCTTGAGCTTTCCCATCCGTTCGATCTTTTCATCCCGCGAGGGGATGCTTTGAAATACGTCATCAAGAATGAGGACCTTCATGGTCGTTCCTGCTTCTGCCATGGACGCAAACAACAGGAGTACGCATACTGCTGAGAGTTTTCTGAGCATATCAATCATGGTGCCGGTTTTTTTCTCCTTTTTTTATCCTGCGTGTAACGTTCCATCTCTGAATAAATGCAGCCGCAGTATTTCTGGCGGTAGAGTTCAAGTTCGCGGGACATGTTCTGGGCTGTCTTCCATCCGGATCTGAAATCTTCAGCGAGGAATGTAACGCCATGCCGTTTTGCCGCTTTTTGGCCTTGCTCTATTATACCATCAAACTTCTGATAGGGGCTTACGAGGAGCGATGTCGTGAAGCCGTCGAAGTTCATCTTTTTTGCCGCCTGAGCTGTTCTGTCAAGCCGCATCTCGTAACAGACAGCACAGCGTTCCGGTCCTTTGCCGGAGACCGACTTCAGAAAATAATCCAGGCAATAATCATCCTCGTATTCGATATCAAGGTTCCAGAGCCTGCCAAGCTTCATGAGTGACTCGAGCCTTGCCGTATATTCCGTGTACGGGTGGATGTTGGGATTGAACCAGTAGCCTGTTATGTCCATGCCCTTCAGGAGCAGGTTCTGGAGAGGATGAATGCTGCAGTTCGAACAGCAGATATGCATGAGAAGTTTCATGGACGGCCATGACGGGTAATGCGTGATGAGTGATGAGAAACAAAAAGACGAAAAAACGGATGCATAAGATTAAAAAAGGCCGCTGGGGATGGTCTTGCCGAGATGTTCGAAGGCAGTCCGTGTTGCGAGTCTGCCGCGCGGTGTCCGTTCGAGCAGACCTTCCTGAAGCAGATACGGCTCGTACACATCCTCGATGGTTTCCCGGTCCTCCCTGAGAGATGCAGAGATCGCATCAACGCCTGCAGGGCCTCCATTGAACTTCTCGATGATCGTGAGCAGAAGTTTTCTGTCCATATCGTCCAGTCCCCTCTCATCAACCTCAAGGGAGAGCAGCGAGCTTTTTGTTATGGCGAGATCGATCGTGCCGTCTCCCAGCACCTGGGCAAAGTCCCTGATCCTTTTCAAGAGCCGGTTGGCGATGCGGGGTGTGCCGCGGGAACGGCGCGCTATTTCAAGTGCCGCGTTCTTTTCTATCGATACCTTGAGGATGTTTGCCGAGCGGGTAATGATCTTTTCGAGTTCATCATAGGAATAGAACCCAAGCCTGGTTACGATGCCGAAGCGGTCCCTGAGCGGCGAGGTGAGCAGGCCTGTCCTTGTTGTTGCGCCGATAAGCGTGAATTTGGGAAGATTCAGCTTCAGTGTCCGCGCATTCGGGCCCTGGCCGATGATGATGTCAAGCTGATAATCTTCCATTGCCGGATAGAGCACCTCTTCAACAATGCGGGGAAGCCGGTGGATCTCGTCGATGAAGAGGATATCCCGTTCAGAGAGATTGGTCAGGATCGCCGCAATATCGCCTGCACGTTCGAGCATGGGGCCTGACGTTGATTTGATGCTTACCTTCAGTTCGTTGGATATGATATGCGCGAGTGTTGTTTTTCCGAGGCCAGGCGGCCCGCAGAACAGCAGATGGTCGAGCGGTTCTTTCCTCTGGTTTGCGGCAGTGATGAATATCTTGAGATTTTCCCTGAGCTTGTCCTGGCCCACGAACTCGTCAAGGGAGCCCGGCCTGAGGTTGACGTCAAGGGCTGTCTCCTCTTCTGCGGCTCCGGGGTTGACGAGCCTGCCCGCGATCTCAGGATTGTCTATATGATGTTCATCCATGTTTTTTCTCTGACATGAGCTTCAGCACTTCCCTGATGAGTGTTTCAATATCCGTATGTCCCTGCTTATACACAGGCTCCAGGAACTCCTGTGCTATGTTCTTCTTGTACCCGAGATTGACGAGAGCGGACAGTGCATCGTCAAACACCTTGTCTTTTGAGCCCGACACGGCAGGCAATTTTTCCCTCAGTTCAAGGATGAGCCTCTGCGCGGTCTTCTTGCCCAGCCCCGGAATCCTGCAGAGCATGGCAACGTCCTCAGTCTCAAGGGCGGTCAAAAATTCCTCAAGGGAAAGGCCGGAAAGCACGCTCAGCGCCAGCTTCGGCCCTACGCCGGTGATGCCCAGGAGGGTGGTGAAGATCTTTTTCTCATCCTCGGCATGAAAACCGAACAGTTGAATGGCATCTTCGCGCACATGGGTATAAATATAAAGAAAGGCCTCCTGTCCTTCATGGGGCAGGCGGGAAAGGATGTTTAACGGAACATGCACCTGATATCCGACGCCATAAGCCTCGATAAGAAGATGGTCAGGCTTTTTTGAGATTATTTTGCCTCTGAGCGAACCGATCATAGAGAGTGATCCGTGATGAGTGATGAGTGATGAGTGCAGGACAAGAGCAATAAAATAAAGCAGTCGGGGAATATGGAGAAGATGGCCTGGTCTGATCCTTTCTGATTACTCATTACCGTTTACCCATGACTGCCTGATTGAATTTTATCGTATTTGCGTAGCAGAGGGCAAGGGCGATGGCGTCGGCACTGTCAGGGGCAAGGTCTCCCTGAAGGTTCAGAATGAGCCGGACCATTTTCTGCACCTGCTCTTTTTCGGCCTTGCCGTAACCCACAACGGATTTTTTTACCTCAAGGGCGCTGCATTCATGCAGTTCTATCTCTTCCGATGCTGCTGCGAGAAGTGCGATGCCCCGGGCATATCCGAGGCTCATTGCAGCCCTTACGCTCTTGGCAAAGAACATCTTTTCTACAACAACATGATCCGGCCGGTAGTTCCTGATAACGGCGATAAGCCCTTCGTAGATATATCTCAACCGTTCATGCAGGGGCCTGGCTGCTGAAGGCGCAATAGTGCCGGACGTAACATACACTGCCCCTTTGGGCTGGATCTCGATGACCCCATACCCGCATCGTATACTTCCGGGATCAATGCCGAGGATCTTCACCTTAGAGAGACTTTTTTCGCGGCTGGTCAAAAAGGATATCTTCGACCATAAGGCAGATGACATGGCCGAGCGTAATATGAGTTTCCTGGACCCTTGGCGTATTGTCTGAAGGCACGACAAAGGGGTAGGTCGTCTTTGCAGCGGTTTTCTCGCCTTTAAGGCCGGTAAGAAGAACGGTCTTCAGTTTCTTTCTTTTTGCAGCATCAAGCGCCTTGAGGATGTTCGGCGACTGACCGCTTGTGCTGAGAGCTATGGCGATATCTCCTTCTGCTCCGAGGGACTTGATCTGCCGGGCAAAGATCTCGGAGAAGTCGTAGTCATTGGCGATCGAAGTGATGACTGCCATATCCGTGTTCAGGGCAATGGCCGGGAGACCAGGCCGTTCTCTTTTGAACCTGTTGACGAACTCGGCAGCGATGTGCGATGCGTCGGTCGAGCTGCCGCCATTGCCGAAAATGATGATCTTGTTGCCGTCGTTGAAGGCAGCCGCTATCGCCTTTGAGACCTCGACAATGGCGTCGAGATGCCCCTGAACAAAGCGCTCCTTTACGTCGATACTGTCATTGAATTCTTTGAGAATCTTATCTTTCATGTCTGGCATATTTGCGCCCCGGAGGAAAAATTAATAGAGAAATAGACTAATGAATTCCGGTCTGCAAGTCAACTTATCGCTGCGGGATATAGAAAATGCTCTTTATCTCTGCTGCAGGCCCCTCTTTTGAGATCCCTACCGCCGTAATCCGGTAATCCTTTTTAGATGAAGGGGCCTCTGCGTCGAGGAATGCCGGAGTCTGCGTCTTGCCCAGAAGGACAAAATCATCGTTGTCAGTCTTCCGGTAAACGTTGAAGCCTGTTATCCAAAGTTCATCAAGTTCGGTCCACGAGAGAAAGACTTTGTCAGGTGCGGGAAATGCCTGAAGATTGCGGGGCATGGGCGGCACGAGGTCTCTTGCGTCGATCGTAAGCTCATCTGATGCCGGGCCCTCACCTCTGGCACTTCCCCCTGTCAGGCTTCTGACCGTATAATGAAAAACAGTATTTACTGAAAAGGCGTCTTTAACTATCGGCTCGGAAAGGGGCTCCGGATTGATCGGCTTCATGCCGAATTTCCCTTTTTCCGTGCTCCGGTATACATTGAACAGGGTGCCCCTGGCTGACGGCTCCCACACAAGAGTAACCGTATTGCCTGAAACCGAATAGGACAGTTTTGTCGGCCGCAGGGGAGCCTGGAGAGGGGAGGCAGAAACTGCAGCAGGGTCGCTGCTCTGTACGCCCCGAAGGTTCTGCGATACCACCTTATATTCATAGGTGCTTCCGGCGGAGATCTTTGTATCGATATAGCTGCGGCTTTCTTTATCAACCACGGCCAGTTTTTCGAACTCTTGTCCTGTTCTGCGCAGGACAAGGAACTGTGACAAGAGGTATTCCTTTGCCGGAGGATATGCCCATGTGATGAACAGGGAGTCCTCCCGGTGGACTATACCGAGGTTTGAAGGCGTCTCCGGTCTTTCATAGGACTTGAGCGTCGGATCGCCTTTTTTGCCGCAGCCAAAGACGGCGATTGAGAGTAAGATTGCTGTCAAAACCAGAAAAAGATCTTTTCTTTTAGGTAAGCTGACACACTTCAAAAATCTCCCCTCACCCCTCTTTGATAAAGAGGGGCATGATACCTCCCTTTGGCAAAGGGAGGATAGGAGGGATTTTTCAGTCAATGGCTTCATTTCAGTATTTTTTTATAATGTCTGATCTGTCTCTTCACTTCTGACGGTGATGTGCCGCCGAACGATGTCCGAGACCTGATCGATACAGCAGGGTCGAGAACAGGGATGATATCCCCGGATATCTTCGGAGAGAAAGCTGAGAGCTCTTTCAGCGAAAGGTCGGTCAGCTTCTTATTCTTCGTGATGCAGGAGAGCACGATCCTGCCGGTGATCTCATGCGCCTCCCTGAACGGAACGCCTTTTCTGACCAGATACTCTGCGATGTCCGTGGCTGTGGAATATCCCTCTCCGGCTGTCTCTGCAAGTCGCGCGGTGTTGAACTTCACTTCTTTCATCATCTCGTCAAGCACCGCGAGGCAGGCATGAAGCGTCTCGACCGAGTCGAAGACAGGCAGCTTGTCTTCCTGCATGTCCCGGTTGTATGCAAGGGGAAGGCCTTTCATCAGGGTCAAAAGCGTTATAAGATTGCCATAGACACGGCCGGTCTTGCCGCGCATCAATTCTGCAACATCAGGGTTCTTCTTCTGCGGCATGATGCTCGAACCGGTTGTGAACCGGTCGGATATTTCGATGAAGCGGAACTCCTCTGTTGACCAGAGGATCAATTCTTCGGCAAGCCGGGAAAGGTGCATCATGGCGATCGCAGCGCAGGAAAGGAATTCGAGTGCAAAGTCCCTGTCAGAGACGCTGTCGATACTGTTGCCCGAAACTTCCCTGAAGCCCAGCAATTTCGCCGTGTACGCCCTGTCCGTGGGCAGTGACGTGCCTGACAGAGCGCAGGCCCCGAGCGGGCAGACGTCAGCGCGTTTCAGACAGTCCTGAAAACGGTCCCTGTCCCTCTGGAACATCTCAACATAAGCCAGCAGATGATGGCCGAGGAGGACCGGCTGTGCCCTCTGGAGATGGGTATATCCCGGCATGACCGTATTCTGATGCTTCTCTGCCAATGTGACAAATGTCTTTTGCAGTCGCCGCAGCAACAGGATGATCTTCTGTATTTCATCTTTCAGATAGAGCCGCAGGTCAACAGCCACCTGATCGTTCCTGGAGCGTGCGGTATGGAGCCGCTTGCCCGCGTCCCCGACCTTTTCTGTCAGGGCTGATTCGATATTCATATGGATATCTTCAAGTTGAGAGGAGAATGGGAATGAGCCTTTCCCGATCTTTGCTGCGATCTGTTCAAGCCCTGCCACGATGGCATCTGCCTCTTTTTTTGTTATGATGCGCTGCCGGGCCAGCATCCTGGCATGGGCAATACTGCCGGTGATGTCATGCTTCCAGAGCTTTTTATCAAAGGAGATCGACTCGGTAAAGGACTCTACCGTTCCCGATGTCTGCTGCGTGAACCTGCCTGCCCAGAGTTTCTTCATTCGGATTAAATACCTATGCAAAGTGATGCCGATTTAGAATAGAATAATTATTATGCAAAATACCTTTATAAAGCAACTTCAAACTGCGGTGGAATCGGTCATCCGCGGGAAGTCGGAGGCCGTGGCAATGGCGATCGTCACGCTGCTTGGCCGTGGCAACCTGCTGATAGAGGATGTCCCTGGAGTCGGCAAGACGACCCTTGCCTATGCCCTTGCAAAGGCCACCGACTGCGCGTTTCAAAGGATCCAGTTCACCAGCGATATGATGCCCTCTGATATTATCGGCGTGAGCATCTTCAACCCTGAGAGCAGGGAGTTCGAGTTCAAGCCAGGCCCTGTGTTTGCGAATATCGTGCTTGCTGACGAGATTAACAGGACAAGTCCGAGGACCCAGTCAGCACTGCTTGAGGCAATGAACGAGCGGAAGATCACCATGGACCGCCGCACGCTTGTGCTTCCCGATCCCTTCATGGTGATCGCAACACAGAACCCTGTCGAATACCACGGGACCTTTCCTCTGCCTGAAAGTCAGCTCGACCGTTTCATGATGCAGATCAGGCTTGGGTACCCGGACCCTGAACACGAGAAGCGTGCTGTTGCCGGGTTGTCCGGCTTTGCCCTGATCGAAAAGCTTGCCCCTGTTGTAACAAAGGCGGATATCCTGAAGATGCAGGAAGCCGCGGATGCGGTTGCGGTTGAGGATACGGTCATGGACTATCTGATGAAGATCATTATTGCTACAAGAAGTGATGACAGGATCAGGCTCGGTTCAAGCACGCGCGGCGCCCAGTTCCTGCTCAGGGCAGCAAAGGCTCATGCATATTACACCGGCAGGGACTTTATCGTGCCTGATGATATAAAGCGCCTGGCACCCTCTGTTCTCGGCCACAGGCTGATCCTGAAGACCCGAAGAGGTATCTTTGACGCAGAGGATGTGGTGAGGGATATGGTCGAGAGCATTCCCGTGCCGGTCTGAGGGAAGAATGTTTTGATAGAGGGTAAAACGAAGCTTCATTTATTTATAAAATCCCTCCGACCCTCCCTTTGCTAAAGGGAGGAATTAGTAACCCCTCTTTGGCAAAGAGGGGCGAGGGGAGATTTATACAGGGTAAAGCCTGTTGCGAAACGGTTAATAAACAACTGACTATCATCGGATTGAGAATTTTTCCATGAAACTCACGCGCGAGGGCAAACGCTTCCTGCTTGCTGCAGTTCTGATCGCCGTCGCTGCGATCAATACCGGTAATAATCTTATCTATCTTATCCTCTCGCTCATGCTCTCGTTTATTGCACTCTCCTATCTGATCCTCAGGCTGAACCTTGCGAAGCTCGTTCTCGAAGTATCGATCGAAGGGCCGGTGTTTGCGGAGGAGCAGGTGCGTATTGAACTGCGCATGCATAATAACAAGAAGGTCCCTGTGTACTCGGTGATCATCACTGCTGAGGATGCAGTTGCACCGGTATACTGTGCACAGATCTCCGGGCACGGCGTTTTCAGGGAGAAGATGGTATTGGTTTTCAGGAAGAGGGGACTGTATGGGCACAGGGATTTTCTTGTCCAAAGCGGCTTTCCCTTTATCCTGTTCCGCAAGAGCATGTCAGTTAACGTCTCAGGCCAGGTCCTTGTATATCCGAAGTTGCGTGATGTCAGGGAAATGCAAGAGGTTACTGCGGGGCGACAGGAAGAGGGTGTGGTGGCTGTCAGGGGCAGAGGGGACGAGGTCCATTCCCTTCGTGCGTATCAGCATGGCGATGACTGGCGGAGGATCCACTGGAAGGCATCAGCAAAGCTGGAGGGGTTTCTCATTCGGGAGTATGCCGAATATGCATCTCAAAAAATAACGATCCTGCTCGATAATCTCCTACCGCATGATGATATGCATTTCGAAACTGCGGTCTCGATCGCAGCCTCCCTGGCAAAACAGTATGTCGAAGCGGGATATCCTGTGCGGTTTATCGCAGCCGGAAAGAGCATGCCTTTCGGAAGCGGAGAGGAACATCTCCGCTCGATCCTCGATATCCTTGCAGTGATCAACCAGGAGGAAGAGGACGCAGACCTCTCCGGCATCGGGCAAGACGGTTTCTCAATTGCGATCCTGAAATCAGCACAGTCAGGCCTGAGGGCAGTTGCTGCTTCAGCAGATTTGGTGATCCATGCCGATACTCTATAAGAGCATAACCGCTGTCCTGGCGCTCACCGGCTGCATCAGCCTGCTGATCACCGGTGAGATGAACCTGCTCGTATGCACGGGCGGTCTCTCAATATTCGGCGGCTATTATCGATTTTTCAGGGATCGGCCCCAGGCATCGAAGCGGGTGGCAGCCATTCTGGCCCAGGCCGCCCTGTTCGTTTTCATCGCTGATGCATCGGTCATAACGGGTGATGTATTTCTTGCTGTTGCACATATGACCATAACCTTCCAGGGCATCAAGAGCTTTGATCTCAAGGAGCCATGGGACCATCTGCAGGTCTATTTTATGTCCCTGCTTCAATTGATCATTGCATCGGAACTGACCCGTGCGCTCACCTTTGGCGTTATCTTTGTGATCTTTATGGTCCTGCTGGTAACGGCCATGGTTCTTTCCCATTTTCTGAAAGAAGGCACGCTCGGCAGGGTGCGCATACGACGGCCGGTCACGGCTATCGTCATGCTCACGGTGCTCTGCACAGCGATCTTCTTCATGGCTCTTCCCCGGACGCCGCAGCGCTTTATCGGAAAAAGCCATATTCGCGGGATAAAGACCGTCGGATTTTCTGATAAGGTTGATTTTGGTTCTTTTGGCGATATCAAGCTCGACCAGACCGTGGTTATGAGGATAGAGATGGATCAGGAGGTCAGTTCTCCGCACTACTGGCGAGGTATTGCCATGGATTCGTTTGACGGCGTATCCTGGAGAAATACGGCAAGAGAAAAAAGCAGACTGCTGAAGACGGGCGATGAATTTGTTATCGCTCCCTATGACCGGACACGGGTTGTTGAGCAGCGGATTTATCTTGAGCCGATCGATTCTGACGTTATCTTTGGCCTTGCGAAAATGACTGCAGTGAATGTGGACACATTCTCTCTTCTGGTCGACGATGCATCGGGTATAACCATGCCGGGCAAACTGTCGCGCCGTATCAAATATACGGTGCGCAGCGACATGGCGGGTATCCTGACGGGCAGATCGGAAAAGCGGTACCTACAAGTGCCGCGCGGCGTCGAAAATATTATCGGTCTTGCAAAGAGCGTGACTGGCGGCAGTTCATCAGATCTGCAGAGGGCTTTTGCGATTGAAGCATATCTGAAAAGGAACTTTGCCTATTCACTTGCAACTGTGCCTCCTCCTGTTGGCATGAGCGTTCTTGAGAACTTTCTTTTCAGGACCAAGACGGGGTTCTGCGAACATTACGCATCCTCCATGGTCATCATGCTCAGGGGTCTCGGTATTCCCAGCCGGGTTGTGAACGGATTCTACGGAGGCGAGCGGAATGAATATGGCAACTATCTTATTGTGAGGCAGAGCGACGCGCATGCCTGGGTCGAGGCGCTCATCGGCAATGAATGGAAACGCTTTGACCCGACGCCTGCGGTCGCTGCGCAGAAGCCTCCTGCATTGTCGCATTTTCTTGATTCACTGAGGCTCCAGTGGACCCGGTATGTTGTGGGTTTCAGCTCTGAGGATCAGAAGGAGATCGTGAGGACACTTGCCTCTCCCTTTACGCTGAAAGGCCTGCCTAAGCTTCGCTTCTCAAGTTTTAGAACGGTTTTATTCTGGTCCCTTGCACTTGGCTTTGTCAGCCTTCTTCTCTATGCAGTAATGAAGAAGCTCAGATTCAGGAGATACAGCTTTGTCACCAGGACCTATCTTGAGTTTCGCGCCCTACTGAGGAAGAAGGGTCTTAAAGTGACCGATGCGATGACCGCAGGCGATTTGCTTAGGGTCTCGCGGAAAGGCGGGTTTGGTATCGAGGCTGAGGAATTTCTGAATCTGTACGAGTCCCACCGCTTTGGCAGTCGCGAGATGACCGATCATGTCAGGCAGAGGTACAAAGCCCTTTTGAAAAAGCTCGGAACAGGAAAAAGAGCTGAAGATATTTGAAGAGGGAAATTATGGACGCTTCAGGACATCATCATGAGGTCCGATTCTCCTGAAAAGGTAATGGTCTGTATGGATTTCAAAGGTAAAACGATAGAACATATTGATGCTGGCCTCCCAGCGGTTCTCGTATCCCTGCATTTTTTGACCCTGAGAGAAGGGTGTTTTATGTTCTGCAGGAAAAGCCTTAACTTATTTTTAAAAACCTTCTGGATATGAGCAGGCAGTTGTTGAAAGTCCTGTTTAAAAGAATCGGCGTAATCAAGCCTCATGCCTTGAGATCAGCGAGCAGATCGTCAACAGAGGAAAAAGATTTCACCCTTCCAGCCGCTATATCGGCATCAGCCTCTTCCTCTGCCTTCTGCCAGTCAAAAGACGCAAAATATGGCGGCAGTGACAAGGCATATTTGATGAGCTCAAAAGCAGCAGCCTTGTCGTCTTTTATATGCGAACGCTTTTTGAAGTCAGCGATTTCTCTGAAAAGTTCATTTGGAATATCCAGTGTTATCTTATGGCCTGTTTTCATTTTTAACCTCCTGCACTTGTTAAAGATTATCACAAAAATAGACGGTTCCGCAACGGAGCTTTATGCCTGACGATGAGGCGATCTTAGGGGCTCGCGCAAGAGAAGCGCTATGGGGTCAGACTTGCTTATTGAGATTCTCGAAGAGCACTGGATTCTCTACGCAGCTTCCGTAGGAAAGACGCCAGAGAGACGATAATTCGCCTTCCCCCCTTAGAAAGTCTGGCAGAAGGGTCTTCATTTTACGCGTGAAAGGCGGCTGCTTTTCCTGAGGCTCCGGACAAAGGCATTTGTCCCCTTCCTGATCTCGGGGATGCTCTTTGTTCTTCCATGCACCAAAACTCTCGTTGAGCGCCTTTTCGAGCCTGATACGCTTCAGCTTCTTCACGGTCCTTGCTTTCCCTCACCCCCCCGCATCCTCTGCTGCTATATAAGGGTTTATGGTATTATGATTTAAGAATGGATTATTCGGCAATAGAACAGCTCATTAGATCAAATCTGGCAAGCGGACAGTATCAATCCAGAGTCCATGCCTTGCAGAGGATTAACGAAAGAGGGATATTGCCGCATGAAGTCAAGGAAGCATTATTGACATGCAAGGTGATCGAGGATTACCCTCACGACAAGCGTGGTCACAGCTGTCTTGTTTGGGGAAAGACATCCCAGGGAAGAGATCTCCACGCAGTTTGCGGATTTTCTGAGGATGTCCTATGGATTATCACAATATATGAGCCGGACCCTATAGAATGGGAAACGCCTGAAAAAAGGAGGTTTGCAAAATGAAATGTTTTGAGTGCGGCGGCGAGATTAACGAAAAGCAGATTTCGGTTGTTTTTTACAAAAAAGACAAGACTCCTGTTTTTTTTGAAGATGTGCCCGTCGGGGAGTGTGTACAGTGCGGAGAAAAGTATATGTCAGGCGCTGTTTCTGAAAAAATATCCGAAGTGCTGAAGAGCGAGCAGATTAAAACCGAGAAACATCTCAACGTCCCCGTCGTAAGCCTTGCTGCTTAGAGAGGATGAAGGGCTATGACAGTGCCGGTATCGACAAACACCTTCACTTGTCCTTCCTGTTAAGATAGCGGTCGTGCTTTGATGAGCCGTCCCGGATAGAAGACTTGGCAACACCTACCACCCGGTCAAAGGAATCTTTTCCTTTTTCTTCCCTTGCCCTCATGCCCCTGACAAGAAACCAGACGATCGAGCCTAACATGATGAACCAGCCGAGGGACTTAACAATCGCCGCAACGTAGTGGTCGTATCTGAGCAATTTCATTGATCCCAGGATAATGTTCCAGTCATGCTCACCGCCGCCGACAAGGGGGAGCTCAAGGGCGCGTGCGTCATTGATATACACGCCAATATTGAGCAGGTTCTCGCCAAACCAGAAGGCAGAGAAAAAGACGCCTGCAGTTTCCCGCTTGATGAAGAAATAGGCAAGGATGCTGAAGGGAATGATGAGCTGCATGAGTGTGCCGCCCCAGAGGCCGACCGTCTCGCCGAAGATCGAAAAGAAGATATGACCGAACTCATGGAAAGGCAGGTTCACATTGTCGGGAAAAAGAAATTCACCGGATTGGATCAGCGCATAAATGCAGAAGCAGATGGCAGCAAGCGCACTGCCTAATAATGCCAATCCGGGAACTGACTTCCAATAAGGGTTGTTGGCATCGAGGAAGAGCCTCTTCACCGCTTGAGCTTTGCCTTGTTAATCAGAGATGTCTTTTCGGTTGGTGTAAGCCGGTCAGCTTTGTTCCAGTCCTGGATCTGTTTGTCGGTGTATATCTCTATCTCGAAGACCGCGGCAGGCTTCAGAACGAGTTCGTTTCCTCTGTCTTCGATGATGACGGTGCCGCCCTGCATGATGCCCGCTCTTTTACGGATGGCTGCAGGCAGTGTTATCTGACCCCGACTGCTTACGACGAGTGTTTTTTTCATAGTGACCATGGTTGTGAGCGAAAAGTCACTCCTTCTCCATAATAACGATCAACTGCTGGTCGCCAATGGAAAAGGCCTCCTGGACCGTGCCCTTGGCAGTGATCTTTGAGCCTTTCTTTGGCAGCGGCTTGTGTGTGACAACGATGATCTCGCCTGTGCTGTCTTTTACGACAAAATACTTGATCACAAAGAGACTGAAGAGTTCGGTCACTTCTCCTGATACGGTTACCGGTTTCCCGCTGTAATCGCGCGGATTATCGATGATCTTTTTTATCGGCGTTGCCATCAGGCTGCTGCAGCCGACTAACAGAAAAATAATCAGACAGGCTGCAACGAATGTTTTCTGCAAAGAGTTGTTCATGATTACCTCAATTTTCACTAGATTCTTTTTCCCAACCATATTTGCCGATGAGAGGGACAAAGACGCAGGGTGTGTGGTATTCCTCTTTAAGTCCATGCGGGGTTTTCGTGATCTTCAGGAGCTGCTGTGAATATCTGCTTCCGACTGGAATAACCAGAATGCCGTTCATGCCAAGCTGCTCCAGAAAAGGGTCCGGGATCTGCGGTGAGGCTGCAGTGATGATGATCCTGTCGAATGGAGCTGCTTCTGGCCAGCCGAGTGTTCCGTCGCCTGTCCTTACATGGATGTTGTCATAGCCTAATGTGCGGTATTCTGTTGCTGCCCTGTCAGCGAGAGCTCCTATGCGCTCGATCGTATAGACCTCTTTTGCGAGTTCTGCAAGCATTGCCCCCTGATATCCTGATCCTGTTCCAATCTCAAGCACTTTCTCGGTTCCCTTGAGCGCAAGGAGTTCTGTCATGACGGCGACCATGTACGGCTGGGAGATGGTCTGTCCTTCTCCAATCGGCAGTGCCATGTCGTCATATGCTGCGGCGAGGTTATGCCCTCCTGCGAAGATATGCCTCGGCACCTGTCTCATCGCTTCCAACACACGGGGGTCTTTGATCCCGCGCGGGATAAGCTGATTTTCGATCATCAGGTCTCTTAATCGCTGATAGTCCATGTCTGCTATATCTCAATCTCCAAAACCTAACACCTTCTCAATATTTCCCGAGCAGCAACAACGCCTGAGGCAGACGCCTGGATCAGGCCGCGGCTCACTCCAGGCCCATCTCCTGCAGCAAAGATGTTCGGTATCTCGGTCTCAAGGTTATTCGTGAGTTTCAGCTGCATGGAATAGAACTTTACCTCAACGCCGTACAGCAGGGTATGGCGGGAGTTGACGCCCGGAGCTATCTTGTCCAGTGCCTCAAGCATCTCCAGTATGTCAGACAGATAGCGGTAAGGAAGGGCAAAGCTCAGGTCCCCGGGAGTCGCATCCGTGAGCGAGGGCCTCACAATACCTTTTGCGATGCGCTCGTGCGTGGAGCGCCGTCCTGCCTGCAGATCTCCGAGCCTCTGCACAATGACACCCTTGCCGATGAAGTTCGCAAGCTGGGCAATGTATCTGCCATAGGATATGGGCTCGTCAAAGGGCTCGGTGAAATAGGTGCTGACCAGAAGTGCAAAGTTCGTGTTGTTCGTCCTTCTGTCTGTGTAGCTATGGCCGTTCACGGTCCAGATGCCTTTGAGATATTCCCTTACCACCTCACCATACGGATTTACGCAGAAGGTCCTGACCCTGTCGTCGAATTTCTTTGAGTAAAAGACGAGCTTCGGCTCATACGTGGCCTTTGTGAGCGGTTCCAGTATGGATGCAGGAAGCTCTACCCTGACACCGACATCGACAGGGTTCTTGAGCTGGGTGAGCTTGAGCCTGCGCGCCTCTTCTTCGAGCCACTTCGACCCCTCGCGGCCCGGGGCAAGCACCAGAAAATCGGAATAAAAGGTCTTTCCGTCCCTGAGCGTTACGCCTTTATAGGTGCCATCTTCGACCAGCACCTGCTCTGCCTCTGTTTTAAAGATGATATCGATAGTGCTGCTGACCGCATCCTTCATCTTCTTCAGCACCGTAAGGCAGCGGTCTGTGCCGATATGGCGTATCTTCGATGGTATGAGCTCAAGGTTGTTCTTTGATGCAAGTCGTTCTAAGGTCTGGATCTCTTCAGGATGGTCTCCGAAGATCTCATCAGGGGCGCCATACTGGATATAGATGCGGTCAACGTAATCGATCATGGACTGGACATTGTCTTTATCCATGTAACGGGAAAGGAAGCCGCCGACCTCGGGAGAAAGGCTGAGTTTGCCGTCACTGAAGGCGCCTGCTCCGCCCCAGCCGCTCAGAAGATCACATTCAGGGCAGGTTGTGCAGGATATCTTTCGCTCTTTGGAAGGGCATTTTCTTTCGGTTATGTCACGGCCCTTTTCGATGATCAGGACCTTTATTGTTTTTTCTGATTTCAGGAATTCGAGGGCTGCGAATATGCCTGCAGGTCCTGAACCTATGATGATCACATCATACTGTTTCATCCATACCATCCAGCATGTCTGCTACATTCCAGCGGTCTCTCAGAAATGTGAGCGCGCTGTGATTGGTGAGGTCAAGATGGATCGGCGTGATCGATACGTAGTTCTGCTGCACTGCCTCCATATCTGCCTCGTCTCCATGTTCCCAGAAGGTCCTTCCCCCGCCGATCCAGTAATATTTCTCTCCCCAGGGGTTGAACGTCTCCTGGATGGAGTTCTCGTAAATGCGCTTGCCCTGACGCGTGATCTTGATCCCCTTGATATCCTGCCTCCGGATATTCGGAACATTGACATTCAGCAGGGTGTCAAAGGGCAGGGAATGTTCGAGTACATAGGCTGCTATCTTAGCCGCAAGAAAGGCGGATGTTTCGTAATGATAATGTGTATCGGATATGAGAGAGAAGGCGATCGACGGGATACCGAAGATCGTGCCCTCGATCGCTGCAGAGACCGTGCCCGAATAGGTGATATCGTCTCCCAGGTTTGCGCCCTTGTTGATGCCCGAGACCACGAGATCGGGTTTCCGGGGCAGCAGTTTGTTGATCCCGATCGTGACGCAGTCAGTAGGCGTTCCGTTTACGCTGAATACGCGCTCCCGGATCTCCTCTGCCTTGATCGGCCTGTCAAGAGTGAGGGAATGTCCTGCAGCAGACCGCTCCCTGTCCGGGGCGACGATATAGGTCTCACCCAAGACAGTCATGGCATTGCTGAGTGCGATGATCCCGGGTGCATGCACGCCGTCGTCATTTGTTACTAATATGATTGGCATGAGACTATTCTATCACAATGGCAAAAGCACAGACAGAATGGCTTGGTAAAAGCGAAAGGCAATAACGTATTATAGTTCAGCCGTTCTGCAACGAGAAACAACGGGGGAATACTGATGAACAAGAAGATGCCGGGAAGGCTGCAGTGACCTTTAAGGCGGCGGATAATCTGGCTCGGGATAAAGCCACGATCATGGTTGTCGATGACTGCGACAACGTACTGCAGGCCATTGAGGTATACCTTGAGGACTGGGGTTATCAGCCCCTGCTGGCAAGGTCTGGCGCAGAGGCCCTTGAGCTCTTGGGCAGCCGCAGTGTAGATCTTGTTCTGTCCGATCAGGAGATGGCAGGCATGGACGGCCTCGAACTCCTGAAGGAGATAAAGGACCGGGATAAAGACCTGCCTTTTATCATAATGACCGGGTATGGGAGTATCGACATGGCGGTTTCCGCCATAAAGCAGGGTGCGGATGACTATATACAGAAGGCCTATGATCCGGAGACGCTGAAGGCATCGATCATGCGCTCCCTTGAACGTTCACGTCTGCACAGAGGTTACAGGGAGCTTAAAGACTATTTCGGCAATCTCCATAATTTTCAGAATATCATCACCCGCTCGCCCCTGATGCTCAGTGCGCTCAAACTTGCCGAGAAGGTGGCAGCAAGCCCTGGCACGAACGTCGCTGTTTATGGAGAGAGCGGGACAGGCAAGGAGGTGCTGGCACGCGCGATACATTTTGCCTCGGGCAGGATGGAAAGCCGGTTCGTTGCGGTAAATTGTGCTGGTATTCCCTCCAACCTGCTTGAGTCCGAGTTGTTTGGGCATGTAAAGGGTGCCTTTACCGGTGCTGACAGGGACCGGGACGGCAAGTTCGACCTTGCGCAGAAGGGCACCCTGCTTCTCGATGAGATCGGTGATATGCCGATTGATCTTCAGGCGAAACTGCTCAGGGTGATCCAGGAGCGTACGTATAATAAGATCGGCTCAAACCGCACTATCCCCGCTGATCTGCGGATAATCACTTCAACCCACCGGGACCTGAAAAAACTGGTCAGGGAGGGCAGGTTCCGCGAGGACCTCTATCACCGGATAAATTCGTACCCGATCATGCTGCCGCCTCTCAGGGAGCGCCCAGAGGACATTGCTGATCTGGCCGGTCATTTTATCAAGCAGTACAAAAATGAGCTCGGCAAGCATATTCCTGGCATATCAGAGTCAGCCATGAAGATCCTGCTCAAATACCCATGGCCCGGCAACGTGAGAGAGCTCAAGAACTGCATAGAGCGGGCTGCCATACTGATCGACGGCGAACTGATACGGCCCGATCATCTAAATATAGTGGGACGCGCTGAAGAACATAACGTCTGCGTTCCTGAGGATGAAAAGGTGCGCATAGACGTCTGTCTGGATAAGGATGATTTCTCTCTTGAGGCTGCGGTAGCCCAGATATCGGATGAGATGTTGTCCAGATGCGGAAACAACAAGAGCCGCGCAGCGGATATGCTGAAGGTCGACAGGAAGCATTTCTACCGCCGCAAATAATCTGCACCAAAAAGGGACACATGTCCCAGATTGGCACATCTTCACTATTATTCTTTAAAATTCGATAGTTTTATTGTTACAGATCATCTGCTGACCCTTTGTGGTACAGTCTCCTTTCTCTTCGTTTTAGATAACCAATTGATAATAAAGACAATACTCATTGGCATATAACGTGCCATAGATGATCCTGACTAATTGGGCAATCTTGGACAAGGAGACTGAAATGGCACAGGAGACTGTAGAACAATTTTTCGGACGCCTGCTGACTGACCCGGTCTTCCGGGAAAACGCAGGGAAGCAGTTCCATAAGACCTGTCTTGAGACGGGCTTCAGCCTTACAAAGGCCGAGCGAGATCTCATAAGCAGATTGGACTTCAGAAAGTTTGAGACGCTCGCGACAGAGATCGACGGCGGTCTCAAAAGATGCGGCCAGGAAAGCCTGTGATAAGGAGTGCAGGATGAATAAGACTTTGTTTCCGAACAGTCTATGTGGTTCTGTAACAGCACGGGGGGCCTGCTCAGAACTCTGATTATTGCGTCTAAATTTCGAATTGCACGGTCGAAACAACGAGAGTATAATTAAAATAATTTAAGAAAAGGACTCATGGCGGACGGGAGCTGAATCTCATCATCCTGTCTGAAAAATAATCATCCTGCTATTTGAGGTGGACTATGTCTGAAAAGAGCTTAGCAAATGTCATAACAAGACGTACCTTTCTGAAGATTGCCGGGGCCGCGACAGGTGCGCTCACCGTACCTTCTCAGGTGCTTGCCTTTGGAGGGGAAGCGAGTCCTTTGAACTTTTCGGGCTGGCCCGTTGTCAGGCTGGGGATATTGCTGCCGGGCAAGGATTTTTCACCGAAGCTCACCGGGAACTTTCTGAGCGGTTTTGATCATTGCCTGAAGACGTCAGGGTGTGCAGAGTCCGGAGTTTCGGTTGAGCTGGTCAAGGAGCATTCCAGCGGATCGGTCAGTGTCAGCGCCCTGAAAAAGCTTCTGCATGAAGATAAGGTGAACCTTGTAACCGGTATTCTGAACAATGCGGCAGCTTCATCTCTGAGCTCTTTTGCACGGGATGAGAAGTTTGTTCTGGTTGCAAGCAGTCTCGGCGAGTCCATGGCGAGAAAGACCGATATGTTTCCCGGCACGTTTCATTGCAGCATGAATTTTTCGCAGGCCAACTGGGCAATGGGCAGATGGGCTGCTGATAATATGGGTCCGAGCTGCGTTGTGGCCGCCTCTTTTTATGACACCGGCTATGATACACTTCAGGCCTTTCGCATGGGCTATCAGATTGCCGGCGGTATGATAAAGGAGACTTTTATTTCTGATGCCGGCTCCGGAACGCCGAACTTTGACAGGCTTTTTTCAGCGATAGAGGCTGCGCGGCCTGATTTTATCTACGCCCTTTACAGCGGGTCTCAGGGTGCTGGCTTTATAAAGGCCTACGCCTCTTCTGGCCTGGCCGGAAGAATACCGCTTGCCTGCTCTTCCCATCTTTCCGGAGGTGACAGTTTAGCCGCAATCGGTCCGCTTGCAGCCGGCATAAAGACCTGTGTTCCATGGCGATCTGACCTTTGTGCACCGGGCAGTGAGAGTTTTGCAGCGAATTACGCAAAAGTTGCAGGCCGCAGTCTTGATTCCTTCGGTCTGCTGGGCTATGAGACAGCAGGCATGATACTTTCTGCCCTTTCGCTGACGCAGGGGAAGACAGGAAATATCACTGCCCTGACAGGGGCCTTTGCGGAGGCGGCATTTAACAGTCCGAGGGGCCGGCTGCAGATGAACCCGATGACCAATGCAACCTCAGCGCCTCTGTTCATCCATGAATTCCGTATGGAAGGCGGAAGGCCTGTTACCAGGGCGATAGCAGAATGCAGCCCTCTGCCGGAGTATGACAGGAGGCTGCAGCCTATGTGGGTGGCGGAGCGTTCCGGCTGGCATAATGCATACCAATATGCGTAGAGATCTGTTTGGCGGGTACAGGCAGTAATGAGGGCTGCGTGATGGAGAAAATGGTGTCTTCTGCAGGACAGGCTGCTGCTTTATTCTCGGACAAAGATCTTTTCTTGTCTGCTGCCGCAGGCAGTGTCGGACTCAGGCCTGTTTTGACAGAGGACCGGGAATTTCTTTTTCAGGTGTACGCTGCTTCGAGAAGCGAAGAGTTGAAGCTGGTTGACTGGGATGACATTAAAAAAGATCAATTTCTGCGCATGCAGTTTGCGGCACAGGATAAATACTACCGGGAGTATTATGCTTCGGCCGCCTTCTGGATCGTACTTGCTGAGGGCAGACCGTGCGGAAGACTTTATATGGACCGGTGGGACGCTGAGCTGAGGATCATGGACATAGCGTTGCTCCCTGACTTTAGAAACAGGGGGATCGGCACGGCCCTGCTTAAACAGATCATGGAATCGGGCAGGATGCTATGCCTGCCGGTGACTATTCATGTGGAGCAGTTTAATCCCGCTCTGAGGCTTTATCAGCGGTTAGGTTTTTTGCCGGTGAGGGAAAATGGCGTTTATCTGCTTATGAGATGGTCTTCCGGACAGCCTGGCAGCGAGGCTGATCTGAAGGGATCGCACCATGCCTGAACTGTGGGAAAGAGACCAGCTGGCCGGGAGCATACACAGTCTCTTCAGGCTGGCAACAGGCGATGGCCGGACAATGGATATGGAGCTGGTCAGCGTGTCCGGGCTGCTTGAGACAGAGAGGCAGCGTGCTTTTTCGATCATCTTTCAGGGACCTCCTGACATGCCTCTGAGTCAGGGCACGTACAGGATGGAACATGACGGCATGGAGGCAATTGATCTTTTCATCGTGCCGGTTGGCAGAAGTGTGAAAGGTCTTGAATATGAGGCGGTCTTTAATCGTCTGAGATAGGATTTGTCCGGAAGTTATAGTTAATGTTTTGAAACAAAGGAGGTATCATGGCTGAACCTTTTCTTAGTGAGATCAGGATAATGTCATTCGTTTTTGCACCCAAGGGCTGGGCGCTCTGCAACGGACAGCTTCTGCCTATTAACCAGAACCAGGCGCTCTTTTCCCTGCTTGGCACGACCTTTGGAGGCGACGGCAGGGTGAACTTTGCCCTCCCTGATCTGCGGAGCAGGACCCCGATTCATGTCGGCAGCGGCCATACGCTTGGAGAAAGAGGCGGAGAGCAGGCACATACGCTTTCGATCAGCGAAATCCCGACACATGCGCATACGTTAAACGGTTCAAATACGCCGGCCGAAGTCAGTGCTCCGGCAGGAAATGAGCTTGCTGTCAGGGCCAATGCGTACACAGCTCCCCAAAATCTGGTAGCGATGTCTCCGGCATCGATCGGCAATGTCGGCGGATCACAGGCGCATCTCAATATGCAGCCTTTTCTTACGCTTTCATTTTGTATTGCACTGCAGGGGATCTTCCCCTCGCCTAACTGAGGAGGATTTTATGGCACAACCCTATGTAGGAGAGATCAGGATGTTTGGAGGAAATTTTGCGCCGGCAGGATGGATGTTCTGCGAGGGGCAGCTTCTGCCGATATCCGAAAATGAGACACTGTTTCAGCTGATCGGCACGACGTACGGCGGCGATGGTCAGTCAACGTTTGCCCTGCCCGACCTGCGCGGCAGACTCCCCGTCCATCAGGGCAATGGATTTGTCCTTGCCGAGACAGGAGGGACGGAGGAGATCACGCTTACGGTCAACCAGATGCCGGCGCATTCTCATGCCCTGCTTGCATCGAATGATATCCCTGTCTCGAGTAATCCGGCGAATAATGTCACTGGTCAGGCAGCTGCAAAATTGTATCGTGTCGGCAATCCCACCATACCGCTCAATGCAGCATCAATATCCGCGGTTGGAGGTTCTCAGCCGCATACCAATTTCCAGCCGTATCTTTGTGTTGATTTTATTATTTCATTGTTCGGGATATTCCCGAGCCCCACGTAAAAGGAGGAGAAGATGGCTGATCCATTTGTAGCTGAAATAAGGATATTCCCGTTTAACTTTGCACCGAAAGGCTGGGCCTGGTGCGATGGCCAGCTTATGCCTTTATCGCAGAACACAGCACTGTTCTCGCTCCTTGGCACCACCTATGGCGGCGACGGTAAATCAAACTTTGCCCTTCCTGATCTTCAGGGGCGCGCACCGATGCACCCCGGGCAGGGGCCTGGCCTTTCTCTTCATGATCTGGGCGAGACCGGGGGAACGGAGACCGTATCGCTCCTTGAGTCCGAGATCCCTTCTCACGCTCATGCGCTTATGGCTCAAAACAGTTCGCTCGGGACGACGGCCTCAGCCGGCGGCAATTCGTACGCCCGGCCTGCCAGCGGCAGTCTTTATGACGGTACCAGCCTCTCTAATGTGGCCATGTCAGACAGTGCTATTACCCCTGCGGGTGGCGATCAGCCTCACAACAACATGATGCCATATCTTACTTTTTACTTTTGCATCGCTCTTCAGGGCGTTTATCCGCCGAGGACGTAAGGGCATAGCAGGACCTGTATGGATTTAATCAAAAGGGGGAATAACGTGCAGCAGATAAAATTATGGTTGACAGGCATTTCATCAATAGCCGTTATAGTTATGGTATTGCTTGCGTCAGGGATCGTGTATGCGGCGCCGGTCGGGGTCACTGCCACTGATCAGGATTCGCTTCAGGTGGACGTTAACGGCAATGCCAAGGTGAACAAGGGCGATACGATCCGCCACACCATCACCATTCAAAGCAATGGCGGCGACTCCACAGGAATGAACTTTTCCGAGACGATTGATGCAAATACCACGTTGGTTGGCGGCTCGGTCAGCGCGTCACCTGTCGCAGTCAATGACACGTTTCCTGTAACCGTAATCGGCAACGTTTCGATCAATTCTGCAACGCTTGTCACTCCCTTCAGCGTCACCTCAAACGATTTTTTTGGACTGAATCCCCCGGCAACCATAATCGCGTATGATGCAACCTCTGCGCAAGGCGGTCAGGTTGTGATGAATGCTTCCGGAATGTTCACTTACAATCCCCCTCCGGGGTTTGAAGGCTCAGATACATTCACTTACACACTTGGCAACTCTGTTGGATCTTCAACCGGCACCGTGACCATAACCGTGAGCGGGATGATCTGGTTTGTGAACAATAATGCCGCTGCCTGTACCACCCTTGCCGCGGGCTGCGGTCGTCTCTCGAATCCCTTTTCGACGCTTGCAGCATTCAACGCGCTGAACGACGGCATCGGCAATAACCCCGCCGATAACGATACTATATTCATGTACGAAAGCGCGACCTCATACACCGGAGGCGTGACCCTGCGCTCAGGACAGAAATTGATCGGGCAGGATTCGGCAGCATCTCTCCAGGCTATTACCGGCCTGACGGCTCCCACCGGAAGCGCCACGTTGCCGGTAATGAATCCGGCCGCCCCTGCGACGACGATGACTAACACCGGCGGCAACGGCGTGACGCTGAACAGCGGCAACACGCTCAATGGCTTTACGGCGGGCAACGCCAGCGGCAGTGCGATTTCAGGTTCGGGCTTTGGCACGCTGACCGTGGCTGATGTGATCGTCAATACGACGGGTCAGGCGCTAACTCTTACCAATGGCACATTGGCCGCACTGTTTTCATCGGTCACCTCAAGCGGCGGGGCGAACAATATTGCGCTGGCAAAAGGAGCAGGTGTGCTGGCAGGCACTTTGACGATTAGTGGCGGCGCTCTCTCTGGCGCGACGGGCAACTCATTTGATGTAAATGGCGGCACGGCTACCATCAGTTACGCCGGCACGATTGCCAGCGGTTCTGCCCACTCAGTCAGCGTGACCGGCCGGACCGGCGGCACAATGACATTCAGCGGGGCGATCACGGACACCGATACCGGCATTACGCTGACCACCAACACCGGCGCGACGATCAACTTCACCGGAGGCCTGTCGCTTTCCACCGGCGCCAACCCCGCCTTTACCGCCACCGGCGGCGGTACGGTCAACGCCACCCAGAACAACACGAGCATTATCAACACGCTGACAACCACGACAGGCACGGCACTCAATGTTGCCAATACGACTATTGGCGCCAGCGGTTTGACCTTCAGGAGCATATCCTCGAATGGCGGCTCCAATACAGGAATTATTCTTAATACCACCGGCAGTTCCGGAGGACTTACGGTAACAGGCACCGGGTCAGCCGGGTCCGGCGGGACGATAGCGAACAAGACAGGCTCCGACGGCAGCACAGCTGCCGGTATCGGAATTTATCTGAACAGCACAACAGCTGTCCAGCTAAACTGGATGCAGTTAAATGACCTTCAGAACTTTGGCATACGGGGCAATAATGTTGCCGGGTTCACCTTGGCTAATACTGTCATTAACGGCACCAACGGTAATGCAGCCAGTCTGGCATTTCCGGAAAACTACGGTGAAGGCAGCGTATATTTCGGCAACGCCACAACCACCGGATTGACTGGTGTGGCAAGTATCACCAACTGTACTATCAGCGGCGGACGGGCGCGCAACCTTTCTGTTGTAAACTCGAGCGGTACGCTTAACCGGCTGACCATAACCGGTACGAACTTCAATCTGAACCAGAACGCTGCAGACGCCAACCAGAGTATAGCGGTCGAGGCGCGCACCGGCAGCAATCCCGTAATGAACGTTACCGTCACCGGCTCGACTTTCACAGGTGCGCCAAGCGATCTGGCCAACTTCACGGGTCAGGTGAATACGACCATGGATGTGATATTCCAGAACAACACGCTGTCGAACAACCATGCATGGAATATCATCAGCGGGGGCGGCCTGACACTGGCAACGGGAGGCGTAATGACGTTGAATGTTTCAGGCAATACCCTTCGTGATGCAGATGGTTCTGCCATAACATTGCAATTGGCAGCGCCTCTTGGGGGCGAAACGACCTCCCTGGACGGAACACTTAACAACAACACGATCGGCGTGAATGCGATAGCCAACTCAGGCTCAAAGTCCGGCAATGGGATCTTCTTCTCCTTTGCAGATAATGTCATCGCGCCGAAAGGGCAGGTCACCCTCGCTGTTACCAATAACAATATCTATCAATATGCAGGCAATGCGGCGATCTATGCTGACAACACGGGTGGCAACTATGACGTGAATCTGACCATAACCGGCAACATTGCTTCTTCGCCGAATACCAATGTCTTTGCCGGGCTGGCCCTGACGGCCGGTGCACCTTCTACAGGTGATGATATTGACGTCTGCGCGAACATTACCGGCAACAATTTCAGCATTGCTGATCCAAATGATGCCAATGACATCATTTTGGGTGTGAGCGGGATCGCTTCGTCCATGCGTCTGCCCGGTTATTCAGGATCTTCGGAGACGGATGTTCAGAATTTTGTGCTGGCTAATAATAACGTTGCGGGCACCGTTGTCTTTGCCTACTCAGACATCGGGCCGGCCGGTTTTATAGGCGGGGCGGCATGTGTCACCCCTTCCCATTGAGATAAGGAGACGGCATGATGAGATATAACATACTGAAATCGATAACACTGGGCGTTCTGACAGTCCTGATCTGCTCTGGTATGGTTCTGGCCTCAGGCGAGACCGTTAATGTCAGCATAGGTACGCTCCCCGCAGGAAAGAGCATCACAATTATATATGACGTTACGGTCAATGACCCTCTGCCGCAGGGAATCATTTCAGTCTCGCAGCAGGGCACGGTGTCTGGCAGTAATTTTTCGAGCGTGGCAACGGATGACCCCAAGACGATCCTGGTACCGCTCGATCCGACAGTCACACAATTAGGCAATGAACTTCCTGTGGCCGGTTTCGGCAAGGCCCTTGGCTTTAACGGCACAGATCAATATGTGGTCATTTCAGACGCTGGTGCGCTGACGTCTGCCTCCTACACGGTTGAAGCATGGGTGAAATTCAATACGATACAGAGCACTGCCATAATCCAGAGGCTTAATGCTGCAGAGACGATCTCTGCCTTCGGTCTTTATCTGAACAGCAGCGGTAATTTTGTTCATTACGCTGATGACGGCGCGTTGCGTACTGACACGGGCACAACCATCGCAGAGGTAGGGAAGTGGTATCACGTTGCAGGTGTTTTCAGCGCAGGCACGATGCGGCTTTTTGTTGATGGCGTTGAGGAAGGCACGCCGGTCTCAGGCATCGGTAGCCTGACAGGAAGCATGGACCATTTCGATATCGGCAAGGGTCTGTCCGGCAGGGGGGACAATTATCTGAACGGACAGATAGACGAGATCAGACTCTGGAATGCTGCACTGAGCGAAAGCGGAATAGCTGACTGGATGTATCGCGGCATTGATACCTCGCATCTTAATTACAGCAGTCTTGCAGCCTATTACAAACTCGATGACGGGACAGGAAACACGGCAGAGGATTCTGTTGCTGCATTTGACGGAACTCTTCAGAATATGGCGAATGCCAATTGGGTTGACTCGATCGTCAATGAATGGTATACGGACGAGGATGTTGCTTTCGGCGGCAAACTGGTCGGCAGTGATGCAGATGGCGCAAGCACTAACGGGACCGACTGGGCATTGACCTTTGAACTGGTGACTGACGGCACAAAGGGCCATGTGGTTATAGGCGCTGATAATAATTTCATCTATACTCCGAATGCTAACGACAATGGCGATGATGCCTTTACCTATAGAGTGAAAGATGCCATACCTGCTGATTCCAATGTTTTCACGGTGACGGTGCATATAGAATCCGTGCCTGACGTGCCCCTGATCTCCAAAGCGTTCGGTGCTCCCAGCATTCCGTTGGACGGCAGCACGACGTTAACATTTAATCTTTCGAACTCCGACCCTAACACTCCCCTGACAGGGATCGGATTCAGCGACACGCTGCCTGCCGGACTGGTGATCTCCACTCCTAATGGTCTGACCGGTAAGTGCGGAGGCGGGACTATCACCGCTGACCAGGGTACGAACGTCATCAGTATCTCCGGCACAACCTTTGCCGCCGGTGGTTCCTGTACCTTCTCGGTGAACGTGACCGGCACAACTGCCGGGACAAAGAATAATACAACGAGCATTGTCACCTCTAATGAAAGTGCCCCGGGCAGCACAGCCTCGGCCAGCATCTTTGTTGTTGCGCCTCCGGTAATTACCAAGGCCTTTGGTGCGTCCAGCATTCAGCTGAATGGTTCGACGTCGTTGACCTTTACGATTACGAACCCTGCAGCCAATGAGTTGGCTTTGACAGGCCTGGCATTCACGGATTTACTGCCCGCCGGCCTTGCGGTGGCCACACCGAACGGGTTGACCAATACCTGCGGCGGCACTGCAACGGCAGTAGCCGGTTCAGGCAGCGTATCGCTTACGGGCGGCACGATTGCCGTCAGCAGTAGTTGTTCGATAGCTGTTAACGTGACGGGCACGGCTTCGGGGAACTACACTAACGTTACCGGAAACGTTACCTCTACTAACGGAGGCACTGGCAACACAGGTACGGCAAACATTTCGGTAGCCACACCGCCGACAATTACCAAGGCCTTTGGCGCAACCAGCATTCCGCTGAATGGTTCGACCTCGTTAACCTTTACGATTACGAACCCTGCAGCGAATACTATTCCTCTGACAGGGCTTGCCTTTACAGACAATCTGCCCGCAGGGCTTGAGGTATCTATTCCGAATGGTCTGAGCAACAGCTGTGGAGGGACGGCCACGGCGATAGCGGGGGCATTTTCTGTCAGCCTGTCAGGCGGGACCCTGGCCTCCAGCGCATCTTGTACTATCACGGTAAACATAGCGGGCATAATAGCAGGGGTGAAGAATAACAGCGTCCAGGTTTTATCCACAGAGGGCGGGACGGGTAATACCTCCAATGCAAGTATCACGGTGGTAGCACCTCCTGCGATTCTCAAGGCGTTTGGAGCTTCGAGCATTCCGCTCAGCGGTTCCACCTCTCTCAGCTTTACAATTCAGAACAACAACACAACTACTACGCTTACTGGCATTGCGTTTACTGACAATCTGCCTGCAGGGCTGGTAGTCTCTACACCTAGTGTTGTGTCCGGCTCCTGTGGCGGCGGCACGATCACTGCTATTGCCGGCACTAACTTTATCAGCATGACAGGAGCCGCTCTGGCACAGGGCAGTTCCTGCACGTTCTCGGTAAACGTGACCGGCACGACTGCGGGTACAAAGAACAACACCACAGGCAATGTTACCTCGAATCAGGGCGGCACAGGTGGCACAGCCTCGGCCAGCATCAACGTTGTAGCGCCTCCGGTTATTGCGAAGGCCTTTGGCGCGGCGAGCATTCCGCTGAACAACAGCACGTCGCTCACTTTCACCATCACCAATCCTGCAACCAACGCAGTTGCCGAGACCGGAGTGGCGTTCTCGGATACTTTGCCTGCCGGAATGGTTGTTGCCACGCCGAATGGGCTGAGCGGTTCCTGCGGCGGTGGCACGGTAATGGCAGTAGCCGGATCGGGCAGTCTTTCGCTTACAGGTGGTACGATTGCTGTAAACAGCAGTTGCACGCTGGTTGTGAACGTGACCGGCACGGCTGCGGGGGCAAAGAACAATATCACCGGCAATGTGTCTTCGACCAACGGCGGAACTGGCAACACGGCCACAGCCAATCTCGCGGTGGCTACTCCTCCTGTTATTGCCAAGGCGTTCGGCGCAGCCACCATTCCGTTAAATGGCTCGACTTCGCTGACATTTACTATCAATAACCTGGCGGCTAACACCATTCCGTTGACAGGCATTGCCTTTACCGACAATCTGCCTGCAGGCCTGGTCGTTTCAACACCCAGCAATCTGAATAACACGTGCGGCGGGACAGTCACTGCAGTAGACGGGTCCTCATCGGTGAGCCTTACCGGGGCAACACTGGCGGTGAACACCTCCTGTACCTTGTCGGTGAACATTACCGGCACTACAGCAGGGGTGAAGAACAACAGTGTTCAGGTGAATTCAAATGAAGGTGGAACAGGGAATACTTCGAATGCCAGCATCACGGTAGTTGCACCGCCGGTTATCGCCAAGGCGTTCGGCGCAGGAAAGATTCTGCTGAACGGATCAACGCCACTGAGCTTTACTATTCAGAACGCTAACAATGTGACCGCGCTTGCCGGCGTCGGCTTTACTGACACGCTGCCTGCCGGGCTGGTGGTATCGACACCGAATGGACTGAGCGGTTCCTGCGGCGGCACAATAACCGCGACTGATGGTTCAGGCAGCATAAATCTCTCCGGCTCAACCCTTGCAGCTCTTGCGTCATGCACCTTCTCTGTGAATGTGACAGGGACAACTGTCGGACTGAAGGACAACAGCGTAACGGTTACCTCCACAAACGGCGGAACAGGGAATACCTCAAACGCGAGTGTGACGGTAGTTGGACCGCCGATAGCCACGGCTGCGACCGATATAACGAAAATCAGTTTTTCGGCTAACTGGAATGCCTCTGAAGGCGCAACAGGGTACCGGTTGGATGTTGCCACAGACTCCGGTTTCATCGGCTTTGTCGCGGGCTTTAACAATCTGGATGTGGGCAATGTGACAACATATTCCGTTGCCTCAGGATTGGTCTCCGGGAAGACCTATTACTATCGTGTAAGGGCCTATTTCCCGGGCAGCACAACCGAAAGCTCCAATACCGTTAAACTTACTACGTTGGGCGGCAAGATGTCGCGAAACAGCTGGTATCTGTCGCCTGAGGGGTGGATCGTTCGGGCCTACACAAAGGCAGATGCGCCTAACGAGGTATACCTTGAGGTATTAGACACGGGTAACAATTTAGTGAACCCATCGGTCATTGCGGGTATGACGACCAATCCCAAGCTGATTGCCAGCGATGCAGCAGCGTCTGAGGTTGCGCTTGGCTTTAACAAGGCAACAAGGACCGCCCATGTGACCTATACCTCGGCCGGAGGGCGTCAGGTGGTGACCGTGACAGGGGTACGGCAGGCTCCGTAGCTGGCTGAAAAAGGAGGAGATACTATGAATAAAAGAAAAACAGAATATACAGGAGGAGATACAATGAAGAAGGTGATAATACTGCTGGTGCTCTGCATGACAGGGCTGGTATTGATGACAGGTGTATCGTGGTCAGAGGAGGGTGCCTGGTATGATGCAGGGGAGAACTGGATCGTGAGGGCGTATACCGCGTCTGCGGGGCAGGACTATTCAGTGACGCTTGAGGTGCTGGATACGGTCAACAATCTGATAACGGATCCGATCATAGGGATGGCAACGAACCCGCTACTGATAGCGGGCAATGCCGGGGGCCCTGACGTAAGTCTTGCCTTTGATGAAGCGACTGCCACAGCGTATGTGCTGTACACAACACCAGGAGGCGGGGCAGTGTCTCTGCAGGAGATGCCGGATATCGTAAGGGCACATGGGGCGATGACGGTTGCACCCAACCCGTTATTGTTCGGGAATGTGGCAAAAGGAAAGACACTCAATAAGACCGTCGTAGTGAACAACACGGGGAATATACCGGTGAACATAACCTCGATCGGGACGCCGGGAGTGCCGTTCAGTATCGTCGTGGCAGGAACGACATGTGCGGTAGGAACACCGGTGGCAGTTGGTGGAAACTGCAGCATAGTGGTGAGGTTTGCCCCTGTTGCTCTGGCGACATACAACGACAGCTTTGGGATAAACACAAGTGTCGGGAATATGACGGTAAATCTCAATGGCAGCGGAGGGTATGGACTTGGTGCCGGCTTTTAGCCATTAGCAGTAATAGTTTTAGATACCACAAAATGCGCCTCACAGAGTTTCTATCCCTGTGAGGCGTTTTCAGTTCTACTGAAGGTCGACAGAAATTACTTCCGTTGCTGTAAATAAATCTGCACCAAAAAGGGACATATGTCCCATATTGGTGCAGCAAGTAACGTATCATTTAGTATTGAATAGTTATAGCTATAGTACGCCTGCCGATGTCCCTTTATGGTACAACGTTTCAAATCGTCAATATATTTAACACCTTGATAATAAAGCCAATTGTAGTTGGCACTCATCGTGCATTTATTATGGTGATGAGGGAATATAGTCGCAGGAGGCTCATATGGCACAGGAGACAGTAGAACAATTTTTTGGACGATTATTGACAGACCCGGTCTTCCGCAAAAATGCAGGCAAGCAGTTCCATAAGACCTGTCTTGAGACGGGCTTCAGCCTTACAAAGGCGGAGCGAGATCTCATAAGTAGATTGGATTTAAGAAAGTTCGAGAGGCTTTCAGCAGAGATAGATGGCGGGCTCAAGAGATGCAGCAAAGAAGGCCGGTTATAAGGCGCAGGATGAAGAAGACTTTGTTTGCTGAGAAATAAAAAGAATAGTGGGAGGCAAGTAATGATCAATGTCTTAAAATCGATGAACGAGAAAAACAACAAACAAAAAAAATATTTTCCGGCAAATCTTCAGTGCCGGCGACTGTCTAACTATCTTGTTTTGATATTGTTGCTGTTTGTTCCCTCGGCCTATGCAGCCACAAGCGCAGGAAATATATCCTTCTCGACAAATGGACAGAGCATGTGGGGGCCGGCAGGGGCCGATATAGATACTACCTTTACCGTGTTTCAGTTGCCGCTTAATGCCGGCGGCTCCAGATCGAGTTCAAGGGGGTATGGGGGATTCGATTTCGGTTATGACGTATCCGCCTCTACGAATGGCAGCATTGGCATGGACTTTAGCCTGGCAGGTACCGGTCAGGTGGATGTTAACTATGGAGGCGCGGTTACGATAGGTTATCCCGATGCACGCCAATTTCAGAAGGGGTCTGCGGTCACAATCACTACAGCACTCTCTGAAAACAGCAGGCACATAAGGACCAGTTCCGCCAATATTGTGAAAGACCTTTCTATGAGGGCTGATCTTGACCTTGAGGCAAATATGGGGCTGACGATCTTTGGGCACGACATCAATTTCCTTGATCTGCATTTTGACACTGCATGGATCGATCCGAATTTAGGGTTTAGCCTTTTGAGAATCGACCCACTCAATCTAAAAGTGGATTTATTGAAAATACCGGGGCTTTCGCTGGACATACCAGGGCTTTCGCCGGCATTGCCGGCCGGCAACATCGCCATCGAGAACGGGCCGGTTAGAAGCGGGTGTGGCCAGCGTATGATCAGCGGGAGTATCTCGGCTCCCGCCGTTGATATCGACATGGACTTTACAGCCGGCGCCGGAGTGCTTACTGCTGCAGTCGAGAACAAATTTGTTGATCTCACCCTTGATCTCGACGCAATCGTGACCAAAGTGGTGGATAAAAAGCTGCCCTCAGATAGCCCCCATAAGGGCGCGGTGCCGTGCTATGTCCATGGGGAGGCCTCGGTATCTGTGGCCGGATATCATTACAATCCCTCATATGATACTCTGGATATGAAGCTCGATCTTGATATATCAGAGAGACGGGAGTTTACCTTTGACCCTGCTGTATGGATCACGCTGAACTTCAGCAGCCCTGTTGACTACTGTGTGACGAATGCCGGCCAGCCAGTGCCGGCATTGACAGACCCCTGCTGGAAGACTGCACAATCTATCGCAACCTTCGAAGTGGGCCGTTCCATACATGTTATGTATCCTGGAGACCCTTCTCCCGATTCCGTTACAGTCGCGCCGAGCTTTTCGCTCTCAAATACGTTTCGGAACAAGACCCTTTTCCGTTTTCAGGAACCCCTGAACGTAAAGGCGATGAGGGTCGATCTCGATGTTGGAAGGATCGTGGTCATCCCGGAAGTCTGTTTTCCTGAAGTCTGTGTCCCTGCAGTCACCATTCCAGGTGAATGCATTCCGCTTATAGGTTGCTCGCCGGATATAGAGATTACGCCTGCATATTGCACGCCTGCGTATTGCACTCCGGAGGTGGCTTTTCCTGGTTTCGGTCAAATCGGGCCGCTTTATTCAACGAATATTGCCACGTCTGTTCAGAACCAGGTTCTGACGGCCTTTGACGAGACCTGGGCTCTGGGAGGGTTCCAGCCTTCCCATGTTAATGGAAACCTCTTCACGATGCTGCCGAAGCTGAGCCAGACGATTATTGTTACGACTCATCCGCCTGACAGTGCGGTATATAACAGCAGTTTTACGGTGACGGCGACGGGCGGAGGTTCAGGGCTGCCTGTTGTTATCAGTGGTAGTGAAGGATGCAGCGGCACGGGCAATAACACCGCAACTATTACAATGACCAGCGGAACAGCGGCCTGCGTAGTGCGTTACAATCAGGCGGGGAATTTTGATTATAATCCAGCACCTGAGGTGATTGATACAGTCACCGCGCTGAAGGCGACTACCGTGACGTCTCTTGATGCGACAGTCGATTTTTCTTCTGTGCCCCCCTCCGTAACCTCCACCGCCATTGTGACCAGCAGCGCAGGCATACCCCCTGGGACTGTGACATTTATGGTAGGCGGAAGCAATCTGGCCGGGTGCGTATCAGTGCCGATGGTGTCAGGAGTTGCTACATGTTCGGCCACAACGCTTCCTCCGGGGATATATGACATTACGGCCGGGTATAGCGGAAACGCTGACTATTTGGCCGGCACATCGGATACAGTGCGTGTGATTACGCAAGGCAAGATGTCAAGACACAGTCACTACCTCTCACCTGAGGGCTGGATATTGAGGGCTTATACAAAGGCGGATGCGCCTAATGAGGTCTACCTTGAGGTGATGGACATGGACAACAATGTAGTAGACCCATCGGGGATGGCAGGTATGACAGACAACCCTATGCTGATAGCCTCTGATGCAGTGGATCCAGAGGTATCTCTTGGGCTGGACAAGGCGAGCAGGACGGCGCGTGTGGTCTATACCGCAGCAGGAGGCAGGCAGATGGTGTCGGTGGCCAGGATAATGGGAGCGACGGCCCGGATAGATGTGACACCGAACCCTGTGCTTTTTGGCAATGTGCTGCCAGGGAGTGTGAAGAATAAGACGATAACAGTTACGAATGTCGGAGTGAAGCCCTTGCATATAACATCACTGGGGACAACAGTGGACCCGTTCAGGACAGTGGGGGGGACATGTGCAGTGGGAGCGCCTGTGGCAGTGGGCGGCAGCTGCACCACAGTGGTGATGTTTATCCCGATAGTAGCCAAGGCATATGACGGCAGCTTTTTGATCAGCTCGGACGGCGGGAATGTGAATGTGCGATTAATCGGGACAGTGATTCATGGGGTGCAATAACATGATGAATAACAAAGGAGGATTCAAGATGAAGAAGGTGATAATACTGATGGTGCTCAGTATGGCAGTGGTATTGACGGCCGGGGTATCGTGGTCAGAGGAGGGGGCCTGGTATGATGCAGCGGAGAACTGGATTGTGAGGGCGTATAGCTCGCCTGCAGGGGCAGACTATTCAGTGACGCTTGAGGTGCTGAGCACGGGGAATGTTCTGATAACGGACCCGATAATAGGGATGGCCACCAACCCGATACAGATCGTGGGTAATGCAGGAGGGCCTGATGTGAGCCTTGCGTTTGATGAAGGGACTGCAACGGCGTATGTGCTGTATACGATAGGCGGGGTAGTGACGCTTCAGGAGATGCCGGATATAATCAGGGCACATGGGGCGATAGCGGTAGTACCCAATCCGGTATTGTTTGGAAGTGTGGTAAAAGGGAATGGTAGTAATAAGACGGTGATGGTGAGCAACACGGGGAATATTCCGGTGAACATAACATTGATCGGGACGCCTGCAGTGCCGTTTAGTATCGTTGCGGCAGGGACGACCTGCGTGGTAGGGACACCGGTTGCGGTAGGGGGGAGCTGCAGCATAGTGGTGAGATTTGCACCGCCGGCAATAGCGACATACAACAGCAGCTTTGGGATAAACACAAGCGTAGGGAACGTCACGGTAAATCTGAACGGCAGCGGCGGGTATGGATTTGGGGCCGGATTTTAGCATTGGCAGCAGTAAACGATAAGAAAAACAGAGAAATCAGGAGGGTAATATGAAAAAAGGAGTTTTTAAAACAGGACGTTTAGCCGCAGCAATGGTCGGTGTTTTAGTATGTATTTTTTCTTTTTCTTTGTCTGCAGTTGCCTTAGGAGCCATAACGGTTCCTCTGCCGTCAGTAGATATCGTGGATGTAGATCTGCCCACAAACAGCATGATGATCTATGGTAAGGGCTTCATTGCTCCCTTGAGCCCGGGTGCCGGCATCGGAGGGCCGGCAGGAGCAGGAACACCGCCGCAGGTATTTCTTGGCGGGACTGCACTGGTGGTAACGGCATATAGCAGCACCCAGATAAACGCCACATTGCCGGAAGGCATAGCAGATGGAAGTTACCGTCTGATAGTGCAGGCAGCAAACAGCACCCAGTATGCCCTGTTTGAGGTGACGATCGGAGCAACAGGGCTGACCGGTCCGCAGGGGCCACAGGGAGTTCAGGGTCCGATAGGTCCAGTTGGTCTACAAGGACCGCAGGGAGTTCAAGGTTCGCAGGGAATTCAGGGGCCGGCCGGCCCGACAGGAGCATCAGGCACCAGTGTCTGGCCAACCTATTATACGGTGACCAATTCATTTTATTGTGCTGCGTTATCAGCTTGTCCAACGTCTGGTTACTTTGAGACTTATTGTAACGATCCATGGGATGAAATAATTTCAGCAAGCTATACGTTTAATGGAGTTCTGTCGAGCATGAAGGAATGGTCCGTAATCCAGCAGTCAACCGTCGTAGCAGCGAAAACGCAGTTTTGGGTAGACAATTGGGATTGGTTCGACACCACGACAACCGTAACCCTGAAATGCCTCGGACTAAGGGCGAAACCTTAGCGGATCTACAGTCTATCATTGTGTGACAGCAGGGGGAGCCGCAAGGCTCCTCTCTGCTTTTTTGAAAGTCCCGTATCATTTCGGGCCAGAAACCATCAGGCATATCTCTCCGCGTAACTACTCCTCTTCAAGAAGAAGCATGAACCGGGGCTCATACTTTTTGGTTCGGCCTATGCTGTGTTCCCGAGATATTCTTCTATATAAAAAAAGCGGCATGCGGTATGATACTAAAGAGCATTTTGTGACGGTAACATGCTTGAATAAAAGGACTTTTTGTTAAATTTGGGTTCAGGAGATCCTATGGTTATTCATAAAAAGGTATCAGTTTACCTTATTCTGCTGGCAGTCATTATCCCCCTTGTATTCATCTACAGAGCTACATCGCGCGGCCTTGAGGTCAACGGATATCAGGTGAAGAAGAAGGATCTGGTGATCAGCGTTACCGGCACATCAACCGGAACAGTCAAGGCTGACAAGGAAGTGAAGCTCTCTGCCCAGAGGGTCGGCAGGATCTCAATACTTCATGTTGAAGAGGGTTCGGTGGTTACCGCAGGCGGCAGAATTGCAGATCTCGAAGCAGAAGAGGTGCAGCAGAGGCTTTTGCTCGCCTCTGCTTCGATGCAGAGGATGAACGCTCAGCTCGATAGCCTGAAGCTTGGTCTGGCTTCATTCAAGGCTGATGTTGAGTCAAATATCAGTAAGGCAAAAGCGGTCCTTGATGAAGCAGAGGCACGGCTGCGACGCTTCCAGGAGCTCAAGGACAAAGGATTTGTCTCGCAGAGCGACCTTGATGCGGTGAAAAGGGAACATGACGTTGCAAAGGCTTCCTCAGTATCTGCCTTCGCTGCCCTGCAGCAGATACGGGCCCGGGAGGAAGAGATACGCGCCCAGGCAGCTGCGGTCGAACAGTCACAGAGAGAATACAATCTGGCAAAGATCATGCTCGACTACTCGTTCATCAGATCGCCTATTGCCGGTATCGTCACAACGCGGCCGGTGAAGATTGCAGAGACTGTTCCTGTCGGGGCTCTCATAGCGGCTGTGGTCTCAACGGATTCACTCTATATCGAGGCCTTTATCGACGAGGCTGATGCGGCAAAGGTTGCGATCGGGCAGCAGGTGAACGTCACGATGGACGCATATCCGGAGAAAGTGATGAAGGGAGAGGTCTACATGATTTCTCCGGTTGTATTGGGCAGCAAGCAGGAGGCACGCACATTTGAAGCAAGAGTAAGGCTCCTTGATAACTATGTGATAACAAAGCCGGGTATGTCGGCAGATGTCGAGGTGATAGTCAGCAAGAAGGATAATGTGCTGATCATTCCGTCCCAGGCGATCATCGAGAAGGGTGACGCGAAATATGTCTATGTCGGCAATGACAGCAAGGCAGTCCTGCACAAGATAAAAACAGGGCAGTTCAACTGGACGTTCACTGAGGTGACTGAAGGGCTGCAGGAGGGGGATATTGTTATAACCAATCCGGATATTCCTGATCTGAAGGACAAAACACGGATAAAGGTCCTTGTCACAGATAAATGATCGTTCTTAAGGATATACACCGGTCTTACGAACTTCCCAAGATCACGGTCGAGGTTTTGAAGGGGATCAACCTTGCGGCGGATCAGGGAGATTTCATTGCGATCATGGGACCCTCAGGCTCCGGCAAATCAACACTCCTCAATATTCTTGGCTGCCTGGACAGACCTACCTCAGGACGCTATCTTCTGGACAATGTTGATGTGTCTACCAAGAATGACAACGAGCTTGCAGAGATCAGAAACAGATCAATAGGTTTTGTCTTCCAGAGCTTTAACCTCCTGCCGCGTTTCCCGGCATGGAAGAATGTGGAACTGCCGCTCCTGTATGGTGGCGTCGAACCTGCCTTGCGCAAACAGAAGGCTGTCGAGATGCTCGGCCGCATGGGGCTTGAAGACCGCTCAGACCACAAACCGAGTGAGCTTTCAGGAGGTGAGCAGCAGCGTGTTGCGATAGCGCGTGCGCTGATCAACAGTCCGGTCATTATTCTTGCGGATGAGCCTACCGGTAACCTGGACAGCAAGGTCGGCAGGGAGATCATGGAGATCTTTGCGGAGTTGAATCGCGGGGGAGTTACGATCATCCTGGTGACCCATGAGCTGGAGATTGCGGGATATGCAAAAAGGACAATAACCATGCGGGACGGAGTGTGCTACAGTGGATGCTCGTGAGGTCCTGAGCCTATCGAAAGATGCATTGATGAGCAACAAGATGAGATCTCTGCTCACCATGCTCGGCGTGATAATCGGCGTTGCATCGGTGATCATGCTGGTTGCCATAGGCGCAGGTGCGAAGACATATATCCACCGTGAATTGGGCAACCTCGGCACGAATATCCTTATCGTTGTGCCGGGCAAGACATCTACCAAAGGAGGCATTCATCCTCCTACGGCAAGCACGGTCCGCAAGCTTGTGTACGACGATGCAATTATCATAAAGAAGCGGGCACGTCATGTCGCTGATGCAGTGCCACTGATCCTCGGCTCTTCAAAGATCAAGTATCTCAACCAGAGCAGGGACAATAACGTGGTCGGCTGCACAGAGACCTATTTCGACCTGAGGAACCTTTCGGTCGAATCAGGGAGATTCCTCAATAATGCCGACGTTGATTCCAAGAGAAAGGTCTGCATCCTCGGAAGGACCGTGAAGCGGGGCCTTTTTGGCGACAAGAATGCGCTTGGCGCTGTGGTGAGCATCGGCGACGGCAAATACCGTGTGATAGGCGTCATGGCAAAGAAGGGCGTTACGCTCGGCATTGATTTTGATGATATCGTCTTTATCCCCACCACAACAGCGCAGGAGCTTTTTGATACGGATACGCTCTTCAACATAACGATCAAGGTGAAGTCTTCAGCCGAGATCGAGCCTGCCATGGAAGAGATCCGCCAGATCCTGATGAAGCGGCACGCAAACAAAGAGGACTTTACGGTCATGAGCCAGGATGAGATGTTAGGCGTGATGAACAAGGTATTAGGGATCATGACTGCCGTGCTTGCAGGCATAGCAGCCATATCGCTGCTGGTGGGCGGCATCGGCATCATGAATATCATGCTGGTCTCTGTCCGTGAGCGGACGCGTGAGATTGGTATCAGAAAGGCGCTCGGCGCGAAGAACAAGGATATCCTTATCCAGTTCCTCGCAGAGTCTGTGACCCTGAGCCTTATCGGCGGACTTGGCGGCGTGCTCTTTGGCGGCATGGTATCGATAGGGTTTCAGTTATTCATACCGTATCTTCCGATGGAGATATCGTGGTGGTCGGTCCTGCTCGCCTTTTTCTTCTCTGCATCCGTAGGTGTATTTTTCGGCGTCTATCCTGCACGTAAGGCATCACTTTACGATCCTATTGTTGCCCTCAGATATGAATGACAAGACACTTACAGAGATAGCCGCATGGATGGATCAGGGCCTTTGGGGAAGGGATCTTGCCGTGCGATACACGTCTTTTGTGGATGATACGGTCGCGGGTATATTCAATGAACTGGCTGATGATTCAGATCTGCTTCTCGTTGCCACCGGTGGGTATGGCAGAAGAGAACTTGCACCGTTTTCAGATATTGATATCCTGTTTCTTGCCGGGGGGAAAAAAAATGCAGGTGCAGCGGAGAAAGTTCTCTACCGGCTCTGGGACGAAAAGCTCGATATCAGCCATGCCTTCAGAACGCTTGACGAGTGCGTTGAGGAGGCCTTCAGGGACATCAGGACCAGGACCGCGCTTCTTGAAACACGGTATCTGGCGGGCAGCAGGAGTCTCTACGCAAAATTTGAAAAAGAGGTTTATCCTGCTCTTGCTTACCGGAAGCAGAAGCAGTTTGTGGCAGAAAAACTGAAGGAACGGGAAAAGAGGCATGTCAGCACCGGTGATTCGATCTATCTGCTCGAACCGCATATCAAGGAGGGGGACGGCGGACTGAGAGATGTTCATGCCGTTCTCTGGCTGTCGCGGGTCGTGTTTCGCATAGCGGATCTCCAGGGCTTATCCGCTCTGCTGACCGGCCATGACCACAAGCGCTTTCTGGATGCCTATGACTTCATGATACAGGTGCGGTATTGTCTCCATGCTGAGAGCCGGCGTCAGAACGATATTCTTTCTTTCGAATATCAGCGGGCTGTGGCCTCCCGTCTGGGATTCCGCGATTCAGATAAATTCAGCGGCGCCGAGCGGATGATGCGTTACTACTACCTGAAGGGCAGGATCATCAGGGATGTATCACACGCTGTTATGGTCAGGTGCAGCAGGCAGTATACGCCGATCTTCAGGGACTTTACGAAGAGGAAGATCACCGATGATTTTTTATTGTCCGGGGGGAAGCTGATCGCCGGGAATGAAGCCGTATTTTCCGGACATTCCGAAAAGATCATGGAGGCTTTCTCTCATTTTTCGAAAATTGACAAGACCTTCAGCAACAGGCTGCGCGAGCAGATCCGGGAGAGCCTGCCCAGGATAAACGGGCGAACAAGAAGCATTGCGGCTGCGGTCCATTATTTCCGCGAGATCATGAAAAGCAGGCGTGTCTATGAAACGCTCAGGGAGATGCACGAGACCGGTGTGTTAGGCAGGTTCTTTCCTGAATTCGGCGCGTTGCGCTCGCTCGTAGTACATGAGGCATATCATATGTACACGGTAGACGAGCATACCCTTCTGGCGATACGGAATCTGGAGCGGCTCAGGACAACGACCGTGAGAAGTCTGGAGTCATTGAAAGAGATCGTCCTCGGCATGGAACAGCTTGATGTGCTTTTTCTTTCGATCCTTTTTCATGATATCGGCAAAGCAGTGGGCAGGCATCATGAAGAAGAGGGTTATAAAAGGCTCAAGTCCATTATGGAACGTCTGAATATGTCGTCAGACAAAAGGCTCAGGATCGAGTTCCTTGTCAGAAACCATGTGCTGATGTCGCGGATCGCCATGACCAGGGAGATCGATGACCCTGAGGTGATAGCCGGTTTTGCCGATGCTGTTGGCGACAGCGAGAACCTCAAGGCGATCTATCTCATTACGTATGCCGATATGTCTGCAGTGAATCCGCAGTTCTGGAATGTCTGGAAGGCCTCTCTGTTAGGGGGCCTGTATGAGAGGACCCTACGGCACCTGTCAGGTTCGGGTGCATTGACAAAACAGCATGATACGGCAGCCCTTTTCCCCGGAAATGCGGCCGTGCAGAAGGAGCTTTCCCGATTCGTTGCAGGTATGCCTGACCGGTATCTCCTTTCAACGACCGAGGCAAGGCTGAAAGAGGATTTTCTGCTCCATCAGAGAGCTGCGGCCCAGGGCGCGGCAGTGCGTATCGATGTCGTGCCGGACGGTATTGCCGAGGTTGTTATCTGCTCGTCTGATGCTCCCGGCCTCTTCTCGCGGATCGTAGGATTTCTCTCCATGAGAAGATTAAATATAGTTCATGGACGCATATATACTGGAAAGAACGGAATTGTTATTGATAAAATTGCAGTCTCGAACTGGAAAGATGTCTGGTGGGACGGGCTTGAGCGCGACATAGTTGCCGGTCTTGAAGATGCCGTGATGAAGAAGCAGGAGATATTGCTGGCCGGTCAGACCCGAGACGCACACGGGCTGTTCGATGCCTTTGTGGAGATCGACAATGAGTCTTCGGATCTGTACACGCTGATCGAGATTTTTTCACCGGACAGAATAGGGTTGCTGTACGATATATCGAGGATCTTTTATCAGAAAGGAGCAGGGGTTGTGTCTGCCCGCATCAATACAGAGGCAGGCCTTGCGCAGGACATTTTCTCTGTTCGTTCCGGAAACGGTAAGCTGGATCATGAGACTTCGCTTGAGATCCTGAGAGACCTATGGCTATTACTGAAAAATTGAAAAAATATTCACTGCTTATTGCAGTTCTTCTGATCACCCTTGCCATTGCATTGGTGCTCAGGGGACCCCATGTCTCAAATACGCTCAAAAAGGTGATCCTTCCCGAACTGGAACTTGCAACCGGGAAAAGGGTGATCGCCCAGAAGATCTATATCAATATCTTCCCGCTGTTCATAGAGGCAAAGGACCTCAAGGTCTTTGATGACGAAGGAACCAAGATCCTCCTTGCCAAAAGGGTCAAGGCTTATCTCGATATCTCGGGACTCTTCAGCAGGTCGCTTACTATCCGGAGGCTCGTGATCAGGGATCCGGTCATTGAGGCTTCGCAGGAGCAGGCTGAGACTATTGAAATGAACATCCGCAACTATCTTGCGAATACCCGAAAGGATAGTCTGAAGGTGAAGGTCGTTGCTTTGGAACTGCAGCGGGGCAAAGCAGATCTCAGTTCAGGGAGGCTCAAAACCGCTCTTGCCATCGACGGTCTGGGCGGAGAGGTTATTCTGAACGAAAGTCAGAGAGTCCGCATTGAGGCGAAGAGCGTTTCGGTCCACCGGGAGGGACTGCCGGCTTTCACGGGCGCCATCTCCGGACAGGCGACTGTCAAGGGGGATACGCTGACGATCAAAAAGCTTGCTCTCACTACCCATGGCTCGCAGGTAACGGCAGAGGGTACTGCCGGTCAGGGAGAAGCCTCCTTAAAGACCGCAGGTACTGTGCTGGTTTCATCGGTTAAGGAGATCTTCGGGCTGCAGAAGAGCGGCGAGGGTACGATCAAGGTGAACGGGGCAGTACATTACGCAAAGGATAATACGACCCTTGACCTTTCACTTGCAGGAAATTTTCACCTTGAAACCTTGATGGAACTCCTGGAGGTCCATGAAAAGCTGGAAGGTCTGGTTGAATTCAAGGGCGAGGTGAAGGGGCCGCTTCGGGATATCGTGGCCAGGGGCAACGCTGTCATGACCAGAGGCAACCTTTATCAGGTCGAGATCGACAGGGTTGCCTGCAAGATCCTCTATGAGAAGGGCACGATGAGTTTTTTTGACGGTGACGGCAAGCTTTATAACGGCAGGGCAAAGGCATCAGCCTCCATAGCATTGCCTGTTGTCAATCATTTTACTCTTGATATCGATTTTGCTGATGCGGACAGCAAACCTCTCTTCACGCTGATCGGCTGGGACCCCGGCGTGCCTGCCGGTAAAGTGAAGGGCACGCTTCACCACGCAGGCGAAAATTTCAGCCCGAAGGGGATCTTTGACTATGCAAGCGTCGAAGCCGGTAACGACATACTGGGACGCGTCAGGACCATGACAGGAAGCTATGACCTCGAAGGTGATCTGCTGGCACTTCGGGACCTTACGGTGAGGACCGGGAAGTCCGAGGCCCTTGCCGGCGGTATGGTAGATATCAAACATCAAACACTTGATCTGCCCGTGGTGATGACAACTGCCGACCTGCATGAGATAACCGCTCCATACTTTGAGCCTTTGAAGGGAGAGGGTGAGTTCAGAGGAAGAGTGACAGGGACCTTTGACGATCCCATGATCAGCGGCAGGGCTGCTGTCACAAAGTCGTCCATCGAGGGGTATCAGGCCGAGAGCATAACAGCAGACCTGGTGTACCGCAAGCATCTGCTTCAGGTGAAGGATCTGGCGGCAGGGGACAGAACCGGGCATGCCCGTGTTTCCGGAACGTTAGCCTTTAAAGATGCAAAGGAGCTCTTTGATATTGCAAGGCCGACATGGGGTCTTCGTGCCCAGCTGAAGAATATCGAGAGCGAAAAATTTGTAAAGATATTTTATCCTGCGTATTCAGGCAGCGGACGGTTCTCTGCGACAGCAAGACTGGAGGGCTTCGGGAAATTGCCCGAAATCACGGCCGCTGTATCCCTTGAATCGGCAACTGTTTTCGAGGTACCTATTCATGCATCGTCCTTTGATTTCAGATATGCAGCGTCCAAGATAGATTTCACCGGAGTGACGGTCAGACAGGGGGAGACTGTTGTTCGCGGAGACATGACCATCAATCCGGACGAGACATTTACCTATAAAGCATCGGCCGAAAGGATCAGGCTCAGTGATATCATCCAGCGGCCGCTCCAGGGAGAAGTGATAGCCACACTCACCTCTGAAGGCCACGGAGACTTTGATAACCCGACCATAACCCTTGATGCCAGGATGATCGATGGAACGCTCAAGGGAAAGCAGATCGGCAGGGGTGTGATCACCGCCTCGCTGAAGGATAAGAAATTTATTGCAACGGCAAAGCTCATCAATGACCGTATCAGTATCTCGGCCAGGGGCAGAACTGACGGTATCATGCCCTGGGAGGCTTCTGCCGATTTTCAGACAGGCAGGTATGATTTCCTGATAACGTCCCTGCTTAAGGACATCCCGGAAGATCTTATCCTGAACCTGAACGGGTCGGTATCCCTCCACGGCACACGTAATCATATTGAGGGTTCTGCATTGATCAGGCATGTTGTGCTTTCGATGTACGGGTACAGCTTTACGAACGAGGAGGAGATATCTCTTGATCTGAAGGACAGGGAGCTTTCCCTTGGCCGAATAGCACTGAGAAGCGGCAGTACGGTTTTCCGCGCCAACGGAAGTATTGCCTTTGGCAGAAGCTACAATATCGCGGTGGAGGGCAGTTCTGCGCTTTCTCCCTTTAAGAGTTTTTCGACCAGGCTTGGCCTCCTGAAGGGTGATGCTGTCTTCGTTATCGGTATAAGCGGCGACTGGGAAAACCCAAAGGTGAACGGCGGTATCAGTCTTGCTGACGGCGCTATCGGCCTGAAGGATTACCCGGCCTATCGCATCACTGACCTCAAAGGCTATCTGTATCTGGATAATGACAAGGTTGTGCTCCAGGACCTGCGCGGCAAACTGGGAGGCGGCGATCTGGACCTGTCCGGCGTTCTGTATTTGAAGAAATTCGTTTTTTCCCGGTTCTATGTGGAAGCGAAGATGCATAATATTACGAGCGTCATATCACCGGAGTTCTCGGTGAACTTCGGCGGCAGTCTTCTGTACAAGGGGACCGCTGTTTCGCAGATAGTTTCCGGCAACATTGACATCAACCGCGCCCGGTACAAGGAGCGTGTAGAATGGAAAAGCTGGCTGCTCCAGAAAAAAAGGACAGAAAAGGTCCGGGCGGATATTGCGAGTTATGAGAAGGCGAATCTGAACATCAGGATCGCCGGAAAGGACGATATATCGATCGACAATAATGTGGCGCGGGCCATGGTCAGTTCTGATATGGTTTTGCGGGGGACCCTGTATCGTCCGGTTCTGTTTGGAAGGCTGGAGACGAAGGATGGGACAGTTTACTTCAGGAATAATGAGTTCAAGATACTGCATGCCAGCGCCGATTTTTCAGATCCGAACCGGCTTGATCCGGTGATTGCCATAGCCGCCGAGACAACGGTCAAGGGATACCGGATCAAGATGAACCTTGAAGGACAGCTTGACCATTTCAACATGGCGCTTGTCTCGGATCCGCCGCTCAAGGAGATGGATGTACTTGCACTGCTGACGGTCGGACAGGCAGGGGGCGGCGTCAAAGGCTTTGAGGCAGGCATAGGCGCGGGCGAAGCAACATCTTTTGTGACGGGCAAGATGCAGGATGTGATCGAGGAGAGGGTGCGCTCGATAACCGGCCTTGACCGTTTTCAGATCGATCCTTATGTCTCAAAGACCACCGGAACGGTCGAGCCCAGGGTTACGGTATCCAAGCGCATGCTCGGGGACAAGTTATTTGTTACGTATACCAGTGCTCTGGGCAGCAAAGAAGAGCAGGTCGTCAAGCTCGAATATTTTATGAACAGCAATATCTCGCTGGTCGGCGTCCGCGATGAGCGGGGAATTGCAGGCGGAGATGTCCGGTTCAGATTTGAGTTTAAATAGGAGAAGACAGGTTGAGGCTTAGGTTAAGAATGGATGGGCAGGGAGAAAGGTTAAGGCCAAGGCTGAGGTTATGCCATAACTATGGGTTTATTCGACTTCTTTTTATTTTTTGTTTCAGTCTCAGCCTTAACCTTGGCCTGTCCTCTTTTTTTCTGTCCCATGCGGCTACGGCCGGCAAGATCGAGATCTATGGACTCCACTCTATCGAAAGAGAAGAGATGCTCGATATGCTCGGTTTGAGAGAAGGGGTTCCCCTTGATGCCGTGATCGTCAGGAATGCCATTAAACGGGCTTTTCGAAAGGGAGCCTTTGATGACATCTCCATTCATGCCGCTGATGGTGATCCATCCCTTGTGACCGTGCGGGTGAGAGAGAAAGATCGGATCCGGAAGGTTGAGGTGCAGGGGAACAATTCTCTTTCCACCGGAAAGATAAGGGAGCTGCTTTCAATGAAGGAGGGCGAGGTGATGCGCCACGACCTTCTTGAACAGGCTGCGGCTGAGCTCAAGGCGCACTTTGCCCTCCTCGGATTTCCTGAAGCGAAGATCAATGTCAGCGCATCCGGGGAAGGCACCTATGACCATGAAGTGATACTTACCGTTACGATCGACGCAGGTCCCCCTCTTGTTATAAGAGAGGTGAGGGTCACCGGCATGGATCTGGTTTCTCCGAATGACATCAGGGTATCTGCCGGCGATATCTACGACCAGGTCAGGATCAGAAAAGAGTTGCAGGCATTGAAGGAGCGTTTGAAAAAGGACGGTTATCTAAAGCCGGTCGTCGGCCCGTATGATTTTCAAAGCGGCATCCTTACCCTATCGATCGATCCGGGAAAGAAACTCCGGACCGTTATTGACGGCAATAGGGTGATATCGACCGGTCGTCTCGAAAAAGAGATGCCCTTTTTTGAAGGAGAGGTCTTCAATGACGAGGCGATTGATGAGGCTGTCAACAGGATGCTTTCTCTCTATCATAATGAGGGTTATTCCTTTGCCCAGATAGCGCCCGTGGTGCGGTCGGATCAGCGGCAGAGTGAGGTGACCTTTTTTGTGTTCGAAGGTATTCGGACAACAGTGAGAACCATCCAGTTCAGGGGGGCTTCGCTTCCTCCGGGCATACTGCAAAGTGTGCTTGAACTGAAAGAGGGCGGACCTTACAACCCCGACCTGAGACAGCGTGACAGGGATACGCTCAGGGAATACTACGCTGCACTGGGGTATCTTGAAGCCTCGGTCGGGGAGATAGAACTGCGGACTGACGAGGCCTCCGGCGAGATAACCCTGATCGTCCCCATAGACGAAGGCATGCTCACAACCATTGGGATGCTTGATATCAAGGGGGTTGAGCAGGCGGGAAAGGAAAAGATCCTTGCCCTCATCGCGCTCAGGCAGGGGCAGCCGTACAATGAGGTTGAGATATCCGATGCCCGCTTTCGTATCATCGACAGCTACGCCCGGGAGGGATATGCCAATATCGATGTTATGGTGCAGCGTACGATCGAGAACCACCGTGCCCAGGTTCTCTTTACTATTGCCGAGGGCAGGAGAAAGACGATCGGCAAGACCGTTGTGGCAGGCAACAGGCAGACACGGTATGGCGTGATCAGGAGAGAGATAGCCCATGCTGAGGACACCCCCTACAGCTTCAGCATACTTGCCCAGAAGCGGCAGAAGCTCTACAAGCTCGGCCTGTTTACCGACGTGGAGATAGAGGCGTCTGATGCCGACGGAGACCAGAAGGATCTCCTTGTCCGCGTTAAGGAAGGCAATGCCGGCACTTTTGAATTCGGACTCGGGTATGCCGAGTATGAACATTTCAGGAGCTTTTTCGAAATTGGATACAGAAATCTTTTTGGCCTCAACCGGCAGGGCCTGTTCAGAACTGAGCTCAGTTCACTTGACCGAAGGTTTATCCTTCAGTACAGCGAACCCTGGTTTCTGGGTACCTCCCTGCCGCTCAGGGTCTTATTGCTGCATGAGAACAAAAAAGAACTCACGATCCCTGACAGGGTGGTCCGATATCAGCTTCGGCGCGACACGGTCAATGTCGGCATCGAAAAAAAGCTGGCTGATTCTCTTAAGGGCGAGCTCTATTACGAGTTCTCGCTGGTAAAAACAACGGATGTACAGCCGGACGTAATCCTGAGCAGGGAGGATGTCGGGACCCTTGCGATCAGTTCCGTACGGTCTTCACTCTACTTTGATACGCGTGACAATCCCTTTGAACCGAAAAAAGGCCTGCTTACCGGAATAACGGTCAAGATTGCATCTCCGGTGCTTTTCTCAGAGACGCATTTTATCAAGGTGACCGCGTTTGCGAACCTGTTTCAGGAACTGCATAAGAGGGTGGTACTCGGTCTTTCGGCCCGGGGAGGCATTGCCTATGGATTCGGCAAAACGACGGAGCTTCCTATTGTTGAGCGGTATTTTCTTGGCGGCAGGTCATCTGTGCGGGGATATGACCAGGATACGCTCGGCCCGAAGGGAAGCGATGGAAACCCTACCGGAGGGAATTCCTTCGTCATGGGAAGCGTAGAGCTGAGAACTGACATCGGCAGGAACATCAGCATCGTGCCATTCTTTGACTTCGGCAATGTCTGGATCAATACCAATGACTTTTCTCCGACTGATATTAAATATACCGTGGGCGTTGGGCTGCGATATGCGACTCCTGTCGGACCGTTAAGGGTTGACTACGGATATAAGCTGAAGCGGGATGAGATCTGTCTGGACAGGACGGCTCCGCTGACGCCGCAGTGCTCTCCTGAAAGCCGGGGAGTGATCCATTTCAGCATCGGCCATGCGTTTTAAAGACCGTGAAGGCAGTAAGCTGTAGGCAGTAGGCACAGAAGAATTAGGAATGGGGGTAGACACTGGATGACTCGAAGGACAACAGCAGCGACAGGCAGAGGCATTACGAGAGGAGCTTTCTTTATTATTATCGGGCTTGCTGCTTACGGCATACTGCTTACCGGTATATCAGATGCCGCTATTCAGGACCGTGTCATTGCCTTTGTTGATGATCATGCCATCACCCTGAGCGAACTTGAAGAGAGTTATAAGGCTGCCAATGCCCTGTCCCGCATCGTAACGCACGAAGAAGTCCTTAATACCATGATCAACAGGGTGATCCTGTTGAAAGAGGCAAAAAAATACCGCATTGAGGCTCCGACGATCGACGAGGTGCTGAAGGAATATATAGACCTCAAGATCCGCGCCTTCATCAGGGTGAATGACGCTGATATAGAAAAATTCTATAACGCAAATCTCCTGAATTTCCAGGGCAAGGGCTATGAAGATGTGCGAGATGAGATCGATATGTTTCTTACGGAAAAACTCCTCAATGAGCGCCTGAAAGAGAGTCTGAATGATCTCAGGAAAAAGTCATACATCAGGATCTATCTTGATAAGGAATGATCTGATCGCATTCCCGCTATTTCCTGGCAATGCGTAACCGCAGGCAGATCATCAGCTGGTGTCTTTTTGATTTTGCGAATTCGAGCTATTCTGCTGTCATCGCTGCCGTTATATTTCCGGTATTCTATGTATCTGCCATTGTCGGTAATGCCTCAGGCCAGGGAGATGTCTGGTGGGGAAGGGCGATATCGCTCAGCATGGCATTTGTTGCCCTCACTTCTCCACTGCTCGGCGGCATTGCCGATTACAGCGGAAGGCGGAAGCGCCTTCTTTTTCTGTACACGGCAGCATCTGTCATTGCCATATCGTTCTTCCCAATTCTCAAAAAAGGGATGGTGCTTGAAGGTTTTGTTCTCGTACTCATCGCCAATATCGGCATGGAAGGGGGATTGGTCTTTTACAACTCCTTTCTGCCGGAGATCGCAGACAGGGAATACCAGGGCCGTGTATCTGCCTGGGGTTTTGGTGTCGGGTACAGCGGTTCGATCCTTTCCCTGCTTATCGCTCTGCCCCTTGTAAAGGCAGGCAGGTTCGGAGAGACATGGATCATGGTTGCGCTCTTCTTTGCTCTTTTTTCCCTGCCGGCTTTTATGTATCTCCCTGAAGATAAAAGAACAGGACTGTCAGTTGCCGGATCAGCGGCAAAAGGATGGACCTATTTCCTGTCGGTTATGCGCGAGATATTTAGCAGACGTGAAGTTCGAAAATTCATGCTTTCCTATCTGGTATATGAGGATGGCGTGAACACGGTCATTGTCTTTTCAAGCATCTTTGCAGCAACAACGCTCGGTTTTTCTTCGCTGGAACTGATAAGCCTTTATCTCATTGTCCAGGTCACGGCACTTTCCGGAGCATTTGTCATGGCAAGGCCTATCGACGTCTGGGGGCCGAAGAAGGTCGTGACCCTTTCCCTCATGCTCTGGTCTGCAGTTGCTGTTGCTGCCTATTTCATTGAAGCAAAGACGTATTTTTTCGTTCTTGCGTCTGTTGCGGGTCTGGGACTCGGCACGGTCCAGGCAGCAAGCAGGGCATTCTTCACCCAGTTCATACCTCCCGGCAGGGAAAGCGAGTATTTCGGGACCTACTCTCTTGTAGGGAAATCCTCTGCAGTGTTTGGTCCTCTCCTATTCGGCTCTATCTCTTCAACCTTCGGCAGCCAGCGGCCAGCGATCCTCGCTGTTTCGGTTTTTTTTGTGGGGGGTTTTTTTCTTTTGAGAACGGTTAAGGGTGGCGGCCCGAATATCGCGAGACGAGAAGACCCAAAAAAAGATTAGGCTGTAGCGCAAACCTTGCCGGTCAGTTCCCGCATCAGGCTCTGGACGCTGACGATCTTATCCACGCGCGATGCATTGGTACCAACAGTATAGAGAGGTTCTTCCTTATCGGCGTTATAGTTGGCTGAACTGAGCAGTCCGTTGCAGATGCAGAAATGGTGCTCATTGCTTGCTTTTGCAGGACAGATGCTGTATTTGCCTTCACTGTCCTTTTGCAATACATATCCCTTATCGCATTTCGGCTTGCGCAATTTTGAAAGGGCAGAGACATACATGGGAGACTGCTTGATGATCCTGAACGGAAGGCCGCAGGGTGAGCCCGGATCAAAGGCAACGATGATGTCTTCGTCCTGAGCAGCAACAACAGAGCTCTTATAGTCAGGAGACGCACTGCTCTCTTCGGTAGCGAGGAAACGGGTTCCCATCTGGACTCCATCAGCTCCCGCTTTCATATACCGGGCAATATCTTCATAGGTATAGATGCCGCCCGCAACTATGATAGGGAAGTCTCCATATTTTTTTGCAGCGTCCTTGACCGGCGGCAACAAGTTCTCCAGTTTGTTCGATTCAATATCGATCTGGTCCATCTTGAAACCAAGATGACCGCCTGCAAGCGGACCTTCCAGCACAACTGCATCAGGGCGGTACCCCAGTTTTTCCCATTTTTTGCAGATGATCTCGAGCGCCCGTGTTGATGAGACGATCGGTATCAGTGCTGTATCTTTCGGATTCTGTATGGCGGGGAGAGAGACAGGAAGGCCGGCGCCTGAAATGATCACATCAGCACCGGCATCGAGGGCTCCTTTGACCGAATCATTGTAGTCACGGGAAAGGGCGCACATGATGTTGATGCCGGCAAAACCGCCATTCGCTTTTGCCCGGGAAACTTCCTCATAAGCAGCCTCATACGAATTGAGTTTCTTGCCGGTCCGCTCTGATACGAGACGGTCAAGGCAGGCGCTCGAAACGATGCCTACGCCGCCTTCTTTTGCAACAGCAGCTGCAAGAGGAAAGAGGGACACGCCGACGCCCATACCGCCCTGAATGATAGGCACCGGTATGGTCTTCCCCTTTATCGTTAATGACGAAAGCGTGCTGGTCATGATGTCATTTATAATCGCGTATTACAGGAATTTTATCAAGTGATATTTTTTGACAAATGGAGAAGCGCAAAAAATCAGGCAAAGGCTTTTCATACCATCGGCAAATGTTTTAGAATACTAAACAAAACCAAGCAGCAGAAAGGATACGGCATGCTTTCTCCACGAGCACAGAAGATAAAACCATCACCGACCCTCGCTATTGATTCGAGGGCAAAGGCCATGAAGGCTTCAGGCGTTGACGTCATCAATTTCGGTGTCGGCGAACCTGACTTTGACACGCCTGACAACATAAAAGAGGCTGCCTGCAAGGCACTCAGGGACGGCTTTACGAAATATACTGCCGTGGGCGGCATTGACCCGCTCAAGGATGCGGTCATCGAGAAGTTCCAAAAGGACAATGGCCTTGCCTATAAACGGGAAGAGATCCTGGTGTCGTGCGGCGCTAAGCACAGTCTGTATAATATTGCGCAGGCTCTTTATGGTCCCGGCGATGAGGTGATCATCCCCTCACCGTACTGGGTCTCCTATCCCGACCAGGTGCTCCTGAACGATGCAAAGCCTGTCTTCGTGAAAACGCTTGAGTCGGATTCTTTTGTGCTGAGGTCCGAGGCGCTCGAAGCATGTATTACGAAGAATACGAAGGCATTGATCCTGAACTCGCCGTCAAATCCGACGGGCATGCTCTACGATAAAAAGGCTCTTGAGAGGATCGCAGAGCTTGCGGTCAAACATAATTTTTATGTTATATCCGATGAGATCTATGAAAAACTGGTGTATGACGACTTTGTGCATGTCAGCATAGCCTCGCTCAGCCCTGAGATCAAGGCAAAGACCATTGTGGTGAACGGCCTGTCGAAGTCTCATGCCATGACGGGCTGGAGGCTCGGTTACGCAGCAGGGCCTGCTGAGGTAATCAAGGCAATGACGAATATCCAGAGTCAGTCAACATCCAATCCTAACTCCATGACACAGAAGGCTGCAGTGGAAGCGCTGAAGGGCCCGCAGGACTTTATCGCGATCATGCGCGCAGAGTTTGACAGACGGAGAAGATTCGTTGTGGCTGAACTGAACACGATTCCCGGCATGAGTTGTATCATGCCGAACGGCGCTTTCTACGCGTTCCCGAACACGGCTAAGATCTACGGGGCACGGTTCAAAGACAAGGCGATCAATTCATCGACAGACCTCGCACTCTATTTCCTTGAAGAGGCACAGGTCGCACTGGTCCATGGCGAAGCCTTTGGTGACGATAACTATGTGAGGATCTCCTATGCAACGTCCATGGACGATATCAGGAAGGGACTTGAAAGGATCAGGAAGGCGTTGCAGAACCTTGAGACCAGGTAGGAGATGACAGATACGTTCAGGTCAGGCTTCATAGCGCTTATCGGCAGGCCGAATGTCGGGAAGTCGACCCTTTTGAACGCGGTCCTCGACCAAAAGATCGCGATCGTGGCGGACCGGCAGCAGACCACCCGGAACAAGATCCTGGGCATAAGGACCTTTGAGGACAGTCAGATGATATTTGTCGACACACCCGGCATCCACAGTCCCCGGCATGCTCTGGGAGAGTCCATGGTAAGGACCGCAGAAGAGGCCATGCAGGATATTGATGTTGTTGCATTTGTGACCGATGGAAACAAACCTGAAGAAGACCGCGCTGTTATGGCCCTGTTCCGGAGCCTGAAAACACCCGTCCTGTTCGTGCTGAACAAGGCTGACAGCAAAAGTCCTTCTGAGATCTCTGACATTATCCATGCGTATGGCGATCTTTTTACCTTCAATGCATTTCTCTCGATATCTGCGCTCAAGGTAAAAGGCATAGAGTTTTTGCTCGAAAAAATAAAGGGTCTCCTCCCCGAGGGGCCGAAGTACTATGACGATGATACGGTCACCGACCAGTATGAGAGGTTCATGGCTGCCGAGATCATCAGGGAGAAGGTCATCAAGAACACATCAGAGGAAGTTCCCCATGCGGTTGCTGTTGAGATCAGGGAATGGAAAGAAAAGAAGAAGGGCCTTGTCGGTATCAGTGCCGCAATTTACGTTGAACGGGAAGGCCAGAAGGGCATTATCATCGGAAAGAAGGGTGACATGCTCAAGACGATCGGCAGCCAGGCGCGCAGGGATATCGAGAAACTGATCGATTCAAAGGTGTTCCTTGAACTCTGGGTTAAAGTGAAGAAGGGCTGGCGTGATGATAAAAAAATGCTGCAGACGCTGGGGTATCGCTGATGTTCGTTGAAATGAAGGTTGAAGGTCTTCTCTTCGATCCGCGGAGCAATATGTACATACTGCTGCTCAAACAGACTGATGGCACAGGGACCCTTCCGATCTGGATCGGCAAACCAGAGGCGGATTCGATAGCGCTTGCCCTCGGCAAGGTCGCCACGCCCAGACCTCTTACGCATGACCTCATCAAGAATGTGATCGACGGCCTCAACGCCAAGGCTACCAAGGTCGTTATCACCGAGATCATCGATAATACGTTTTATGCGCTTATCCATATCGCTGATGGTCAGAGAGAGGCGCTGATCGATTCACGGCCGAGTGACGCGGTGGCGATCGCACTGCGGGTGAATGTGCCGATCTTTGTGGAGGAGTCTATCCTCGGTACAAAGACCGCTGATGAACTTGATGAATGGCTGAAGAACCTTAAGCCTGAAGACTTCGGCAATATCATGTGATGCTTCAGAGGACCGAGGGCATCGTACTCAGGACCATCCCGTATGGTGAAGCAGACCTCATTGCCACATACCTCACCAAAGACCTCGGCATCATCAAGGTGTTCGCAAAGAGCCCGCGAAAGACAAAAAGCAGGTTCGGCAGCAGTCTTGAACCCCTGACCTTCTCGCGCATTGCGTTCTGGGGAAAAGAGGACGCTGCCCTGCCCCGATTGACGCAGGCTGACATTGTCCATTCATTCATCACCTTGCGGGAATCTCTGCAGTGTTTTCTCCGCGTATCGGAACTTATTGAACAGACCATTCATCTTGTGCCCGAACGGGATACGAACTGGAATGTCTTTCCCCTGTTCATGAGAACGCTTGCGATCATGGAAACTGACTGTCAGAATCCCCTCATTGCCCTCTTTTACAAGCTTAAACTTCTCGATATTGCCGGCTTCCTGCCCGGGTTTCATATCTGCGGCCGATGCGGTGACAGAAGCAATGCCTTTCATCTGTCTCACGGGACCGTCTTATGCGTGAAATGCTCGGAAGATGAAGATGTCAGCAGCAGGCTTTCCCCGGGGGTTACGGCATTTTATTCGAGTCTGATGCGGTGGGAGATATCCAAACTGGATCGGCTAAAGCCTGACGAACGCATACTGAAGGAACTGGCGCTGCTCATTGACGAACACAGCAGATATGTTACGGAAAGGAACCTCAGATCACGGGAATTCAGGCGAGCTTAGTTATTCCAGGTTGCATTCAAAATGATAACAAGACGGCAAGTGAGGAAGTGACGCAGGCATACTGTTTGGTATGTTGAGGAGCTGACGACGAAGCCAACGCCGTTAGCGTTTGAATGCGACCTGGAATCAGACTTCCCTGCGTTTTTCGTCTTCTTCCTGATGCATCTTGCATTCGATGCACATTGTTGTTACCGGTCTTGCCTCAAGCCTCTTCACATCGATCTCAAGTCCGCAATCATCGCATATGCCGAAGGTGTTGCTGTCGATCCGTTCAAGAGCTTCTTCGATTTTTTTCAGGAGGCGTTGCTCTCTGCCGCGCAGGCGCAGCATGAAATTCGTGTCTGTCTCTGCAGATGCCTGGTCTCCCATATCAGGAAACGTGGTCTGTCCTGGAAGCTCATTAAGTGCCACCTCAGCTTCAGTGAGAAGTGCAGCTTTCTGCTGAATAAGGATGTTTCTTATTTTTTGAAACTTTGAACTGCTCGATTTTTTCGGTGGCAATTTATTTGCCGCGACTTTGCCTGCCTGCAGCGACCTCGACATCGCTCTGGCCGGCTGTTCGGCTTTTTTTGCCGGTTTTTTTGCTGTCGTTACTTTTTTTGCCGGCGCAGCTTTTTTTGTGGTATGTGAGGACTGCGGTTTTGTTTTGGCCACAGTCTTATTGCTGCTTTTTTTCGTTGGCATAATTGCTCCCGTAATTATTTTCATTAGACTAACAGAACATTTTCTGTTGCGTCAAGACAGTTGAGAGAAGAAGATGGAAAATGGAAAATTGCTCAGAAGACCATACCGGTTATTCGCAGTTTTCTCGGGCCTTGATGAACGAGATAAGAGCTTCTCTGCTCTGGTCATCAATATCAATGAATTTGACGCCGACACCACAGTCCTCTTCACGAGGAGCATTGAGTTCTACATGGACGATCTCTCCCTTTATCCTGACCGGATGGGGGAGTTCAGGTACGTGGAGCTGAAGCTCTGCAACTTCGCCAAGCTCATGATGCCGCTTTGTTTTAATGAACATGCCCCGCCTGCTCACGTTCTTGGTGTATTCGTCAATGAACTCATTAAAAGTCATGTAGGAAACCCTTAATGAAACAGGACAACGTTTTTCAGTCCTCTTATCCATAGTGGTAAGATCATCGTCGCGACGGGACCTGACGGTTATCAGCGATCCACAGGAAGAACAGGGGACCTCGGGAAAAGGGTTCTGCTCAAGATAGGTTTCGCTGAGAAATTCTTTACACTGGGGGCATTGAGGCATCTTCCTGGCATAGGCCTTATCGGTGCTGCCGGTGCCGACCTGCCGCGCAAATGTTTCAAAATCATCAGACATTGTCTATTATAGGTGAATGCGAAAATAATATTCAATAATATTCATTTTATCTTCAAAATCTCATGGTAAAATCAGATCAAATAAAGCACATGACAGTGCACGATAAAGGAGGATGTAATGAAAAAGATGGTATTTGTTGTTCTTATGGTGGTTCTGGCATTTGGTGTCGCGATCGCAAAAGACTATGAAGTGAAAAAGAAGGCCGGAGATTTTGATGTTGAGGTGAGGATCGATAAGAACCCGCCTGTTGTGGGTGACAATAATATTGCTATTGAGATAAAAGACGCCTCTGGAAAGGACGTCTCAGACGTAAAGGTGATTGTTGATTATTCCATGCCGGCCATGCCGGGAATGCCAGCCATGAATTACAAGACAGACGCGGAACTCAAGGGAAAAGTGTACAAGGCTGTGATGAACTTATCCATGTCCGGCCCCTGGAATATTGCGGTCAAGATCACTAAGGCAGGCAAGACATCTACTGCAAAATTTACCGTAGATGCGAAATAGACAGGTCTGAGAGTCGATATATGCGCGACAAACCGGGTAGTGCAGAGGGATTGCATTACCCGGTTTATATGCTGTTTTTTTCGCTCCTTTTTCTGAATGAAATGATCATCGATACGGCACCTGATAAGAGCGGCCTTGCCGTGATTTTGCAGGCACGAAGATAACTGCCCTGCCTCCTAATTCAACTTCAGGACATACACCTCGTTAAAGGTGTAAGGAAAAAGCTTTCTGCAACTGCGCTAACCCAACAGTCGCCCTTCCAGCTTATGCCCTCCGGCATACCATGCCGGATATGATCGGTTCTGAAGAACTCACTTTATCGGTAATATCCGACGCCCAAGCTCATCGTCCTGCGTACCCCCATGTCGATTATTGTATGTCGCCGCTTGTTTAAGGGGGAAGAATGTGAGAAAATGGAACTATTCCGAGATGAGGGCAGGAGATATGCGGAGAAACCCGGATATGCTGGAACAATAATAGGTACTGAAAGGAGGTGAGCAGCAAGTATTGAGAGGGCATAGGAGGCAGGGGAATATCGTATAAAAGTCAGAATTCAAAAAAAGGAGGCGTCATGAAATCCTTAAAAATTGCTTTAATGGTTATAGCAGTGTCTTTGCTTTTCGCGTCTTTTATGAGGGCAGAAGAAGGGAAGACGGAGCATATTATGGTCACTACATCCGACCTTAAGTGGACAGATGCTCCATCCGTGGCTTCAGGTGCAAAGATGGTCATTATCGAAGGCGTTCTGAAAGAGGCTGCTCCCTTTACCTTACGGCTTAAGCTCCCTGCAGGCACAAAGCTTCCGCTCCATACGCATCCTGCTGTTGAACGCGTGACAGTTATCTCAGGCACCCTTTATCTCGGGATAGGCGAGAAGACTGAGCCGAAAAACGCAAAGGGGCTCGGAGCAGGGAGTGTGGCCATAATGCCTGCCGGAACCAAGATGTTTGCATTTACAAAAAAAGAGACGGTTATCCAGCTCCATGGCACGGGCCCATGGGGCATTCATTATGTAAATTCCGAGGAGGCCCCGAAGATGAAATAGCAGCAGGGGTT